>CAZABT010000006.1:0-44042 GCA_964483395.1 uncultured Lachnospiraceae bacterium
GTGTGAAGAAGAGTCTGTAAATACTAATCTTCCGGATCAGTGCATCGGTATGTGCGTGGTGTCATAAGAAAGCGATTGCGGAAGATGCGATGAAAGTAGCTTGTATTATCATAGCCTACGGCAGCGATGATGTGCTCTACCGGCAGCTTTGTGGTAGAGAGCAGAAAGGCGGCTTGGTTCAGGCGTTTCTGCTGCAGTAATTCTTTGAAGGTGGATTGTGTATATTGTTTGATCAAACGGCTTAACTGGTAGGCTGGCAGTGAAGTAAATGCTGCAAGCTCTGTCAGGGAGGCCGTTTTGTAGTTTTCTTCAATGTATTTCAAGCATGTGAATACAAGATTTTGTTCATACTGCGCAGGATCATTTTGGCTGATGCGATCAGTGTAATTGACAAGCTGCAGAAAGAGCAGTCCCATGGTTGTCTGATTGATGTAGCGTCGATTTGGCTGTTTATTGACAAGCGACCAGATCATATTTTCAATCAGATTTTGAACCGGCAGGATATCTGCAACTTCAAAGTGCAGATAATCCCCCATGCTGTAATCCTGACGCAGTGTGCCGATCAGAAAATCACGCAGGACATTTTCATCCTTCATCATGGAGAAGGATACATCAAAAAATTCCGGTAAAATGATAAAGTTTATGGCAATATCATTTTCTCCGGCAGGCAGAATCTCCTGTGAAGCATTTTGATTCAGGAAAAGCAGTTCTCCGCATTTTAGGATGATTTCGGTCTGGTTGTTGATGATATGAGTTGTCGTACCGGAGCACATATAGATGATTTCCACATAATTGTGTCTGTGCTTGGGAAAGTGGACGAACCGCGTATTTGGACGCAAATCGATTAGCTTACCACGCTCCAGCATCTTGCCGCTGTCTATGACAAAGTCTTTCGTTGTGGAATAAAGACTCTTTTCTATATCCGTATTACCATCAAGGATATTCTGTTCCTCAGGGGTTATCTTTTTTAAGGTGTTTAACAGGTTTTGATTCAAAACTGTCTCCTATCTAATCACATTGCGTAATTGCAGATTTTACTGATATGTCATTCACTGTAAGTAGCATAACATACATTTTTTTATCCTGCAAATAAGGACGGTAAACGATACAAATGCCGCCCTTATTTTTTGGCGCTGTTTCGATTATAGTATGAGTGAAGGCACTGAATGGTATAGTACAGGAGTAAGGGGGATTACAATGAAACAATACTATTTGGCGATTGACATTGGAGCGTCCAGCGGACGACACATATTGGGGAGTGTTGAAGATGGAAAAATCGTTTTGGAAGAGGTGTATCGTTTTGATAATGGTATGAAAAAGGTGGATGGACATCTTTGCTGGGACTTATATGCGCTGTTTCATGAAATAGAGGAGGGACTTAAACGGTGCAAGGCGATTGGAAAAATTCCGGCAACGATGGGGATTGATACATGGGCTGTGGACTATGTACTGCTGGACAGCAAAGCTCATGTGCTTGGAGAAACCTATGGCTATCGTGATAAACGGACTGTGGGAATGGATGATCGGGTTTATGAGATCATTTCACCGGACGAGTTGTATGCGAGAACCGGAATCCAAAAACAGATATTCAATACAATTTATCAGTTGATGTCAGTGAAGCTGCAAACGCCGTTCCTGCTGCAAAGGGCGGCCGATTTTTTGATGCTGCCGGACTATTTTAATTTTCTGCTGACCGGAGTGAAGAAATCGGAATATACAAATGCGACATCAACTCAATTAGTCAATCCATTAAGCAAGGATTGGGATTATGAATTAATAGAACGCCTTGGCTATCCCAGGAGAATGTTCAGACCATTATCTGCACCGGGAACACCCGTTGGCAGATTCACACAGGAAGTTCGAGAAGCAGTCGGCTTTGACTGTGAAGTGCTTTTGCCGGCAACGCATGATACCGGTTCAGCGGTGCTTGCCGTACCGGCAAAAGAGGACGACTTCTTATACATCAGTTCCGGTACCTGGTCATTGATGGGGATAGAAAGCAAAGAGGCAGATTGCTCCAAGGAAGCGATGAAGGCGAACTTTACAAATGAAGGCGGCTATGAATATAGATTCAGATTTTTGAAAAATATTATGGGTCTGTGGATGATTCAGTCGGTGCGGCATGAACTGGAGGATCGTTATTCCTTTACACAGCTGTGCGAGCTGGCTGAGGAGGCAAGAGATTTTCCGAGCAGAGTGGATGTAAATGCAAAGTGCTTTCTGGCACCTGACAGTATGACGAATGAAATTAAAAGCTACTGTGAACGCAGCAGCCAACAGGTTCCGGCAACGATTGGAGAATTGGCAACGGTCATCTATCAGTCACTTGCAGAAAGCTATGCAGATACGGTGAAGGAAATAGAAGCCATTACGGGGAAGCAATACGGCAGTATTTATATTGTCGGCGGAGGTGCCAATGCAGAGTATCTGAATCGCTTGACAGCGGAAAAGACCGGCAAGCGAATCTATGCAGGACCGGGGGAAGCAACGGCAATCGGCAATATAGCGGCGCAGATGCTGGCAGACCAGATATTCAAGGATGCAAAAGCTGTACGCGCCTGCATTTATGATTCCTTTGAAGTGAAAGAGATTGGGTAGTGAAAAAATGCGAGTAACAGGAGGTTACAGAAATGACAACAGAACAACGGTATGAGTCAGCGAAAGAGATTTACAAGGCAATCGGTGTGGATACAGAGGCAGCCCTTGCAAAGCTTCAGAAATTCCCGATTTCCATGCACTGCTGGCAGGGCGATGATGTGGTCGGATTCGATCATGTAGGTCCACTTTCAGGTGGCATTCAGACGACCGGAAATTATCCGGGCAAGGCTACAACGCCGGAGGAGCTGATGGCTGACATTGACGAAGCACTCAGCCTGATTCCGGGAAAACACAGACTGAATCTGCATGCAAGCTATGCAATTTTTGAGCCGGGCGAATTTGCGGACAGGGATCAGCTGGAACCAAAGCATTTCAGAAGATGGGTTGATTTTGCGAAGGAAAGAGGACTTGGTATTGACTTTAATCCGACTTTCTTTTCTCATGACAAGGTAGTGAACGGACTGACACTTTCCAGCCCGATCAAGGAGGTGCGCGACTTCTGGATTCGTCACGGTATCGTATGTCTGAAGATTGCAGAATATTTCGCAACAGAGCTTGGAACGCCGTGTGAACTGAACTACTGGATTCCGGACGGCTATAAGGACGTTCCTGCAGACCGCACTGCGCCGCGTGCAAGATTCAAGGATTCCTTAGATCAGATTCTTGCAGCGGACTATGATAAAAGCAAGGTGCTGGTCGCACTGGAGTCTAAGGTGTTCGGAATCGGTGTGGAGTCCTACACTGTAGGCTCATCGGAATTTACGGTTAATTATGCCGCACGCAATGGAATTTTAAGCCTGATGGACAATGGGCACTATCATCCGACAGAGGTGGTATCGGACAAGATTCCATCCATGCTGCTGTTTAATGATCAGATTGCACTGCACGTTACGAGAGGAGTTCGCTGGGACAGTGACCATGTGGTCATTTTGGATGATGAGACGAAGGAGATTGCAAAGGAAATTGTTAGAAACGATGCTATGGACAGGGTATTGCTCGGACTTGATTTCTTTGATGCAAGCATCAACCGTATTTCTGCATGGGTGGTCGGCATGAGAAATATGCAAAAGGCGCTGCTGTATGCACTGCTGCAGCCAAATGAGAAACTGGCAAAGCTCCAGAATGATTCAGAATTTACAGAACTTATGATGCTGCAGGAGGAATTGAAGCTGTATCCATTCGGAGATGTATGGAACTATTTCTGTAAGATCAATCATGTTCCGGAGAAGGAGGACTGGTTCTCAGAGGTACAGAGATATGAGAGGGAAGTATTGTCTGAACGGGCATGACATGATAACCGGTGCCCAAGTGGTTTAAGGGATATATTAATCATGGGGGTGTACTCTGCGATGCGGGTACATCCCTTTGTGGCAGCCTGAGACAGGACCTCAGCGCTTCAGGAAAGATGTGTCATCCAAGACACTCAACTCTTCCGAGGTTGCCAGATAATTCAGCGATTTACGGTATTTTAGAGGAGAGAGTACCATGTATGTTTTAAAGGTTTTTTCAAAATACGTCAGACTCTCAAAGCCAAGCTGAGTTGCAATGTCAGAAATGCTCAAACTGGTATCCTCCAGCAGGCGGGCGGCTTTACGGATGCGATGAATATTGACATATTCGGTAATTTTGTAGTCGGTGACTTCTTTAAAAATGCGGCAAAGATAGTATTTGCTCAAAAAGAAGTGTTCGGCAAGCTCGTCCAGAGAAATATTCTTTTCGCAGTTTTCAGACAGATAGTCGGCAACTGCATATGCGGTTTTATAGCGTGCTGTGTCAGGAGAGGCGGGTACATTGGTTTCATTACGAGATAATTGGTTGGTCATCTTGTGCAGCCAGGCCAGAACATTCAGTTCAACACCGGTTTTATAATTACGTTCTTTTTTTGTCAAAAAGATACGCAGATCATGGTATAGCATCAGAAACTGTCGTTGTTGTTCTTCTGTCAGATGGTAGACTCCATAATTCTCGTGAAAGAAACGAATAAGCTGCAGATCAGAATACTTTTCATCATATTCCTGCATCTTCTGATAATCAATATAAAGGATGACACGGTTATAGCCATGATCGTCGGAGGATACAGACTGTGTCATATGGATTTGATTCGTGTCAATCAGAATCAGATCACCGGATTTCGCCTGATATTGCCTGTTGTTGAAGAAGAACTGCCGCTCGCCTTCTATGATATAAAATATTTCATATTGATTATGAAAATGTTTTGTTTTCATATTAAATTGTTCAAAGCGAACCATTTGTTCTATGGAAATACCATCAGTTTTAGCGAAAAAAGTGATTTTATTCATTCTATGGCTCCTTTAAAGAGATGAAAATAAGTGCAATATAGTTTGAAAATGAATCAAAATCTGCAAGATTGAATAAGAAACCGAAAGAACCGGATGCTATACTAACCATAGTTCTTGATCTTCACTCAGTTGCAACCATGACAGCAGGGTAGAATCTCTGCTATTTATTATTATATAGTAAGCAAAACCACAAATCAAATGAAACGGAGAGAGAAGAGTATGCGAAAAGAGAGTTTTCGATTATACATGAAGAAAAACTGGCAGTTATATCTGTTGATGGTATTGCCGTTGTTGTTCATTCTGATTTTTAAGTATGCGGCATATTCAGGGCTGGTGATTGCCTTTAAGGATTATAAGGTAGCGAAGGGATTTGCAGACAGCAAATGGGTAGGCTTTCGTGTTTTTGAGAAGATTTTTGCACATCGGGATTTTGGTAAGGCCGTTAAGAACACTCTTTTGCTGAACATCCTGGATTTGATATTCAGTTTTCCGATGCCGATCATTTTAGCTTTGATCTTAAATGAGATTAAATGTAAATGGTTCAAAAGGGTTTCACAGACATTGCTCTATCTGCCACATTTTTTGTCCTGGGTCATCATAGGTGCTTTGGGTTATCAGTTATTTAGTGTGAGCAGCGGTGTTGTGAATGTGCTGATTCAGAATATGGGTTCCAGTCCGATTCCGTTTTTACAGGATGATACCTGGTGGCTTGTATCCTACATATTGATTGGTGTATGGCAGTCAATGGGCTGGGGAGTATGTCATGGAAAATGGGAATATGAGATCGATCATAATGCGAGAAAACATCTTTTCCCGGAGGGAGCCACAGTGAAGGGCAGGGAATGGATCTATTTAACGGATGGAACTGCGCAGGTGCTTGCCGAAGAGGATGGCAGGATAGCAGCAACTCTCCATGAATTTGGCAAAGGAAAGGGCATCTATCTAGGCGGTTTTGAATTGACGAATGCCAATACACGTATGCTGTTGAACCTGCTGCTATATGGTGCAGGTTTGTCTACGACACAATACTATCTGACAGACTGTGCAGATGCGGAATGTGCTTATTACCCCCAATGCGGTCAGTTGGTGGTGATGAATCACTGTGAGCATCAGATTATCACATCAGTTCTGACGGAACAAGGGAAAAAGGAATATGTACTTGATGCATTTGAAATGCAGATCAAGGACATTTAGGAAATCCACAGTTTCATTTCTCTTTCAGGAGGATAAATTTTAACACGATAGATGTCGTGCTCCCAGGCAGTTTTCAGGCGCACATCTGTGATGGGGATGCACTCTGCAACGCAGGTGCATCCTTTTGATACGGTCATCGTGCCAAGGCTGCCGACTTGTATGTGCCGGTCAGTGATGAGCGGTCTTTCATACAGCATCAGACTGATATAACAGTTCAGCTCTCCGCAATAAGAATCCTGAATCGTAATGCCCTGCTCCTTTGAAAAGGTGATGGTTCGCTCATAGCTTTTCAGTTGTGCTTCTGGCGGGTAGCAATCAGCAATATCCATGCAGATGACAGAAATACCATCGGGACAGATATCGACCTGATTCACCTTTGCCCGATATGCGGCACCTGCACACTGCATGATTTCAATATTTGATTCTGGTGCAGCGTTTTCAGAAGAAGCAGACGGTGCAGCAGTGTTGTCCGGTGATATCAGAAAGGTCGGCAGATTGTGAAAGGCAGACTGCATCGTCCATATTTCGTATCGCTCGGGAGAAAAGGTTTTCTTGGTATAGCTCTCGACTCCAATATCAATGACAAAGGGCTTTGCATCCTTATAAATGATAAAGCTGCCGGTGTCATTGTGGTTGTGGCTGTCATCATTGCAGCCGGCTTTGGCGGCAAGTGCCCATTGCTCACTGCGTACCAGAAAGAGTCCGATGCTTTCATAGTACAAACTGCGGTGACGGAAAACCGGAGGCTTTAGTCCCTGCTTTTCACATGGTTGCAGAGCATTCTGCGCATAGTCTAACAGCTCTGTATAGAGAAAGGTATTTTGCAGCCGATAGAACAGATTGATTTCATTCAGAAGTAATTGCTCAGCTTCCTTAGAAGCTGCAAAATCAGATGCGGCAAACAGCATCAGATCCTCATCGTGAATCCTTTTTCCAAAGAGATATTCCCGTACGCCGGCACGACCCGCTATGGGAGAGCAGTCGGCAAAATTGGCATAATAGGGGCCGGCAATATGAACATTCAAGATGTATAGGGCAATGTTTCTGATTTTCTCATGCTCAAACAAATGGGCAAAGGCACCATCTGTCACAGCATTCATAATATCAAGTGCACCAAGCAGGCACAGTCCTGCATGACGATAGTATTGCGCACCCTCCTCACAGCAGCCGTCATCTCCATAGTCCTTTAAAAAGCAGTCAAGACTGTAGCAGGCCTGTTTCATGACTGCATTCTGCACAGCCGGCTCCTGTGGTGTCAGAAATGCGGTCAGTAATACATTCTGGGTGCACCAGACCGTCCAGTTGCACATTGGTTCAGCTTCCTTTCCCATCCACCAGAAATGTCTGCTCAGATAAGGCTCGATGATGCGCTCACGGATTTCCTTCAGAATACAGGTGTTTATGAACGGACTGATTTGTTCCAGTTCGACATTTAGCAGCGCATAAACCGTGGCAAGCAATGCACCCGTTTCACAGGCAAAGAGATCCAGTACAGGAGAGGTCACATCCGGCAGCAGCAGTTGCGGCGTATCCCGAATATAGCTGTTGTGTGCAGGAAGCTGCCAGGCTGTTTCTTCACAGATGGAATAGATGCCGTTGATGATATCATCCATGTATGTTCCTTGATGCTCGACACATTCTGCCAGTACAATGGCATTCAGAGCACGGCGTTTTGCAAAATACAATTCCTCAAACGCAGTTCGGTTTCCGGTTCTGGAAAATGTCATAAAGTCTGTTGCCTGTATATGTGGATAGGAGTATTGCAGAAACCTGTTTCCGGAAAGCAGCAGTTTTTTTTGCAACGCTGTCGGAAGCAGTTCCCATTTTTCATGTTGGCTTGCAGGTGGAAAAGGCTCGTATTTGGAAGCAATCTGATAGCTACAATCTCTGATTAATGTACTCACGTGGAGATACCCCCTCAACTTTTTTGAAAACCTTGCTAAAATAAAAAGCACTCTCATAACCAAGCTTGTCGGCGATTTCATACACCTTCAGATGATCATTTTCCATCAGGCGTTTGGCGGCATCTATCTTGGCCTGGGTGATATAATCATTAAATCCGATTTCACTGTTTTTCTTAAAGAGCAGACTCAGATAATTGGCGCTGATACCAAAGATGGCAGCGACATCATTGAGAGTCAGTTTTTCTTCGATATGTGAATTGATGTATTTCTTGACACTGACAACGATATGATTTTTATAGTCCTTGTTATGCAGACAGAAGAAGTCACACAAGCCATCGCGGAAGAGAGCCAGCCAGTTCGCAATCTGATTTACAGAGGTCAGCCCATAGAGAGAACGGTAGCCGTTTGGTTCATTGGCAAAAATCTCTGTCAAGGTTTCCTCACCATCGGCCAAAAGTGTGATGGACAGGTACAGAAGATTGCTGGCGGCATCAAATGCCTGAACTGTATGGGTGGGATGGGCTTCAAAAAGCTCAATGATGGTTGTGATGATTTCATGCAGCGCATCGGCATCATATTCATCAAAGGCTTTGCGCAGATCATCCCGAAAAAGTGCCATGTTAAACAGAGTGGGAGCCTTCGGTGTATTAACAACATTGTCATAAAAGACCAATGGAAGCTCTGTGGAAGCATTGGAAAAGGTCTGTCTGGCATCCGTATAGGAATAGGTGATGTTCATTGGATCAGTTACAGTGGGACCAATGCCCGCAAGGATCGTAACATTATAGTAATTATGAATCATCGTAAAGGTATGTGTCAGTGCTTCGGTAATGGCAAGGCTGCTGTCTGCTGCCTGCTTCTGATTCATAAAAAAGATGATGACAAAGTGCTTCAGATCCAGTGATACGACCTGACAGGGGATATATTTTGAAGCAATTTCCTGCACCATTTGAAGGGAGCTGTTGTATAGATTCATCTGTTCTCCGGTGGCCAGTGAGTCGATGTGTTTACCACAGATTTCCATATAGCAGCAGATGTAGGCATCGTGGTCAAAGGCAAGTTCAAGCTCATGGCATTGCATGGAAAACTGTTCTTCTGACTCAAACAGGTTGTGAAGCAGCCGAATATAGAATTTTTCTTTGAACAGATGAATCTCATTATGGTCGGCGGCAGAGCTGCGGTCGGCAAGCCGATGCTCGTTGACGTATGCAATGGCCTTTTGTACCGAGCCGGTGAGCATTTCCGGAGTCAGCTCCAGCTTTACAAGATAATCGACCACCTGATATTTGATGGCTTCCTTGACAAAGTCAAATTCTTCATAGCTGGTCAGGATGATGAAACAGGGAAAACGTCCCATGGTTTCTCTACATTTACGGGCAAGCTCCAAACCGCTCATGAGTGGCATTTTGATGTCGGCAATGACAATATCGGGGAGGTGCTTTTCAATCATCTCATAAGCAATTTCACCGTTGGTTGCCGTACCGACGATGGATATGTCCAGTTCGTCCCATTGGAGCATGGACTTGATACCGACCTGAACCAGAGGTTCATCGTCTACGATTAAAAGTTTATACATGTGTACCTCCTTCTGAATCAACATCTGAAATACCGTTATCTGAAATTCTTTGATTGGGTATGAGTATGGTCATGGTCGTGGAGATGCCGAGCTCGCTTGTAATGCGAAGCCCGTATGCCGGACCGAATTCATATTGCAGTCGTTTGTGTACGTTGCTGATGCCGATTTCCTTAAACAGCTTGGAGGAATCGCTTTGCTTTTCTGTGAATAAATTCCGGATGGTTTCCTCACTCATGCCGACGCCATTATCAATGATGTCAATTTGTATTTGGTTTTCTGTGTTTTGAAAGATATGAATGTGGATGGTACCGGATGCACCCTTAGGCTCTATGCCGTGGAAAATGGCGTTTTCTACGAGTGGCTGCATCGTAAAACGAAGTATATCGGCTTGCATCAGGGTCTCATCCTCTATCTCATAATCCATTGTAATCGCACCACCATAGCGATATTGCTGAATGGTAAAATAATCGTCAAGCAGAGCAATCTCTTCCTTGAGAGAAATGATACCGCCGGTTCCTTTGGAAATACTTTTCAGAAGCCGGGACAAAGCGGTGGTCATCTCTGCAATACCTGTAGAACCTTGTGTTACAGCCATCCACTTGATGGAGTTGAGTGTATTATATAGAAAGTGTGGGTTGATCTGACTCTGTAAAACCTGATATTCCAGTTCCTGCTTTTTCTTTTCATCTTCAATACGTGTGTTCATCAGAGTGACGACATTTTCAGAAAGATCATTGATGCCGCGCCCAATGTCACCAAGCTCATGATTCCATTCAATCGAGGTGTCCCTCGAAAAATCTCCGGAGGATATGCGGTTCATCTTATCACGAATTTTCAGCACAGGCTTGCTGATCGTACGGTTCAGCAGGACAAACAGCATGCCCCAGATCAGCAGAATGGCAGAAATGATAATGAGCAGAAGATAGATATAGATGCTTTGCTGTGCAGAAAGCTCCTGTGCCGAAATGGTCTGTGATACATAGCAGCCCTCTACGCTGAGTGGTCTGGATACCAGCAGGAGATGTCTGTCATCTATTGTCTTGATCTCAGTTGCATGTGCACCACTGGTACGCAGATTATCAGATTTGTCGGCTATGATTTTATAGCTGTCAGTGTCGAGAGGCAGAAAGCTTCCGTGATCATATAAGTAAGTATGCTGTCCGAGCGTCAGGTACAGCGCACTGTCATCTGCCAGATTGTACCCGCGAATCGGTGCAGCAAAGATATCGGTACTCAATTGCAGCAGTACCCAGCCGCCTTGAGTGGAGTTGTATTTGTACATGATCGGTCGGACGATCGGTATGATATCCTTGGCATTGCCGCGATAAAAGGAATCGGGAAGGATACCGTAGGAAAAATTATAGCCGTGGCTGTTCAGAAGCGTCTCGAAATAGTCCTGCTCGGGTGCCGCCTCTGCGACATTGACGGTGCTGGAATAGGAAGAGGACACAATCTGAATATAATCGCCCTTGTGATTGGCAATGATAGCGCGGTGAATATAGTTGGAGGCACCACTGCTCTGATACTGTTCGGTCAGTCGTTCATGGGCAGAAAGTGCAAGCAGGGAATCTCCGTCATTGCCTGCTTCTACATACTCAGAAATGGTTTTATTGGTCTGGCACCAGCGGGTCAGCTGTGTGACATTGGAAAGATTATTTTCCATGGATTCGACCAAAAAGCGCAGATTGTTTTCCGTAGACTGCAGAAGGGAATTCTGCAGGTACTGGCTGTAGATGTAGGAGCTGATTCCCGCAATGATGATTCCCATGGTAAGGATGACGGAAACAGTGATTAACAGTATTCTTTTTTGGATGCGGTTGGATGTTTTCTTATTCATGTTATAATTATCCTATTAAGGGAGAGTTCTCACGAAGTGAGATACCCTTAATTATAGGAAGAAACGCGGCGGATGTCCACAGGACAATAAAATATTGCATGAATTTATAAAATATTGCATGTTTTGAAGCGGGGTGGTGCAGAGTATCAAGCCGAAGCCGCATAAAATTTGAATGAAATATTAAAAATTTCCATTCAGCAATCGGAGCAAATTTTTTATACTGATTACAGAGTTCGAAATGGTTCGGATTCGTCATCAAATTATTTAGGAGGGTATATCGTGAAAAAGAAATTACTCAGTATTTTACTTTCAACAGCTATGGTAGCAACCTTGCTGGCAGGCTGTGGCAGTAAGCCGGCAGCAGAAGCACCTGCGGCAGAGGCAACAGAGGCTCCGGCAGCAGAAGCAACCGAAGCACCGGCAGCAGAAGAGGCACCGGCAGAGGAGCCTGCAGCAGAGGCAGTGACACTCAAATGGGCTATCTGGGACAAAGACACAACAGCTTACTGGCAGGCAATCGTAGATGCTTATCAGGCAGCAAATCCGAATGTTACCATTGAGATGGTTGACCTTGGTTCTACCGATTATATGACGGTACTTGCAACAGAGTTATCAGGCAGCGGTTCAGACTTCGATGTTGTTACGATCAAGGATGTACCGGGCTACGCAACACTGGTACAGAAGAATGCAATCATTCCTTTGGATGATTACATCAGCGGCGCAGGCATTGACCTTGCACAGTATTCAGGAGCAACCGATCAGGTAACTGTAGACGGCAAGCTGTATGAACTTCCTTTCAGAAATGACTTCTGGGTGCTGTTCTACAACAAGGATTTATTTGATGCAGCAGGCGTTGCATATCCGACCAATGACATGACCTTTGATCAGTATGATGCACTTGCAAGAGAAATGACCGATACAACCTTTGGCTCACAGGTATATGGTGCACACTATCATACATGGAGATCAGCAGTTCAGCTTTTCGGTGTACTTGATGGAAAACACACAATCTTAGACGGTGAATATGATTTCTTCAAGCCTTATTATGAAATGGTTCTGAATGAAGAAGCTGATGGTATCTGCAGAAAGTATACAGATCTGAAGACAGAAGAACTTCACTATTCAGCAGCATTTTCAGGCGGCGATGTAGCAATGATGAATATGGGTTCATGGTTCATCGCAACAATGCTGACACAGCTCAAAGAAGGCGGCGAATATGATCCGGCACTCTGCGGCAACTGGGGTATCGTAAAATATCCTCATGCAGACGGCGTAGAAGCAGGTTCTACACTTGGTACGATTACAGGTCTGGCAGTTACAAGCGCATCAGCACAGCAGGATGCAGCATTTGATTTCGTAAACTGGGTAAGCGGTGCAGAAGGTGCCAAGGTTATGGCTGAGACAGGTAACTTCCCTGCAATCATGACAGATGAAGTTGCAAACATCATCACATCACTGGAAGGCTTCCCGGCAGATGCTGAAAGTAAGGAAGCATTGAATGTATCTAATCTGTATTTGGAAGTACCATATGCAGAAAATGTATCAGAGATCAACTCTGTACTGGATTCTTATCATGGAAGCATCATGTCAGGCGAGATGACTGTTGATGAAGGAATTGCAGCAATGAACGATGAAGTAGGTAAGATTTTAGGTAAATAAACAAATCAGCGAAACAGTTTGCAGATGGGCCGGCATGATTAAGCCGGCTCAATCTGTAAAATCAGCAAAACAGGAGACTGGTGTTATGGAAAATGTGAAACCAATCAGTGAAGAAAAGTTAAGCAAAATACAGGAAATGCAGATGGAACTCGATCAACTGATCAGAACCATCAGTACCGAAAAGGATTCTGAACAAAAACGAAAGATGAGTGTCAGGGTTGACACTTTACATAGAAAAATATCTCATTTGAAGTCAGGAAAGCTGATGAGCAGAGAAGGAAAGCGGGATTTGGTGGCGTATTCCTTCATTGCTCCGAACTTTATAGGATTTGCGGTGTTTACACTGATACCGATCGTATTTGCGTTTGCGCTTGCATTTCTGCAATGGGATGGGAGCAATCCGATTGAATTTGTGGGACTGGAGAATTTTAAGGCATTGTGGTCAGATACCTTTTTCCTGGCAGCTCTCAAAAATACGATCATCTATTGTGTCGGAACAGTGCCCTTGACGATGATCGCATCGTTGGCACTTGCCATCATTCTGAATCAGAAGGTATTCGGACGGGGAATCTTCAGAACATTATCATTTTTCCCTTATGTGGCATCTCTGGTAGCGGTAACGGCAGTATGGAAAATGCTGTTTCACCCATCTAAGGGCCCGATCAACAACATTCTCTATAATGTATTCCATGTGCCGATGGAGAGTCTGCCGCAATGGTTTACGGGTTCACTTGTCATCTTATCCATGATTCTATTCAGCGTGTGGAAGTATATGGGCTATTACATGGTCATTTATCTGGCAGGACTGCAGGGCATCTCTGCGGAGCTGTATGAGGCAGGCAGTTTGGATGGTGCAGGAGTATGGCAGAAGTTCAGATATATCACCTGGCCGCAGTTACGCTCCACAACCTTCTTTGTGGTAGTGATGTTAACGATAAACTGTTTCAAGGTATACGACATAGCAATCATGCTCGCCGGAGGCGGCAGTGGAGAGCTGACACCGTCAGGAACAGTTCTGGTCTACTACATCTACCAGAAGGCATTTATTGACTGGAAGCTTGGCTATTCCAGTGCAGTGTCAATGGTACTGTTCGTAATGGTTCTGGTGGTTACGCTGATCCAGTTCCGCGGACAGGCAAAGTATGAGAAGAGTTGAGAGGAGAAGCAGGACTATGAAATCAGCTAAGAAAAAAGCAATCATGTCTAAGGTAATTGTATATATCATATTAATCATCATTGCAGCATGTATGCTGATCCCGTTTTTATGGATGTTTTCAGCAGCTATCAAGCCGGATCGTGAGGTATTCCGAATGGACCCGTTTGTGTTCATTCCGACAGCACCGAAATGGGATAATTACGTCAAAATCTGGACGAAAATACCTTTTTTAAAATTTGTGGAGAATACGGTATTTCTGACAATCGTAGTGACCTGTCTGCAATTATTGACGAGCAGCTTTGCCGCATATTCCTTTGCCAAGCTGCACTTCAAATATAAGAATGGGCTGTTCCTTGCTTACATTGCAACCATTGCAATGCCGTGGCAGGTATACATGGTTCCGCAGTTCATCATGATGAGAGGCTTCGGACTGAATGACAAGCTGACAGCCATCATCTGTTTACAGGCATTTTCAGCCTTTGGTGTATTTATGATGAAGCAGTTTTATGAGGATATTCCGGATGATCTATGCGAGGCGGCGCGTATTGACGGTATGAACGAATATCAGATTTATGCAAGAATCATGCTTCCGCTGTCAAAGCCTGCCTTGTCAACGCTGACGATCTTTACCTTTGTGGCAACCTGGAATGACTATTTGGGACCGTTGATCTATTTAAAGACAGAAGCCAAGAAGACGATTCAGTTAGGGCTTAAAATGTTCATCAGCCAGTATTCTTCAGATTATGGTCTGATTATGGCAGGATCCATCTTGTCACTGATTCCGGTACTGATCGTGTTCCTGTGTCTGCAGAAATACTTTGTGGAAGGCGTGGCATCAACGGGAATTAAGGGGTAGTTTATACGATCAATTAAGACAGAAAGTTTGTATTTGGCTTCAGGAGGAATGATTCAGATATGTTTGAAAATAAAAAAATGATCAGCTCAAAAGAGATCAAAGACGCACTGGATTTCTGCGTGGAACAGGTGGTGCGAAATCTGGACGAGTTTACTTATGCATTTCAGAATGCTTATAGTGAGAATGGTTTTTATAAGCCGATTGAGAATGTGGAGTGGACAACGGGCTTCTGGACAGGAGAGATATGGCTGGCTTATGAATTCAGCCATTTGGAACTGCTCAGGGAAGCCGCAGAGATACAGATTGATTCCTTTACAGAAAGAATAGGGAAAAAGATTGCAGTCGATCATCATGATATGGGATTTTTGTATTCCCCGTCCTGTGTGGCGGGCTATAAACTGGTGGGAAGTCAGGCTGGCAGGGAAGCTGCGATTGCAGCGGCTGACCAGTTGATCACAAGATATCATCCGATAGGAGAATTTATTCAGGCATGGGGGCCAATGGATGCGCCGGAGAATTACCGACTGATCATTGACTGCCTGCTGAATTTGCCGCTGTTATATTGGGCAGGTGAAGAGACAGGTGAGACAAAGTACCGAGAGATTGCGGAAAAGCATATCCATACAGCTCTGGCCAATGTAGTGCGCGAGGATGCTTCTACGTGGCATACATTTTTCTTTGATATGAAGACCGGAGCACCGGATCATGGTGCGACCTGTCAGGGATATCGGGATGGCTCCGCATGGGCAAGAGGGCAGGCATGGGGAATTTACGGCTGTGCTCTGGCGTACCGCTATACGAAGCGGGAAGAATATATTACGTTATTCAAGCGGGTGACGGCGTATTTTCTGGAACATCTGCCGCAGGATATGATTCCGTTCTGGGATCTGTGTTTTACGGATGGAGATGACCAGCCACGGGATTCTTCGAGTGCAGCCATTGCCGCCTGCGGAATGCTGGAAATGGCAAAGTATATGAATGCAGAGGATGCCTTTGCTTATACAGAAACAGCGAAGAAACTGATGAAATCCCTGTATGATGGTTATGCAGTAAAACAGCCGGAGACTTCAAACGGACTGGTGCTGCACAGCACCTATTCCAATCATTCCCCCTATAATACCTGCAATCATTATGGAGTGGATGAATGCAATTCGTGGGGAGACTACTTTTATATGGAGGCATTGACAAGGCTGCATAAGGACTGGAAACCCTATTGGTAGAAGGACAGCAGAGTTCTTTCTGATGTTGGTGGCAGCAATAGGAGCGGTTATATGAGGAGATGCTAAATGAAAGTACAGGATACCAAGATGCAAAATACTGAAACGCAGGGAACTGAAATGCAGAATGCCAAGATACAGCTGCATGGTAAGAAGGATTTTCAACAGTTGATGCTGAGACTCTTAGAGCCGTTGAAGCCACATTACAGTGAGGGAAGGGCACGCTTGGACTTGGGTGTGACGATGGCGCATTATGATCAAAATGCGACATGGATGGAAGCCTTTTCAAGACCCTTATGGGGCTTGGTTCCCTTTTGGGCAGGCGGTGGAACAGACAAAGAATTTGAAGAAATCTATCGCAGGGGTCTCACAGCGGGAACGAATGCAGAAAATGCAGAATACTGGGGAGAGTGCAGCGATTTTGACCAGCGATTTGTTGAAATGGCAGCGATTTCCTACGGAATTCTGTTTGCACCAGAGATCGTGTGGAATCCGCTAACCGATGCAGAGAAGGAAAATCTGGCCGGTTATCTGCTGAAAATCAATGAGCATCCACTGCCGGTGTGTAACTGGATTCTGTTTGCGGTACTTGTCAATATTGCAATGAAAAGCGTTGGCAAGGCATACAGTCAGGAAATGCTTGAAAATTATCTGAGAGGACTGGAAACCTTTTATCTTGGAGACGGTTGGTATCAGGACGGGGATTCAGGACAAAAGGATTATTATATTTCGTTTGCCATTCATTTTTATTGTCTGGTCTATGCAAGGACGATGGAGCAGGAAGATCCGGAGCGCGCAGCCTTATATAAGGAACGTGCGCGTACCTTCGGACAGCAGTTCATTTATTGGTTTGATGAGACGGGAGAGGCTTTGCCGTTTGGACGTTCCCTGACCTATCGGTTTTCACAGGTCAGCTTTTTCAGCGCATGCCTGTTGGCTGACGTATATCCTTTCTCACTGGAGATCATGAAGGGATTGATCGTACGGCATTTGCAAAACTGGATGGAGAAGCCTATTTTCGACAGAGACGGAATTTTGACCATCGGATATGGTTATCCGAATCTCATCATGGCGGAACGTTATAATGCACCCGGCTCTCCCTATTGGAGCATGAAGACCTTTGCATTTCTAGTGCTGCCGGATGAGCATCCTTTTTGGAAAGCAGAGGCAGCCGCCTACCCGGCGAGCCTGATTGGAACAGCCTGTGCAATGCCGTCGGCTGATATGCTGATGTGGCATTATGGGACACATACGACAGCATACACACCGGGTGTATACAGCCCGAATGGACATGGACAGATTGTAGCGAAGTATGGAAAATTCGCCTATGATACCAGATTTAGCATCAATATGGCTAAGTCCTGCTATGAACTGCATGAAAATGCGCCAGACAGCATGCTGGCCTTTGTAGTTGATGGGTATATCTATGTAAGGAGAATCTGTGAAGCGAGAAAGCTTACCGAAAAAAGTGTGTGGTCGCGGTGGAGTCCTTATCCGGGAATTGAGGTAGAGACAACCATTACGCCAAATGAAAACGGGCATAGCAGAATGCATAAGATCAAGAGCCGTATCTCATGCATTGCATATGACTGTGGTTTTGCTGTGAACAGAGGCTCTGCGGAGCCGGTGGAGTTTCAAAGTGCTGTCGGTGAAAACAGCGCAGAGGCTATGAACTGCTATTCATCCTGTAAGGTGATCGCAGATGAGGACCCGGGTGAGGGAGAACTCATCCTTGCCGATCCGAATCTGAATCTGCTGTATCCGAAGGTCGCAATACCGGCGGTGAAATATCAGATAGCGAAGGGAAAACAGACATTACAGACGACGATTCAAATAACCGTAAAATAAAAAAAGTGCAGTGGGTTCTAAAAAATACCACTGTTTTAATCTTATGAGTGGTGTATCATTTTCATGAGCAGATTAGAAGAAAGCAGGTGACGAGATGGCAGCAGTGGGTTTGAAGATAGTGAAAGAAGAGGGAGCCGGTCAGAGAGTGCTTGCCGAAAGGCAGTCAGAATATGAGGTTGGGCTGGTGTATTCTGAGGCCTATGCAGAGGGAGACAAGATCCTGTTTACATGCAGTGAAAACGGTTATTATGTGATACAGTTGGATGATGCAATCGGCAGTTCTTTTGTATATATGAATGGAAGCTGTATGGAGTTTCCCGTACCATTTGGGGAGAAGAAGGTCTGCTATTCGCCAAAGAGCTTCAGTGGAGAAAAGCATTTACTGTATGCGCGTTGTGCCGAACAGGGGGAAATCAAGGCTTATCAGAATCTATGTCTGAACCGGTATGATGTACATGAGAACAGAACCTGCTATCCGCATGCCTCAGCAAATGTTGAGACACGGGGAGAGTCGGTTTTTGCAGCAAAAAATGCAATCAACGGAAATCGTGAAAATCACTCACATGGAGAGTGGCCCTACGAATCCTGGGGCATCAACAGGGATGAAAATGCGGCGATGAAGGTAGAGTTTGGGCGTATTGTAGAGGCAGATTGTATCCGCATGTATACACGTTCGGACTTCCCACATGATAACTGGTGGCAGCAGGTGACACTGCAATTTTCCGATCACTCGGAAATTGTATGGGATCTCAACCAATCAGATCAGGCGCATATTATCACATTTCCGTCAAAGCGGATTGAATGGGTCAGACTTTGTCGGCTGATCAAAGCAGATGATCCGTCACCCTTTCCGGCGCTCAGCCAGCTTGAGGTGTATGGCAGAGAAATTTAATGGATAACAGTATATCGATAACGGTATGATGCGATAACGGTATGATGAGGGAAACTCCTTGACATACCGTTTCTTGCGTCATAGAATGAGATAAAACGAAACGTTTCGCGATGGAGAACATCTATGTCATTCATGGAAAGCTGTAAAAAAGTTTTTAGAAATATTCCCGCAGGCTTAATGATTGTTCCTTTATTTTTGGGAGCCATCATTCATACCTTTTGCCCGTGGATATTGGAAATCGGTTCGTATACGACAGCAACCTTTTCTGCTGCCGGAGCAGCGACAGCACTCGGTATCCAGCTCGTATGCCTCGGAAGCAGGCTGCAGCTGCGGGAGATTGGGGCGGTTGCCAAAAGAGGCAGTATTTTACTGTTATCCAAATTTGCGGCGGGTCTGCTGGCGGTCATACTGCTTGGAAGGCTGTTGGGAGAAACTGAATTTCTGGGTATGAGCCTGCTTGCAATCGTCTGTGCCGTGTCCAATACGAATGGGAGCATTTATCTTTCCTTGATGTCACTGTACGGAGATGAAAAGGATGCAGCGGCGGTTCCGATCATAACGATTAACAATGGACCGTTTTTTCCAATCTTAATTTTGGGAGCCGCGGGTATGGCATCCTTTTCCTGGATTACGGTTTTGGCGGCTCTGCTTCCTATTATGGCAGGTATGCTGCTTGGAAATCTCAGCATGTCTGCAAGAAGGTTTTTGGACCCTGGAGTGGTATTGCTGCTGCCATTCATTGGATTTACCCTGGGAGCCGGAATTGATCTGAAGGATATCTGGAGCGCCGGTGCAGCAGGTGTCTTGTTGACCTTGGCTGTTCTGGTACTGGGGATGGGCATTTCCTATCTTTTTGACCGTTTGCTTGGGGGGCGGCCCGGCTATGCAGCAGTTGCCTCCAGTGCTGTTGGGGCAAATGCAGTGGCGGTTCCGGCAGTCATCGGTGCAATGGACTCGGCATGGCAGCCATATGTGGCGGCTTCGACTGTGCAGATTGCAGCCGCCGTTGTGGTGACGGCACTTCTGATTCCGATATTCACGAAACACGTGGCAGCACAGGAACATTTTATACGAAAAAAATAAAATATTGTACCAAAATAAACGCAGACGGGAATGCACAAAAATGTGCTAGTGTGCTAAATTGACACGTTTTGATATCTATAGTAGTTTAATACTATAGGTATTTTTGTATGTATCGGTGAGGAGGAACGACATGTATCGGGTTTTGGTTGTGGACGATGAATCTGTAATCCGTGAATCGATCAGTACACGTATTCCATGGAATAATATGGGCTATACGCTTGCCGGAACATGTGAAAACGGAAGACAGGCTGTAGAACTGCTGAAGCAGAAGAGGATTGATGTTGTTCTGACGGATATCAGCATGCCTCATATGGATGGGCTGGAGCTTGCTGCATATATTCATGAGCATTGCCCAAAGACGAAGACAATCATCATCAGCTGTTATGACGAATTTGATTATGCCAGGCGGGCACTGCATTATCAGGTGTTTTCCTATATTATCAAGCCGATTACGGCAAAGGAAATGATAGAGACACTGAATCATGTCAAAAAGGCGCTGGATGCAGAAAATCGAGAAGAACGTGAACTGTCTGCCATGAAATCAGAATTGATGGAAAATAAGGTCATTTTGAGAAATCGGTTTCTGATGAAGCTGCTCAGTGGCCGGAGCAGCGATCAAGAATATCGAGAAGAGGCGGCAGCCTTTGATTTTCCGACTCATATGCGGTATTATGCCGTTGCAAACTGCGTAGTAGAACAGATGATTCCGGATCAAAATGACACCCTTCTGCAGTCTGTAAGGGATGTTGTGGAAAAAATGGCAGAGGGATGTGTGTTTCGAGGAGCCGATGAGTCGGTTTATGTGATTTTTTATGGGAACAAGCGTCACGGATTTATGTATGAGGCTATGGAGTGCTGTGAACGTATTTGGCATGTGCTACAACAGGAGTACCATATACAGGCTTCCGTGTATATGGGCTCGGAGCAGGAGGGACTTATGGGAATCGCGGCTTCTCGTGAGGAGGCGGAAAGAGTCATGAACTACCGCTTTTTGATGCAGGAAAGTTGTTTCCTATACAGTGGAGATTTTGAATCTGAGAAATTATCAGATGAGAACAGGATAGAGCCGTCAGTCTGGCGGGAACGCATTATGCTGGCCATACGTGCGCATCTGGATGAGGAACTCAAAAAGGATATTCATGAACTTACAGCGTTGATGCGGGAGCAGCATTTGGAAAGGAATCGTATTATTCTTCTGCTTCAGAATCTGGTTCTTTCAGTCATGGAAATCGTGGAACTTCCGGGAATTGATCATGAAGAATTGTATCATGAGGAGTATCAACTGATTGCAAAGCTGGGGGAATGTGAGTATTTGCATGAGGCAGAAGAGAAAATGCTCTCGTTTTGCCTTATGATATCGGATACTTTGAATGGCAGTCGTGACAGTACGGCAAGGCGGCAGGCGACCATGGCAATGGATTACATTGAAAAGCATTATGCCAGAAGCGAGTTGTCCCTACAGACAATCTGTGATTATTTGTCGATCAGTGTCAGTTATTTCAGTTCTGTTTTTAAGGAATATCATGATGAGACTTTTGTAGAAGCCCTGACTCGTGTAAGAGTTGACAAAGCAAAGGAACTTTTTGATTTGACCGGAATGAAGAGCTATGAGGTTGCTGAGGCAGTGGGATATAGTGATGCACATTATTTCAGTGCCGTATTTAAAAAAGCGACTGGAACTACACCGACAGAATATATGAAAGGAAGGCATGCATGAAGCGTTTGAAACTGTATTTTGGAAGCATCCGCATGCATATGACACTGTTGTTTACTGTGCTGGTGTTGGTTGCACTGCTTTTCTTCTTGATTTTTTCAATCCAATATACACAAAGAAGTATTCTGGATAATTCCAATGACTACACGAAGCAGTTGGTTGATCATGTAAATCAGGATATTGATTCTTATATCAGCTATATGGAGAATATATCTGAGATGGTCATGAATGATATGGATGTATATGATTATCTATTTTCAAAGGATTTGTCGCAGGTGGAGGAGCAGCAGCTGCAAAATCGCATTGCAGAGCAGTTCCGTACTATATTATCATCGCGGACGGATATTTATAATATAGGTATTTTGTCTGATGCAGGGAAATATCTGTTCAATGATGGTCAGAATATAAACTTTTATTCCCAAAAAGAAAAAATGAAGTGGTTTCAGGAAACTCTTGAACAGGATGGCAAGCTAATACTGTCCTCATCACATGTGCAGGATATTATTCAGGATCGTTACAGGTGGGTGGTTACGCTCAGTTCAACATTGCATAGCATAGAACAGACAGGGGAGCAGGGACTGTTTTTTATTGATCTGAATTACTATGATATTGATGAACTCTGTGAATCTATCAGTCTTGGGCAGAAGGGATATATTTATATCATTGATCAAGATGGAGAACTTGTATATCATCCTCAGCAACAGTTGATCATCAGCGGAATTAAGTCTGAACTGATAGGAGAAATCATGACAGCGGAGGATGGAAATCTGGTCGTTGATTATCAGGGAGATAAGAAATTATATACCATCAGCCGTTCTGCCAAGACCGGCTGGACGGTTGTCGGGGTTGCATATATGTCCGAACTGATGAAGGATGAAGCGCAGATCAAACAGACCTATTTGGGTATTACAGGAGTTCTGATAGCTCTTGCCATTTTTCTGGCATTTTTCTTTTCACGTATGATTACAAAACCAATTAAGCGACTTCAGATTACGATGGAGGAAGCACAATCCGGTAATCTGGTCCCGATCGAAATGCAGGCAAGCGAGAGTGAAATCGTTTCTTTGAATCATTCCTTCAATCGCATGACAGAGCAGATCAACCAATTGATGGTCAAAAATGTGGAGGAACAGCGTCAAAAAAGGCAGAGTGAGATGAACGCATTACAGGCTCAGATCAAGCCACATTTTCTATATAATACACTCGATTCTATCATATGGATGATAGAGGTCGGAGAAAATGAAAAAAGTGTGGAGATGACAGCAGCCCTAGCTCGTTTCTTTAGACAGTCCATAGGAAATTCGGATGAAATTGTTACGATTGCACGGGAACTGGAATATACAAAGACTTATCTGGAAATACAGAAAATGCGGTATCAGGACAAAATGGATTTTATCATTGCAGTGGGTGAAGAAATTCTGAATGAGAGGATTGTGAAGCTTGTATTGCAGCCACTTGTGGAAAATGCACTTTATCATGGAATTAAATGCAGAGAAGAAAAGGGATTGATTCAGATTACAGGTGGGTACGACAGAACGGCAGGGCAGGAAGATATTATTCTGCGTGTGACCGACAATGGTGTCGGAATGCCTGCGGATGTATTAGCACATGTGTTTGAACAAAAGGAGGAAAACAGCAGCGGTATCGGTATACCGAATATTCAGGACAGGCTGCAGTTGTATTACGGAGCCGGCTACGGATTGTCTTATGAGAGTACAGTCGGTGAAGGTACAATCGTGAAGATACGGATACCAAAAGGAGGCACAAACGTATGAAAAGAAAATTGTTTCTGACACTGGGACTACTTTTTGTGGTAGCAGCGACTGTTCTAATCATATGCCAGGTGCGCGCGAAAGCATATCAGGAAACAAAACAGATCAAGATGGTACTGATTCCTAAGCTGGGGGAGGGCTCCAATGATTTTTGGACTTCAGCAATTGAAGGGGCGAGGATGGGGGCCAAGGAGTATGACGTGGATTTGACCGTTATGGCACCGGAAACAGAACTGGAATATGAGTACCAGAATGAACTGATTGAACAGGCAATTGCACTGCAGCCTGATGTCATCATACTGGCACCGCTGCATTATGAGAATAATACCGTGACTGCACGAAAGATTAAGGAAAACGGAATCAGGCTCGTCTTGCTGGACTCCTATTTAGATGAGAAAATACAGGATTGCTTTGTCGGTACAGACAGCTATCAGGCAGGCATGGAGATGGGACAGTGGATGACCAAGTATATGGAGGATGACGGAGAAATCGCCATTGTCTCACATATCAAGGAATCTTCCACGGCCATAGAGCGTGAACGGGGAGTGCGTGCCGGACTTGAGGACAATGAGGACAAGGTATCGACCGTGCTTTACAGCAATGCGGATTATAATGTAGCATATCGGGAAACCAAAAAACTGTTGGAGGAAAACCCAAGGATTACCCTTCTGGCAGGTCTCAATCTTCATTCAACGATCGGAAGTGCACGGGCGGTGCGGGATATGGGTTTGGAGAAGCAGGTAACAATCATCGGATTTGATAATGTTACAGAAGCGATACAGTTGATGACAGAAGGGGTCATAGAGGGCCTGGTAGTTCAGAAGCCACTGAATATGGGATTCCTCGGTGTAGAGAGTGCTGTGAAGCTTATGCATGGTGAACAGACAGAACCCGTAATCAATTCAGGAACGGCACTGATTGATATTGATAATATCTACACAATTGAAAATCAAAAGCTACTGTTTCCATTTTAATGCAGAGAACAGTATAGGGCAGGGACGAATGAGTGTTTTTTCTCAATCAGTACCTGCCTTTTGTGATCGGAATTATTTTAACTTTGCGTGGAAGATTTTGTATCTGAGCATGCAATTATTTTCCTCTTTTATAGAAGTTATTCCATTCTGAATTTCTCAGAGAAATCCTATAATCATACCAGAACAAAAAAAGCAGGTGTTGTACAAAATACAGAGAGGTGGAGCAGGTGAGTGAAGTTATATTATCAATGAAGAAAATAGATAAATCATTCATTGGAGTACATGCGTTGAATCAGGTGGATTTTGAATTGAAACGTGGAGAGGTACATGCGCTGATGGGTGAGAACGGAGCCGGAAAATCAACCTTGATGAAGGTTTTGACAGGCATCTATTCAAAGGATTCAGGTACGATTTTGTATGAGGACAGGGAAGTGGAATATACAAATCCGCATGAATCGCAGGCGGCGGGTATTTCCATCGTTCATCAGGAACTGAATATGATGAATCATCTGACAGTTGCACAGAACATCTTCATCGGACGGGAAATGATGAGCGGAAAGCTGATTCAAGATAAAAAGATGAATGAAGAAGCAGCCAAGTTATTCAGTCGATTGAATATTGACATCGATCCGGCAGGAATTATGGGCAATCTGACGGTCGGAAAGCAGCAGATGTGTGAAATCGCCAAGGCAATCTCAAGAGAAGCGAAGATCATTGTATTTGATGAACCGACCGCGGCTTTGACAGAAGCGGAGATTGAAGAACTGTTTAAAATTATCAGAGATTTGAAAGAAAAGGGCATCGGTATCATTTATATTTCACATCGCATGGATGAAATCAAAGTCATAACAGACCGGGTAACGGTGATGCGGGATGGAGAATATGTCGGGACTTTGATTTCCGATGACTGTACGAAAGAGGATATCATCAATATGATGGTCGGACGTGTCATTTATGAAGAGCCAAAACAGAAAAGCAATGTTTCTGAGGATGCACTGGTTGCACTTGAGGTCAGAAATCTGAATGCAGGTAAAATGGTGCGGGATGTCAGCTTTCAGTTACATCGTGGTGAAATTCTCGGATTTGCAGGGCTGATGGGAGCAGGCAGAACAGAAACGGCGCGTGCGATATTCGGAGCCGACAGAGTAGACAGTGGAGACATCTACATTAGGGGAGAAAAGGTTAACATAAAATCACCAAAGGATGCGGTACGATTTGGAATTGGTTATTTGTCAGAGGACAGAAAGCGATATGGACTGATCTTGGATAAGTCCATTGCAGTCAATACGACCATGGCATCGCTGACAAGATTTTTGAAAAAAGGTCTGATTGATACGAAGCGTGAAAATAAGGCTGCTCAGGTATATGTGAACCGACTCAGGACCAAAGCTCCGAATGTGGGCGTTCCTGTAGGCAACCTGTCAGGCGGCAATCAGCAAAAGGTGGTCATCGGAAAATGGCTTGTGAGGAACTGTGATATTCTCATTTTTGATGAGCCGACAAGAGGAATTGATGTAGGTGCTAAAAGTGAAATTTATCATCTGATGAATGAACTGGCTGCTGAGGGAAAGGCAATTATTATGATCTCCTCGGAACTTCCGGAAATCCTCCGTATGAGTGATCGGATTGTCGTAATGTGCGAGGGCAGGAAAACAGGGGAATTTATGATAGAGGAAGCATCGCAGGAAAAAATCATGCATGTTGCCACACAAAAAGGTTAGGAGAGAAGACAGAGATGAAAGAAACAAAATTATCCTTGAAACACAATTCGATTGTGAGGGCAATCGGAACACAAAGAACTGTAGCAATTCTGGCACTGCTTATACTGATCATTTTTTTCTGCGCGGCGAGTCCGTCATTCCGGCAGTATACGACCTTTGTCAGCATATTGGATGCTTCCTATTATATTGGATTTATGGCAATCGGTATCTGCTTTGCAATCATTACTGGAGGAATCGACTTGTCTATCGGAACGGTTTTGGTATGCTCCTCTTTAATAGCAGGAACATTGTATGTTCGTAACGGAGTGCCAATGGGTATATGTCTGCTCATTGGAATTGCCATCGGTATTCTATTCGGGTTTGCGAACGGGTTTATGGTAGCCAGAATGGGTCTGCCACCATTTGTAGCAACTTTGGGTTCTATGATGGTATCCAAGGCAATTGGATCAATATTTACCGCTGCGCAGAGCATCACATGGCCACAGTCCAATCAACCGGGTGGATGGTTCAGAAACATTTTTAAAATTAACATTATGTCAGTGGACGGCACACAGCTATTGATTCCAACAGGCTTTATATTACTGATCGTCTGTGCAGTGATTATGAGCATTGTTTTAAACAAGACGAAGACCGGACGTTACATACTGGCACTGGGCAGTAACAAGGAGGCCACCAGACTTTCCGGTGTCAATGTGGCAAGGTATCAGATGTTAGCATACGTATTTTCTGGTATGTTTGCCGGAATTGCTGGTTTGGCATATGCAGCAATTTACTCCACACTACTTCCAGGGAACGGCTCCGGCTTTGAAATGGATGCGATTGCATCTGTTGTGATCGGTGGAACCTCCATGTCGGGCGGCGTTGGTACAATCGCGGGAACCATCATAGGTGTGTATATTATGGCAGTCCTCAAGACGGGACTTCCATTCATCGGACTGATGAACTATTGGCAGCAGTTTTTTACCGGCATTGTACTGATTTTTGCAGTCTTTGTGGATGTGTTTAACAAACGGAGCAAGAATTAGAGGGATGGCAGAAAACAAGGATATTTGAATCTCTAAAGAGATTTGGATATAGAGGAAACAATCAAAGCGCAGACAGGGTCTGCAGCAAACTAATTTGGGAGGAAAGAAGAATGAAGAGAAAAGTTATGAGCATGGTTCTGGCAACTGCTATGATGGCCGCGTTACTGGCGGGCTGCGGCGGTAGTACAGCACCGGTGGTAGCAGAGGAAGCGGCACCCGCAGCAGAAACGGCTGTGGTAGAGGAAGCAACCCCGGTCGAAGAAGCAGTTCCGGCAGAAAAAGCGGAGGTATCTACAGATGGTCAGTTGGTCTATCTGGTATCCAAGGGCTTCCAGCATCAGTTTTGGCAGGCTGTGTACCAAGGGGCACAGGAAGAAGCCGAAAAGCAGGGCGTAGAGTTGAAGTTTGAAGGCCCAGCAACAGAATCTGATATTGCAGATCAGGTACAGATGCTCAATAATGCAATCAATCAGTCACCGATTGCAATCGGACTGGCAGCATTGGATACAGAGGCATGTCTGGACGGTATTACGGCAGCAATGAATGCGGGCATCCCGATCATCGGCTTTGATTCAGGTGTAGCCAACCCGCCGGAAGGTGCTATTTTTGCAAGTGCTTCCACAGATAATTATGCAGCAGGTGTCCTTGCAGCCGAAGAAACCTTCAAACTGATTCAGGATAAGCTTGCTGCAGGCAGCAAGATCGGTGTTCTTTCACAGGATGCAACAGGTGAATCTGTACTCAACCGTGGATTTGGTTTTATAGAAAAAATGAAGAAATTGATCGAGGCAGAGGGATTAACGGTTTCTGTAGAAGGTCATGCGAAGTTTGAGGACAAAACAGATGGAGCGGACGTGATCATTCAGGTGGCGGTTCCGGCATCGGTTACCATGGAACTTTCGGTTGTGGATGCACAGAACATGATCAACGATGCTGCATATGTAGCAATCTATGGTTCTAATCAACATTCCGCCGAAGCATTGATTACAGCGGACGAGAATCTTGGAAAAGTTGGTCCTGACGGTATTATCGGTGTCGGATTTGATGCAGGGACACTGATCAAGGGTGCAGTCAAGAGTGGAAAGCTTGCAGGAGCGATCACACAGGACCCGTTGAACATGGGTCGCAAGACGGTTGAACTTGCAGTGAAGGCAGCCAAGGGTGAGCCTGTTGAGGATGTTGATACAGGATGTCAGTGGTATACGGCCGAAAATATGGATGATCCGAGTATTGCCCCCAATCTGTATGATTAAGTGATAGATTCCTATATTAAACAAAGGATTACAAAAACGTTCCCGAAGGGAAGTTCGATATGAGAAACTTAATCACAGGGCTGCAGCACATTGGAATACCGACACCTTGCTACAGACAGTCCTTGGAATTTTATAAGAAGCTGGGGTTCTGCATACAGATGGAAACTCAGCTGTCGGATACGAAAGACAGAGTTGCTTTTTTGGAATTGAACGGTCTGATCATAGAATTGTATGAAAGCAGAGGCGTGATTCGTGAAGCCGGTCCTGTAGACCATATCTGCATTGATGTTACGGATATCAGTCTGGCATATGCATATATTTGCAAAATAGAATGCATCCTATTGGATCAGGAGATACAGCACCTTCCCTTTTGGGAGCGCGGCATCCGTTATTTTACCATTATGGGGCCGAACCATGAAAAAATAGAATTCTGTCAGAAACTATAAACTGTATATGGATCATAGCTCCGAGGGTACTTGTGTGAACTGCAGATCACAGTATTTTCGGGGCTTTTTTGCGAGTGTGACAGAAGTGTGAAGGATCGTTGAAAAAAGTTGATAATGCAACTGAAAACCGATATAATGGGAGAAAATCAAGACAGCAGGAAGGCATAAGATGAGAGTTGACAGAGCAAGAGCAACGAAAGCGTTTTCGGAATATATCTCACATTATGATGTGAGCGAGAATAAAATCAGACTGAAGATGGAGCATACAAACAGGGTCAGCAGGTTGTGCGAACAGATTGCACAAGAAATCGGACTGCTGCAGGAGGATGTAGATACGGCATGGCTGCTGGGACTGCTGCATGATGTGGGGAGGTTTGAGCAGGTCAGACGCTATGGAACCTTTCAGGACTCCATATCCGTAGATCATGCAGGCTTCGGGGCAGACATTTTGTTTCGTGAGGGACATATCAGAGATTATGTGGAGGATACATCAGAGGACGCTTTGCTGGAGACGGCAATACGTGCGCACAGTGCTTATCGTATTCCGGAAGGATTGAGTGAACGAGAACAGATATTCTGTAATATTCTGCGTGATGCAGATAAGATTGATATTATTAGAGTCAATACGGAATATACACTGGAGGAAATCTATAATGTATCCACAGAGGAGCTGGAGCAGGCTGCGGTCACACCGGAGGTCATGCAGGCCTTCAGGGATGGGCATGCGATACTTCGTTCTCTGAAGAGAACCCCTGTGGACAATGTGATTGGACACATCTCACTTGTGTATGAGTTGGTCTATCCGGTTAGCCGTAGAATGCTGATAGAACAGGGCTTTTTTGAAAAATTAACGGATTTCCATTCCAAGAATCCGGAGACGGCTGAGCAGATCAGAAAAATGCGGGAGCATTTGTATGAACAAGGATATTTGCGGCATGGCATCAGACATACACTGATCAGTCGAAAATCAGTCAGGAAAAATCGTTTTATGAAGGGAAACCAGTGGGAGGATCACTGGAATCATCGTCATATCAAGGCAACTGTCATAAAGCATGACCTGCCAAAAGCAAAGCTTGGAAAGGTGGTTCGGCTGAGACAGCATAAGGAAGTGGTTGACTGTACAAGTCAAATATGTGAAGCCGATTTTTGTGATGATGCTTTTATGCAGCTGACAGAAATCGGACAACTGCTGCAGGAAATCAGAGAGAGCCACATATGCGGCAGGGGCGGAGCAGCATTTGATACGGCAGAAAAGATAGAGGCGGTACAGCATGCTGCTGCCGGGCAGAGGATTCTGTTGATCAACGGAGTTTCCTGTGATCCTGGACTGCTGCAGGATGACTGGCTCATGCAGCATCATAGGAAGGAAATTGAAATAGGAATAGGCCTGCTGGTACATGCCATGGAGTTTCAAAGAGTTATTTTGGCAGTGAGACAGCCCTATGAAATTCAGCTGCCGGCCGTGGAGCTTCAGATCGTGCCCAATCGCTATCCGATGGGTGCGGAAAAGCTGCTGCTCAGAACCATTAACGGCATTCAATATGATCAAGAGAAAAGACCTGCGGAGCAGGGAATTCTTGTATTGAATGTGCAGACAGTCTTTGCAGTCTGTCAGGCACATGTTCGGCCGGAGCAAAGCAGCGGCAGATATATCACTGCGGCAGATCTGCATACCGGTATTGCTGCGATTGCCAGAGTAGACAATGGTCAAAGTGTATATGATACAATTCAAAAAGTATTTGGAGATCAGCCGGACAAAGGAGATCGGTTTTATTATGGAGGCGGAATCCTGTCAGCAGAGGAGGCATCTGAAGACAGTGTGATTGATAACGGAGTCTGCTTTATCGCTTTTGGGAATCAGGTACAGTATTCTGAGGATCAAAAGTGTGGCGGCTGTGGGATATGTGCGAGAAAGTGTCCGATGAAAATCGAGGTATACAAGGCGGTGCAGGCACTTGAAAAGGGAAAGAAGCCGCCTGTTACAAAGGAACAGGCAGCCTCCTGCTTACAATGCGGTACATGCAGTTATTATTGCAGGGCCGGTAAGGATACAATGGAAATCATACGGTCCCTGCGACTGTAACAGGTTTATTTCAGACGTTTTTCAAGTGCATCGACGACTGTTTCAAGTACCTTGACTCTTGCGTAGTATTTATCATTTCCTTCTACAATGACCCATGGTGCATAGGTGGTGGAGGTGCGGATCAGCATTTCATCCACCGCCTGTTCATACAGATTCCATTTTTCACGGTTGCGCCAGTCCTCATCAGTGATTTTCCATGCTTTTTCAGGAGAATTCTGGCGGTCTGTAAAGCGCCGCTCCTGTTCTTCTTTGTCAATTTGCATCCAGAATTTGATGACGATTGCTCCATGACTTGCAAGCTGTGATTCCATATCATTGATTTCTTTATAAGCGCGTTCCCATTCCTCTGTGGAGCAGAAGCCTTCAATGCGCTCTACCATAACACGTCCATACCAGGTACGGTCAAAGATGGCTATGTGCCCGTCCTTTGGCATGTGATTCCAAAATCGCCAAAGATAATGATGTACACGCTCAATATCATTAGGGGCAGAGGTTGGATTGACGGTATATCCGCGCGGATCCAAGGCTTCTGTCAGCCGCTTGATGGCACCGCCTTTTCCTCCAGCATCCCAGCCCTCAAAGGCAAGCACAACCGGAATACGTTTGGCATAGAGTTGTCCGTGTAAGTTGGTCAGCCGCTTTTGCAGCTTTTTGACTTTTTTCTTATATTCCTCCCGTGTCAGGCTTTTGGACAGATCAGCTTTTTGCAGAGAACCGGTCTGGTAACTGCCTTCGCTGAATTTACCATCCTTCACGGCAGGTGTAGCCGATTCTATTGCCGCCAGCTTTTGCTTAAACAGTCTTTCAACGGTTGACATAATCTTGATAGAGGCATATTTTTCATTTTCTGCTTCGATGATCGTCCATGGAGCATACTCCACATCTGTTAACTGCAGCATTTCCTCGACAATTTTGGAAAAGCGTGAGTAGTCCTGATTGCGGTGTTCATCACCATCTGAGACGCGCCAGGCCGTACCTTTGTGGGAAAGCAGTTCTTTAAAGCGTTTGGATTGTTCTTTTTTTGAAATATAAAGGAAGAATTTGATCAATAAAGTTCCGTCATCGGTCAACTGCTTTTCAAAGGAATTGATTTCGATATAATCGGCATGTGCCTGTTTTTTTGTAGTGGCTTTGTCAAACCGTTCCAAGAGCAGCTTGCGGTACCAGCTGTTGTCGTAGACAGCGATTCTGCCCTTGGCAGGTGTCTTTGTCCAAAATCTCCAAAGGAAAGGGTGCATGTGCTCATCCTCGGTCTCCTTTGCAGTTGTATAGACTTCAAAACCGCGTGGATCAAGCGGCTGAATGAGATGATTGATCTGTACACCCTTGCCGGCGGCACCGAGGCCTTCAAATACAATCATGACAGGTACATTTTTGGCACGCAACTCTCTTTGAAGTGCGGCTAAGGATAATGTCAGTGCTTCTTTTTTGGCTTTATATTCCGTATCATCAATTTCCTTTTTTAAATCAATCTTTTCCAGCATAGGCTTTCCCTCCAAATGAAATTGCAAGTGCAATTCCGCGACATAGATTAAATTGCATGATTATTACAAATGCTTTAAGTGTATTATAACTCAATTTAGAAAAAAACACAAAAAGAACCTTGTGAAAGAACCTTGTTTTTCATGACCACAGTTAGTATAGTAAGAAAGGAACGGCAATATACATCGAAGGGAGCAGTATGCGAAAGAATTACAAGGTGATCATAGGGTATGATGGAACAAGGTATTTCGGTTGGGAGCATCAGCCGAATCAGGTGACCATACAAGGTAAAATAGAGGATGTACTTTCTCATCTGAGTGAGGAAATGACGGAAGTGATTGGAGCCGGAAGAACGGATGCAGGAGTGCATGCGGAGGGCATGGTTGCCAATTTTTTTATGGATACAGATATGGAGGCAGAAAAGCTTAGAGATTATATGAATCATTATCTGCCGGATGATATTGTGATCAAAGAAGTAAGAGAGGCATCTGAACGATTCCATGCACGTTATAATGCAGTTGGCAAGACCTATCGATATACATGCTTTGATGGTGTGACAAAGCCACTGTTTGACCGCAAATACGTGTGGACGCTGGAGCAGAGGCTTGATATTGCAAGGATGCAGGAAGCAGCGGACTATCTGATTGGTGAACATGATTTTTGCAGTTTTTGCAAGAATTCACAGAAGAAAAAATCTACGGTGAGAGTGATTGACCGGATTGAGATTCAACGTAATTCTGATTATGTGACATTTGCCTTTCATGGAAACGGTTTTCTGAGAAACATGGTTCGGATTCTGACCGGAACACTGGTTGGCGTAGGGCTGGGTGAAATCACCCCTTTGCAGGTGAGCAGCATTTTGGAAGCAAAAAGCAGAGAAGCAGCAGGGATAACGGCTCCGGCCAAGGGGCTGTGTCTGGTGGAGGTGGATTACTCATGATGAGGTCGGCGCTTAATATAAAGAAAGGACTCAATTCATGAAAAACAATACAAAGGTGTACAAATTGACGACCACGGCTTTAATGGCGGCTGTCATCTGCGTTTTGGGTCCGCTATCCATACCGATTGGAGCGGTTCCGATTTCCTTTTCTTCACTGGCGATTTTTCTGGCATTATATGCAATCGGAATGAAGTACGGAACATTCAGCTATGGAATTTATCTGCTCATTGGTTTCTGTGGTGTGCCTGTGTTTTCCGGGTTTTCCGGTGGGCCTGCAAAGCTGCTCGGGCCGACAGGCGGTTATCTGATCGGGTTTATTTTTATGTCTGTCATCAGCGGTCTGTTCATTGACCGATTTTTTGAAAAAAGATGGATGTGTTTCCTTGGAATGGTGTTGGGAACAGCGGTGTTATATCTGTTTGGAACAGTATGGCTGGCTCATCAGGCGCAGCTTTCCTTTGTGGCGGCACTGGCAGCGGGCGTGTTTCCATTTGTGCCCGGTGATCTGATTAAAATCGGAATCGCGGCTTTTGCAGGACCGCAGATACGCAGACGTCTGACACGAGGTTAATCAGGAATAGCGAGAAGAGAAAAACAAAACGCTTCTTGCAACAAGAACAAATGTTTGCTATACTGTGAGTATTCGAGAGGTTAAAGAATATGAAACAGATGTCATTATTTGATGATCACAGAACACAATCCATTCCGCTGGCAAGCAGGCTGCGTCCGGAAAGTCTTGAGGAATTTGCAGGGCAGGAGCATCTGCTTGGAAAAGGAAAGATGCTGCGGCAGCTGATCGAACGGGATCAGGTGTCCTCCATGATTTTTTGGGGGCCTCCGGGAGTCGGGAAAACAACCTTGGCGGGCATCATTGCCGGCAGAACAAATGCCGATTTTATTAATTTCTCGGCTGTTACAAGCGGAATAAAAGAAATTAAGGATGTCATGAAGCAGGCAGATGAAGGCAGAAGTCTTGGAATTCGTACGGTTCTGTTTGTAGATGAGATTCATCGTTTCAATAAGGCACAGCAGGACGCATTTCTGCCTTATGTGGAGCGCGGAAGTATCATATTGATTGGTGCGACTACGGAAAATCCGTCCTTTGAGATCAATTCGGCTCTGCTGTCACGCTGTCAGGTATTTGTCCTGAAAGCGCTGTCCGATGCCGATCTATTTAAGCTGCTGCAGAATGCAGTAAAGAGTCAGAAGGGCTTCGGATATCAGAATGTTAAGATTGAGGATCGGCAGCTGAATGCAATTGCAGCATTTGCCAATGGAGATGCCAGAACGGCACTGAATACTTTGGAGATGGCAGTGCTGAACGGTGAGTTGTCCGCCGAGGGAATTGTTGTGACAGATGAGGGGATGGAGCAGTGCATCACCCGCAAGTCACTTTTATATGATAAAAATGGCGAAGAACATTATAATCTGATTTCGGCGCTGCATAAATCCATGCGTAATTCTGATCCGGATGCTGCAATCTATTGGATGAACAGGATGCTGCAGGGCGGAGAAGAACCTTTATATATTGCAAGACGACTGATCCGATTTGCCAGTGAGGACATAGGAATGACGGATTCACAGGCATTGCAGGTGGCAGTGGCGGCTTATCAGGCCTGTCATTTCAACGGGATGCCGGAATGTGACGTGAACCTGACGCATGCAGTGACTTATCTGGCTATGGCACCGAAATCCAATGCTCTTTATACGGCCTGTGAAGCCTGTAAAGCAGATATCAGGAGCCAGCGGGCAGAGCCTGTGCCGCTGCAGCTGCGCAATGCGCCGACTAAGCTGATGGCAGAACTGGAGTATGGCAAGGACTATGAATATGCACATGATACGGAGGAAAAGCTGACAACCATGGAATGTCTGCCGGAATCCATGCTGGGAACAGTCTATTACCGGCCAACAGAGCAGGGCAGCGAAAAGGCTGTCAGTGAGAAGCTGAGGGTTGTGAAGGAGTGGAAGCGAAAGCATACAGATGATCATACAAAAAAGTGAACAAAAATATGAAATTGATATGGTGCATGGGCCAATTTTAAGGAAAATGCTGCTCTTTACGATTCCCTTGATGTGTTCCAGCATCCTGCAGCTGTTGTTTAATGCGGCGGATATTATTGTGGTGGGGCGGTTTGCAGGCGACAATGCGTTGGCGGCAGTGGGCTCCAATACGGCCTTGATCAATCTGCTGGTCAATCTGTTTGTGGGGCTGTCTGTCGGTGCGAATGTACTGACGGCGCACTATTATGGTGCAAAGCAGGATAAGGAACTCAAGCAGACGGTTCATACCTCTGTGCTGCTTGGTATTTACAGTGGTGTGATACTGACCCTGATCGGAGTGGCAGGTGCAGGGGTTATCTTGGAAATGATGCAGACACCTGCAGGAGTATTGCCGTTAGCGTCGGTTTATCTGCGAATCTATTTTTTGGGAATGCCGGCTACCATGGTATACAATTTCGGAAGTGCAGTGCTTCGTTCCGTTGGTGATACGAAGCGTCCGTTGTATTATCTGACCTGTGCAGGAATTGTGAATGTTGTACTGAATCTGCTGTTGGTGATCGTATTCAAACTGAATGTAGCCGGAGTTGCAATTGCTACGGTTATATCACAGTATATTTCTGCAGCGCTGGTCATCAGGTGCATGATGCATGAAACAGGTGCCATTCGTTTGGCTTTTTCAGAACTGCGGATAGATTGGGACAAATTTGTGAGGATATTGAAAATAGGGCTGCCGGCAGGATTTCAGGGAGTCATCTTTGCTTTGTCCAATGTGGTAATCCAGTCTGCCGTAAATTCATTTGGGGAAGTAGTGGTGGCAGGCAATTCAGCCGCCGCCAATATAGAGGGATTTATTTATATGGCAATGAATGCTGTTTATCAGGCAACGCTTTCCTTTACAGGGCAGAATCTGGGCGCGAAGCAATATAAGAGAATTGACAAGATTGTTCTTACCGGAGAATTGTGTGTCACGGTTGTCGGAGTGGTTTTGGGTATGAGTACGGTCTTTTTTGGAAACAGTCTGCTTCATATATACACGGACAGTCCGGCGGTGATTGAGGCCGGGATGTCCAGATTATGGGTCATCGCGTTTACTTATGCCTTGTGCGGTATGATGGATGTTATGGTGGGCGGACTGCGTGGAATCGGTTATTCTGTTATGCCGATGTTTGTATCTTTGGTCGGGGCATGTGGTTTTCGACTTGTATGGTTGGCAACAATTTTCAAGATACCGAAATTTCATACGATTTCGGTAGTCTATTGGTCTTATCCGATTTCCTGGATTCTGACACTTCTGGTGCACGTTTTTTGCTTTTTGTGGGCAAGGAAACATGTGAGATCCTGTCTTGCATAAGCAGTATGGCGGAACTGTTATGGGCATGTCTGCATAGTTCCAGCATTTACTTGAGATATTGTTTCCTATCATAGAACAGATAGAAGATTACACATGAACAGGCATTTTGAAGAAAGATTACAGGAGAAGCTGAATCAGCTCAAGCAGGAATGCAGGGCAGAAAAGTGCATGAAAAATAAAAAAAATACAGCCGGAAAAAGTGCTATAATAGTATAACACACAAACAGAGGAGGAACATGATTATGAGCAAGTGGTTAAGAAAGATGGTGGATCAGCATGCAGCCATCTTTTGGATTTTATCTATTTTGATCTTAGGAGAATTGTTTTACAAACCAATTTCCGTCACGCTGCTAAAGGATAATGAATGGGCAATTACTTTTTTAAAGCTGTCCATTTCACTGTTGACGATATTGATGGTACGGGAGATGTATGAGAGAAAGATTACGATAGGCTTTCGTACAAAGAATTTCGGAAAAGGTTTTTGGCTGATGCTGGTTCCGGCAATTCCGTTTTTGATTCAGAACTTTGCCACCAACTTTCCATATGGTGTATATGCAGACTCGGCTATTTTATGTATTGTCAGTTATCTGGTGGTCGGACTGTTTGAGGAAGTATTGCTTAGAGGCTATCTTGTGGGGAATATGATGCTGCATTGGAAGGATGATCCGCATAAGGCAATGAAGAGTATGATTTTCTCCAGCTTGATTTTTGGAGTCATACATCTGGGCAATCTGCTTTCCGGCGCACCGCTGAAGAGTACGCTGTTTCAGGTGTTTTATGCTACGGCATTGGGATTTGCTTTTGGAGCTGCTTTTATTAGAAGCAAAAATATTTGGGCGATGATATTGATACATGGAGTGATTGATATATTCAGTGCTATGGACATGATGACGGCACCGCAGAATGTTGTAGAGGGTACACTGATCTATGATAGCGGTTTTTTACCGGTATTGAATTTCCTGAACAGTCGTGGAGGACTGATGTTTATACTTATGATGTCATTGTATTGTGTGATTGCTTCTGTATGGAGTTTTTATCTGATCAGGAAAAGCAAAAGAGAAGAAATCAATCAGATATGGGCAGAAACGGCGGCGGACATTTGATGGATTCATATGCTGAGTGTTAGATTATAGCAGATATTTTCGGCTTTGGGAGAGGCTTATGTCAGAAATGAAAGTTCAGACATAGGATCAGACCGGAGCCGTTTTTTTGCTCAGAAGCTATGTATTCTGCAAAAGGAAATACGTTTGGAATACAAAAGAAAATACGTTTGGAATATGACTTGACAAGAGTGGCGCTAACCACTATAATCCATATATCAGAACAAATGTTCTTGACAAAACGTATGGTCAGCCCGAAGCAGGAGGCATAGCATTGGAATTATTAACGGAGATTATTGCTACATTCATTGAACGCAGAGAGTGGTTTGGACAGTTGATATTTCAACATATTGGATTATCGCTGGTCTCGATTGTATTGGCCGGAATCATCGGAATCATGCTTGGTATCTGGATATCGGGGTATGAGAAAGCAGCGGCTCTGATACTGGGAGTTGCTAATGTGTTTTATACGATACCCTCAATTTCTCTGCTTGGCATGCTGATTCCGTTTATTGGAATCGGAAATAAAACTGCAGTGGCAGCTTTGACCATTTATGGAATCATGCCAATGGTGCGTAATACCTATACAGGCATCAGAAATGTCGATGATCATGTCATTACTGCTGCCAGAGGAATGGGAAGCACGGATATGCAGATCATGCTCAAGATTAAGCTTCCGTTGGCATTAGGTGTGATTACGGCCGGATTTCGGAATGTGGTGGTAATGACGATTTCGGTTGCGGCAATTGCCTCTTTTATTGGTGCAGGAGGATTGGGTGTGGCCGTATACAGAGGAATCACCGTTTATAATACGGCTTTGACATTCTGTGGAAGTGTTTTGATTGCTCTGCTGGCATTGATCAGCGATTGGCTGTTGGGAAGGCTGGAGAGGAGTATCAATCGACGCAGGCATTTATAGGAAAGAGAACAGCATAAGAAAGAGAACAGCATAGCATAGGAAAGGGAATGAACATGCAGGAGAAAAGAAAAAAAGGAACGTTTATCAGAATTAGAAAAGATTATAGCAGAGGATTCAGGCGTACAGCCGCGATTGCAACAGTGCTTGTTTTGGTGCTGGGAATGTGTATGGCAGGCTGTGGGGCCGGACAAAAGACGGAGACGATGCAGAATACTTCAAAGAAGGCAATTCAGATTGCAACGAAGCCGATGACGGAACAATATATTTTGGGTGAGATGCTGAAGCTTTTGATTGAAAATGATACGGATTACACGGCAGAGATCACAAAGGGAATCGGTGGCGGTACGAGTAATATCCAGCCTGCCATGGAGAAGGGGGAATTTGACCTGTATCCTGAATATACTTCAAGTGGATGGGTTATGGTATTGGGGCATGATGCATCGGGAATCACAGATGATGAAATGTTTCAAAAGCTGCAGGAGGAATATCAGGAGAGATTCGATATGACCTGGCTTGGACTTTATGGTTTTAACAACACTTTTGCGGTAGTTGCCCGAAAGGAAGTGGCAGATCAGTACAAGCTGAAGAAGACTTCTGATTTGGCAATGATTCCGGACACACTTGTATTCGGCGGGAATCCAGACTACATTGAACGTGAAGATGGCTTTAAACTGTTATGTGATACTTATGGGATTCAGTTTAAGGATGTGAAGGATATTGATATCGGACTCAAATATGAAGCCATGTCAACCGGTGATATTGATGTAACGAACGGTTATACAACCGATGCACAGATTGGCGGAGACGGAGTTGTCGTACTTGAGGATGACAAGCATCTGCAGGCAAACTATTTTTGCTCAACAGTGGTCAGAAATGAGGCATTGAACAATTATCCGGGCTTGGAAGCTGTGTTGATGAAGATGGATGGCATTTTGTCTGATCAGGAGATGGCAGGTCTTAATTATCAGGTAGAGGTTGAAGGGAAGAATGAAGCGGAGGTTGCGAAGGCATATCTGGAATCCAAAGGAATGGTGAACTAGACAATGGATATGATCAGGCTTGAGCATGTATATAAACGATTTGGAGAAAATCAAATATTGCAGGATTTTAATTTGACTGTGAAGCAGGGTGAGTTCCTGACGGTCATCGGACGTTCCGGATGCGGCAAGACCACCATGCTGAAGCTGATAAACGGTTTGTATACACCTGAGAGCGGGGAAATCTATGCTGAAGGAAAGAATCTGAAGGAAACAGATTTAATTGCACTTCGCAGGCGAATCGGATATGTGATTCAAAATAAAGGACTCTTTCCCCATATGACTGTGGAGAAGAATATTACCTATGTTCCCGTGATCAGCGGAAGAAAGAACAAGACTGAAAATCATGCTCTGACACTCAGAATGCTGCAGCTGGTAGGCTTGGAAGAAGAAATGGCGAAGCGTTATCCGGCAGAACTGTCCGGAGGTCAGCAGCAGAGAGTTGGAATTGCAAGAGCATTAGCAGCAGAACCATCGGTTCTTTTAATGGATGAGCCCTTTGGAGCACTTGATGAGATCACGAAGCAGGCATTACAGGATGAGATTTTAGAATTGCAGAAAAAACTTAAAATAACAGTGATATTTATCACGCACAGCATCCGCGAAGCAATGAAGTTGGGGGATCGTGTCTTAGTCATGGATCAGGGCACAGTTCTACAGCTTGATTCACCGGAGCAGGTCATGGCACATCCCATCAATGCATTTGTTGCGGAACTGATCAAAGAAGCATAAGATTATTCGATGGCAGAGATGATAGGAGGATATGAGAAAATGAAAATAGAAATATTACAGATGATCGAGGGCGCGAAAAAGGCAAGAGGTTTAACCGTAATCATAGATGTCTTCCGTGCGTTTTCTTTAGAGTGCTATTTGTTTGACAGAGGTGCGAAGGAAATCATAGCGGTCGGAACACTGGAGGAAGCCTATCGATTGAAGAAGGAGCATCCTGATTATATTTTAATCGGTGAGAGAATGGGTAAAATCTGTGAGGGCTGCGATTTTGGTAATTCTCCGTCACAAACGGCAACAGGAGATTTCTCCGGTAAGACGATCATTCACACAAGCGGCGCGGGAACACAGGGAATTGTCAATGCTGTCGGCGCAGAGGAATTGATTACCGGAAGCCTTGTAAACGCAGGTGCTGTGGCAGAATATATTCGTCAGAGGTCTCCGGAATATGTTTCATTGGTTTGTATGGGTAAGCGTGGAATTGCAGAGACGGAGGAGGATACGCTCTGTGCTGAATATATCAAAAGTCTGCTTCTTTGTGAACCCTTTGATATTCGGACAAAGGCACTGGCATTGCGGGAAAAAGCTGCAAAACATTTCTTTGATCCGGAGTTGCAGGATGTTTTTCCAGAGCAGGATTTCTGGATGAGTATCGATGCAGATAGATTTTCATTTGTTCTAGAAGTACAGAGAGATGGAAGTGACAGAGGGATTGTTCACAGAATGGGGATGTCACATTCTTGTAAGATATGACGAATGTCATATTGACATCGTAGCGTCAGAATGATATATTGAATCCAAATTCAATGAATAATTATTCAATGAATTTAGATTCATTTTTTTATGATCAAGAAGATTCAAGATTTCGGATGGATGTTCAGTCGGAAAACTGAGGAGGACAATGCATATGGGAGTCAGAGAGGAACAGAAGGAACAGAGAAGAAATGATATTCTTGCTGCCGGGCTTGCATTGTTTGTCAAAAAAGGGTACGCGGCGACAAAGATTACAGATATTGCAAAGGAAGCTCACATGAGCACCGGACTCTTGTTTCATTATTTTGAATCAAAGGAAAAGCTGTACGAGGCTTTGCTGGAAATTGGAATCAGCGGTCCGCGCAGTATGATGCAGATTGAAGAGAAGGATCCGGAAAAATTCTTTGAAAAGGCGGTACAGCTCATTCTTGAGTCATTGACAAGCCATCCGTTATCAGCAAATTTATTCATTCTGATGGTGCAGGCATATTTTTTTGAACCACAGACAGAACGGGTGCAGGAGTTAATGGAACAGACGCTTGCCGTTGAAGAAAGTGTCCCGCTTGTGCAGCTGGGACAGTCAATGGGAGAATTTAAACAAGGAGATCCGCTGGCGCTATCATTGACATTCTGGTGTGCAGTTCAGGGAGTGGCGATGTCATTTGCAAGAGATCGTTCCCTGCCGCTGCCGGAGGCAGCATGGTTTGTTGATATATTACGTATTTAGCAGACCATAGGAGGATGGAAATGTGAAGTTGGGAAGACAATCATATATCAAATGGAGGAAGTATCAGATGAAGAAAATAGTCATAGTAGGTGGCGGAGTAGCAGGATTGACCGCAGGGATTTATGCACAGAAGTACGGCTTTGAGAGTGTAATCTATGAGAAGCATAGTATAGTAGGCGGACAGTGTACCGGCTGGGACAGGAACGGATATCATATCGATAACTGCATCCATTGGCTGACAGGCTCCAAGAAGGGGTCAGATATGTACGATTCGTGGGTAGAGACCGGAGCGTTGGGTGATGGAATTGAACTGATTCATATTCCCTATTTTGGAGTTTATGAAATTGACGGAATTACGATTACACTGTGGAAGGATGCAGAAAAGCTGCGTAAGGAGCTGAAAGATATCTCTCCGGAGGACGGAAAGCTCATTGATGAACTGGTGGATGATATTGTTGCGGCTTCTTCCATGGAGATGCCCGCCAAAGTACCTATGGATATGATATCGTTCAAAGAAATGCTGTCACTTGGTTCCAAAATGATGCCGGCTGGCAGGATTATGAAGAAGTATCAGTCAATCAGCTGTGTTGCATATGGAAAGAGATACCAGCATCCGGCACTGCAGAAGCTTTTTGCAATGTCTATGCCGGTAGACTACAGCATTACGGCATTTGTGATGTCCATGGCAACTGTATGCTCCGGGGACGGGGATATTCCAAAGGGTGGAAGCCGTGCAATGGCGCTTCGTATGGCTGAGAAATATCAAAGCATGGGCGGCCGGATTGTTACAGGCACAGGTGTAGAGGAAATATTGGTTCATTCGGCAAACGGCAGGGAGACGGCGACGGGAATACGACTGGAAACAGGAGAAAAGATTTCGGCAGATTATGTGATTGCCGCAGGAGATGCATATTATACGTTACATAAGCTGCTGCAGGGACGTTTTCCAGATAAGCAGCTGGAGCAAAGATTTGCGGACATGAATACCTACAAGCTTCCAACTTCGGCTCATGTGGTATTTGGAGTAGATGCTGCCGCCACAGAGATTCCAAAAACTGTCTCATTTCATACTGAACCCTACACAGTTGCAACGAGGCATGTTGATTTCCTGCAAATCATTAATTATGCGTATGAACCGGATTTTCATCCCGAAGGGAAGTCGGTATTCAGTGTCTATTTGGATCAAAGTGATCAAGATTTTCTCTGGTGGGAAAAATTATATGAGGACAAGGAAAAATATAAGCAGGAAAAGGAGCGTCTGGCAGTCTTATGTCAAAAGAAAATTGAAGAACGTTATCCGGAGCTTACCGGCAAACTGACCTTACTGGATGTCTATACACCGATGACATATCATCGTTTCACAAATACGTATCATGGTGCGTGGATGTCATTCTTAATGACTCCCAAGACAAAGCAGCTTATGCATAAAGGAATCATTAAGGGACTTCACAACTGCTATATGGCGGGTATGTACATGATGATGCCGGGTGGTCTCCCGGTTGCACTGACAACAGGAAAATTTGTAGTGCTGCGAATCTGTAAACAGGAAAAAATCCCGTTTTGAGTTCAAAAAAGGATTCCTCTTGAAAACAAAAGATAGTAAGCGAGGCCGACAATTTATATTCGTCGGCCTCGTAATAATTACTCTTTATTTCATTGATTAGTTTTTTTCAGAAGACTAAGTTGTTTGCGTAGCTGTTCATTTTCTGCGAGAACTGCTTTCTTCTCATTTTCTTTTTCTATCAACTCAGTCTTTTGCCTCTCAATTACATCCTGTTGCTGTTCCACCATATATCGTATGGTGTTGCGATCCATTTCCTCTAACTCTTTTGAAAACATGTTCAGCACCTCCCTGATATCCCGGCGAAATTGAAAAATATCGTTGTACAGAGGGA
>CAZABT010000007.1:0-38948 GCA_964483395.1 uncultured Lachnospiraceae bacterium
GAGCTTCCATATGATGAGGTTATAACAGCATATTTAGACTACACTATTTATACACAGGATGAAATTTTTGAGATTAAAAGTGCTGCTAATAACCGAAATCTAAAAAATGGGAAATACATCGTAAACAAAAATGGATTAGGCCCTGATTATCCCTATGTTGTGGGAATGCCGGAATGCTCTGATACGCTTGTTTATGATAAAAGCAATGACAGGTGGATACTAACAGACGGAATGGGAAATGGGTGGATACGATAAAGTGAAATATTTCCAATTTCAACGCGATAGTTCCATAAGATACAATTCGTTTTGTGCATCATAAATGAAACCGCTTGACAGAAGCGTGCTGCAGGATGGAAGATTTTCTTTTTCAGGCTGGACGATGATGCGTTTGGCATCCGATTCCATCTGAATCAACTGTATCAGCTTGAGGGCAGTCTGCCTTCCATATCCCTTGCCCAAATAGTCAGTATCCGCAATCATATAATCAAGGCTGTAGGTATTTTCGGTTGGAATGGTACCCTGCCAGTTTTCCCCATAGGGGATGCTCTTTCGGTAATCATAATACTGGCAGAATCCGATAGGCTTTTGTTCAAGCATTACAATCATTTGAGTGATCCAAGAAAATTCCGTATCTCTTTTTTCTACCTCATCAATCCAGTCAAGTGGGTCATGATAATACTTTTGTACGTGGGGAAGATCAAGCCAGTCAGAAAATAGTTTGACGTCCTCTGCGGCAAATGGTCTGACAGTGATTTCTGGAATATCAGGCTTTTGTGTATGTAAATCCGTGCAGGTATCCAGAACCTCCTGTATGGTCTTCGATTGTTCTAATACTGCCATTGATTCCGGACACGGGTGTGCAAAAATACCATCAATATAGTATTCGTTATATTGCTTACGCGGTGGAAATGCCAAGATAGGATTGGTCAGAGAAAATTCTGCCTGAACACCCGGTTTATTGCTGCGTGCATCCAGCTTCACCCAGTGATTGGAAAGATATACGGCGTTGTAGCCATGGATGCAATAGCCCTTGGACTCATCATTTGCCAAGATCAGGCGTTCAAAACAAAAGCCGGTCGGAATCCCCTGTGAGCGAAGCAAAGCAGCTAACAGATTAGATTTGGCATGGCAGACTCCGGTGTGGTTTTTCAGGACATCTGAAGCTTTTGCATTTACCGTCTTCGCCATAATGTCATAGGAGTGTGGAATTTCATCTCTTACATACAGATAGGCAGCTTCGGCCTTCTCAATCTCATTCATGGATTCATGAAATAATTCCTTGATCTTCTCCTGAATCAGCGGATGGTGATAGTCTATATATTTATTTTCTTCTAAAAATAATTCAAAATTTTCCTTATGAAACAAATTTGCTTCCTCGTTTCAGTATATTGATGCAGTTCAGTTTTGGTATCTCATTGCTGCGCAACGAGAACTCTCCCTTGATTTTAGCATGGACAATAGATGGATGACAATATTACAATCGTCACTTGTTTCACAAACGAAATTCTGCTAGCATACATAATAGGATAAAAGAGAAGAAGGAAAAATATAAAATGGAAACGACAAAATTATGGAACAGAGATTTTCTGATGGTGGTATTGGGACAGATCATTTCGTTATTTGGAAATGCGATCCTGCGATTTGCAATGCCGCTTTATTTGCTTAATGAAACAGGGTCGGCAGCGCTGTTTGGTATTGTGTCAGCAGTGGCATTTATTCCGATGATCGTATTGGTGCCGATTGGAGGTATCATTGCGGACAGAATCAATAAGAGAAACATTATGGTGATTCTGGACTTTTCTACTGCAGCACTCATTTTAGGCTTTACCTTGATGCTTGGCAGAGTCAGTGCAGTAGGCCTGATTCTTGTGACAATGATTATTCTATATGGGATTCAGGGAACCTATCAGCCATCTGTGCAGGCAAGTATTCCTGCGCTTTTGGCCAGTGAGCATATTATGCAGGGCAACGCGGTGATCAATCTGGTCAGCTCAGTTGCAGGACTAATCGGTCCTGTAATCGGTGGTGCGCTGTTTGGCTTCTTTGGCATCATGCCGATTCTGTATATTAGTATTGTATGCTTTATTATTTCGGCTGTAATGGAAATATTCATTCATATTCCATTTGAAAAGAAGGAAGCAGAAGGAAATATTTTTGAAATTGGGTTTGGTGATCTCAAGGAAAGCTTTCACTTTATGCGTTATGAACAGCCGCTTATTTTAAAGCTTTCATTTGTGATTGCTGCCCTCAATCTGATCATGAGTGCACTTGTGATTATCGGTCTGCCCGTCATTGTAACGCAGCTGCTTGCATTTGACACAGAAACAGCCAATCAGCTGTACGGATATGCACAAGGCGCGATTGCAGCAGGAAGTCTTGCAGGTGGCTTGCTGGCAGGGGTTCTGTCAAAGAAGCTCAAGGCACGCAACAGTTATCGAACATTGATTTTCGATGCGCTGACCTTGGTTCCGATCGGAATTGCCCTTGCCATGCCGATGCCGGCAATGACAGCCTATGTAATCGTTGTCATCAGTTGTCTGCTGATGATGGTACTTGCGGCGTTGTTCTCTATTCAGATGATGTCGTATCTGCAGATGATTGTTCCGGGGCATATCATTGGAAAGGTTATATCTGCGGCAATGTGTATCGGTATGTGTGCTTCACCGTTAGGACAGGCAATCTACGGAGGATTATTTGAGGCTCTGTTGGGAGAGGTTTATGTTATATTTATCATAGCGGCGCTGGCAACCTGTGGGGTTGCATGGCTGTCAAGAAAATGCTTCAAGGATTTGGAAGAGATCATGGCTTCCATGGGGATAGACTAAGAACTTAGGACAACAGATAGAATTTGTTTGGGCGTGTTGTTTTCAAGAGAACAGAGCTTCTAAAGGTTTGATTGAAAAATTTAGCTTCTTATGAATAGCGTTTGACAAAGCAGGAATGGAAGGAGAAACAGGATGAAAGTGATCATTTATGATATGGATCAACAATATGAAGATGTCATCCGGGCGAAGTATGTAAAGGACGGTGAGGAAGCTGTCCTGATCGGTGATGACGGCAGTATCAAAAACTGCATTGGCTGTTTTAGCTGCTGGCTGAAAACGCCGGGACGCTGTGTCTTGAAGGATCATTATAATAAGATGGGGGAAATCATAGGACATGCAGATGAAATCGTGATCCTGAGTGAATGCATTTATGGAACGTATTCTCCTTTTGTGAGAAATATTCTGGACCGTACATTATCTACGATTCATCCGTATTTTACATACAGCCGTAATCATGAGATGCATCATAAGCTGCGTTATCATAACAATCCAAAGTATCGTGTCCTATTCTATGGGGCATGTACCGAAGCAGAAAAGCTGACAGCCAAGAAGGTGGTCATTGCCAATGCCATAAACTTTGGTGGACAGGCTGAGCGTATAGATTTTTATGAAACGATGGAGGAGCTGATATCATGAAGATCGCATTGATTAACGGAAGTCCCAAATTTAAGGATAGTTCATCAGGGATGCTACTTGAAATAGTCAAAGAATATTTGTATGATGTAGAGACAGAAATGTATATCTGTAATAAAAAGCAACTGGAGCAAAGGGAGATAGAGAACATTCTGCACGCAGATGCAATTTTATTTTGTTTTCCACTTTATATTGATTCCATACCTTCCCACTTGCTTCGGTGTCTGATCCAGATACAAAAGTACATTGAAGCAAACCCTTTGGAGAAGCAACCAATGGTTTATGCAATCGTTAACAATGGCTTTTTTGATGGAAAGCAGGACACACCCGCCATTGAGAACATCTGTCACTGGAGCAGCAGATGCGGATTGAAATTTGGACAGGGAGTCGGTGTCGGTGGCGGGGGAATGGCCGCGAACCTGGTTTCCATTCAGGGAGAGCATGGCCCTAAAAAGAATGTGGCACTTGCCTTTCGGGCATTGTGTGAAAATATCAAGAGCGGTTCATGTGGAGAAATTTTGTCAGTAGAACCGAGCTTTCCGGCATTTGCCTATCAGTTTTTAGCGGAGTTCGGCTGGAGATATGGCGCAAAGAAAAATGGACTGAAAGTCAAAGATTTATCCATACAGAGATAGCGGAGGGAATTCCAATATTACATGAAAGGATAAAGTAATGCAGGCAGAAGAGAAGGTTTTTCATACGGCAAAGGGTGATATTCATTATTGGCTGACACAAGACCGAGAGGAAAAGAGCAGGAAGTGGATGGTGTTCCTGCCGGGGCTGACTGCGGAGCATCATTTATTTGATTCGCAGATCGAGTTCTTTTCTGACAGGTATCATTGCCTGACATGGGATGCACCGGCGCATGGTGAATCGCGTCCTTATCCACTGGATTTTACCTTGGAAGAGGTAACGGTTATCCTTCATGATATTTTGAACAGAGAAGGAATCCTAAAGCCGATTATGATCGGGCAGTCTTATGGCGGTTATATAATACAGATGTATCATGCACTGTTTCCGTTGTCCATCGAGGCTTTTGTATCCGTTGATTCCTGCTCGTTAAAGCGAAAGTATAATGCGGGCTGGATGGTTGCTTCACTCAAGCATACGGAGTGGATGTACCGCATGATTCCATGGAAACTCATGGTGCGGTGGAGTTTGTCTATTGCAACCAGTGCAGCAGGAAAGCAGAACTACCGCGAAGCCGTTATGGCGTATCAGAAGGCGGAGTTTTGTAAATTGAGCGGACGTGGGTTTGCCTCTGTTGCTGAAGCGATAGAACAGGATAGAAATTATGATATGGATTGTCCGGTTCTTCTGCTTTGCGGAACAAAGGATGTGGCAGGGTGTACGAAGAAGCTGAATCAGGCATGGAGTCAGGGAGAAGGCTATCGACTGATATGGGTTGAAGGTGCAGGGCATAATTCCAATATTGACAGTCCTGAGGCTGTTAATTCATTGATAGCAGATTTCATAGAAAACAGAGAAGCAGAGTTGATATTGTAATTTATTCCATGAAATGATATGGTAGGAAAGGAATAGGAGGAATGAGAAATGCAGTTAGTAAAGTTACAGAAGGACATGATGGATGCCATGAAGGCACACGATAAGGAACGAAAAGATTCTATTTCCACACTTTATGCGGCGGCAAAGAAGCTGGGGATTGATGCAGGATGCAGAGAGGAAATTCCGGAGGAGCTTGTAGATCAGGCAATCATGAAGGAACTGAAAAGTGTCAGGGAACAGATTGAGACATGCCCGGCAGAACGTACGGAGCTGTTGACGGAGTATCAGGCAAGACTTGCAGTGTTCGAGGAGTATGCCCCTAAAATGTTGTCGGCAGAAGAGGTTGAGAGCATTTTGAAGGAGAAATTTGCAGAGGTGCTTGCTTCTAAGAATAAAGGGATGATCATGAAAACTATTATGCCGGAATTAAAGGGGAAGGCAGACGGAAAGGTCATCAATGAAGTGGTTGCAAAGCTGTGCAGCTAGATTCACCATCAGGAAAAGCATAACATGACATAGCATCTTGACAGATGTTATGTTTTTTACTATAATAAAACTGAAAAAACCGAATTGGTTTTTATAGTGCAAAAGGAGTGACAGATATGGAATTGACTGAAAGAATCTTTGCCGGAGCAATTGAGGAGTTCGGATATAGCGGATTTAAATTTACGATGGATGCTTTGGCGAGAAGAATCGGAATCAGTAAGAGAACCTTATATGAGACGGTTGCTTCCAAGGAGGCCGTCATTGAGATGGTAATCGACCGCACTTTTGCTGATATCAAGCAGCAGCAATCACAAATCCTGAGCAGCAAAGAGATTACCACCAATGAAAAGATCAGACAATTGTTTACTATTGTACCGACTTATGCCAAAGTCATTGATTATCGCAGGATCATGGAATTGAAGATGAATTATCCGAAGCTTTACCAAAAGGTAGAACAGTGTTTGGAAAGTGATTGGGAGCCTTCGATTACCTTGCTGGAGCAGGGCATGAAGGAAGGTGTCATTCGCCAAACGAATATTGTGATTTTAAAACTGCTGTTATGTGAGGTATATGAGAGACTGATTAATGGAGATGCCTTGATTCAGAACAAAATAACTTACGAGACAGCCATGCAGGAAATGATGGATATTATTTTTGACGGATTGCTGAAGCGCTGATCATAACAGGAAAGCAGGTGGGGTATGGATCGTTCAAGTATGATATTTGGAAATCAGATGAGCACAAAGGTCATTCGCAGTGCTGAGAAGAAACAGAAGAAATTTATCCGAAAATTTGGAGATGACAGAGACACGCATTATGAGTTGGAAATACAAGAAAATTCCTGCATTGGGTCCATTCTTGGAGTGAAGAATCTGACAATCGGAGCAATTGCAAGAACGGAAGTGACTGAACAAGTCAATCAGAAGGAAAAAGAAGACGTAAAACAATGTAAGCTGGACGAGAAAAGTCTGATTGTAGGAAACATCCGCATGGGCTTCGGACATTATCGGATTTCTATGGCAATTGCCTCTGCGGCGCATGCGATGGGATACACACCCTATTGGATGGATTTAAACTCCTATCAGGAGACAACGGGCGGCAAGGTGATCAATGACCAGAATGCATTATATTCCCTTGGTTCTCGATTATCAGGCAGGAGTCGATTGTTCAACAGGTTTGTGTGGGAGCCTGTGAATTATGAGGGCTTTCGGAAACTGTCCTATAATGCCGCAGATCAGAAGAATGCGGAGCTGATGACACCTGTATTTCAAGATCTTCCTAAGGATGTACCCTATGTGGCTACACATGTATGGCCTGCGCAGGCAGCGGTGCATGCCGGAATGACTCATGTAGTCAATGCAATACCGGATAGTTGGCCAATGGCGCTTCATCTTGCAGAAGGAAGCATTCATACAATTCAGACGCATGCTTCCTACATGGGATATCGTATTTTGAACGGTATGGAGAAGAATCATGTATTGAAACCAATGGGACAGCAGGAACTTCAGTATACCGGGCATTATATTGACCATGAGCTTGTAGTGAATATAGAGAAGGACTGCAATGCCAGAATAGAGCGGGCAAAGTCGGATGCACCGATGCGCTTTCTGCTGACGATAGGAGGTGCAGGGGCGCAAAAGGAGATCTTTGCGGCAATTATAAAGTATTTATTACCCTATATCCGTGAAAAAAGGGCAGTGCTTTTCGTCAATGTAGGAGATTACCGAACGGTATGGAAAGAGCTTACGGAAGAGATTCCATCCTTACAGGATGCAGAAAAGTATTTTGATGAATGGGGGAAAACCTGCGAATTTGTAAAGCATGCCATGGGAGAAGCCTATGACCTTCCGGACACGAAAGAGGATATAGAGGGTATTTATGCATTTTGCCATCAGAATATCTATGAAGCGGTCTATACGACCAACCTTCTAATGCGGGCAAGCGATGTGCTTGTAACAAAACCAAGTGAGCTTTCCTTTTATCCGATTCCGAAACTGTTTATAAAGCGTGTTGGGGGACATGAACAATGGGGTGCCGTTCATTCTGCGGAAATTGGAGACGGAACGCTGGAATGCAGAGATATTCCGCATACATTGCAGATGGTAAAACTGTTTCTGACACAACCGGAGCTGCTTATCGGTATGTGTGAAAATATTAAGAGGAATCATACGATTGGAATTTACAGCGGTGCTTATCGGGTTGTCGAACTTGCGGTAGGAACAGAGTTTGTACAGAAACTTGTGGATGAGCAGAATGGAGGGTTACAGTGAAAAAACTATCAATGGGGAAGATGTGGTTATTTGCAGTAGGACAGTTCGGATGGGCGCTGCTGTCAGGCCTGATCTCTAACTGGCTGGTGTATTTCTATCAGCCGGATGAAGCAGCCAAAGCAGCGGGGCAGACGATCTTTATTCCGCAGGGTCTTGTGATTTTGGGAGTCATTACGATCATTGGAGCGATCACGGCAGTGGGACGGTTATTTGATGCGGTGACAGATCCTTGGATTGCATCCTTATCTGACCGCTGTCAATCGAAGAATGGAAGAAGGATTCCGTTCCTCAAATGTGCGGCGCTGCCGTTAGCGGTATCCACAGTGCTGGTATTTTGTGCACCGATTGGGCAGACCAGTTGGCTGAATGCGTTATGGCTGCTTGTATTTGTGCTGTTTTACTATTTGTCGATCACTGCATACTGTACGCCCTTTAACGCACTGATTCCGGAGCTTGGACATACACAGGAGGAGCGGTTGAATATCTCTACTACGATTTCACTGACCTTTTTCTTTGGTACTGCAACCGCTTATGCGGCACCGGTAGTCTGGGGCATCTTTGAACCGAGCCTGGGACGTGTGCCGGCAATGCGATTGACCTTTGTACTGTTTGCTGTTGTTGCTTTTATTTGTCTTTTGGTTCCGGTATTTTCAATCCGGGAAAAGGATTATGTCGTTACAACACCGGTAGAGGGAACAGCGATTTCTTCACTGATCAAGACATTCCGGAATCGTGATTTCAAGATTTTTGTCGGTTCTGATATTTTGTATTGGATTGCACTTACGATGTTTCAGACAGGCCTGCCCTTCTTTGTGACGAGTCTGCTCGGACTGGAAGAAAGCATGTCAACAATCTACTTTGTGGCAATGTCCGTGCTTTCGCTTGTATTCTATGTGCCTGTGAACATGATCTCCAGAAAAGTGGGAAAGAAGAAGCTGGTGCTGCTGGCCTTCAGAATGTTCTCTGCAGCCTATCTGTATGCAACCTTTTTTGGCACTGCACTTCCGTTTTCCACAACGGTACAAGGATTTATTCTGGTCGCAATCGCAGCGCTGCCCATGGCAATCTTCGGCATACTGCCGCAGGCTATGGTGGCTGATATTTCCGAAAGCGATGCAAAAGAGACAGGAGAAAATCGGGAGGGTATGTTCTATGCAGCAAGAACCTTTGCCTTCAAATTGGGTCAGAGCTTATCTATGCTGATTTTTACTGCAGTGGCAACAATCGGTACTGCAGACGGAACCGGTTATAGAATGGTTGCAGGCATTGCTTGTGCGTTCTGCCTGCTGGGAGGTATTGTTCTGTTCTTCTACAATGAGAAGGGAATTAATCAGAAGATAGGAAATGGATCAGAAAATTGATCAGCAATGAAGCGATTTCCACAAGAAACAAATGCAAGAGTAAGAGTGAGTGAGTAAGAGTAACACAAAGAGACCTACGGGTCTCTTTTTATTGATAAAAATTTAATATTTATTGAAAAACAATAAAAAAGTATTGAAATTCAATTTGCAATGTGCTATATTTATTACAAGATTGCTGGAGGGCAATTGGAAATACCACTTTCGAGGACAATGGAAAAGAGGAAGAGCAATGAATCAAGACAGAGATACACAAGCAACGATTACGAGAGCAACAAAATTTGTACTGGACTTTATGTTTTACTGCGGCATTTTGACTTGTGTGACCTTGCCGCTCACAATTAGGGCGATCGCACCATACTATGATAAGTTTGATGAGTTCTACTGGCAGGCAGTGATCCTATATTTTATAGACGGGGTGCTGGCAGTCATGCTGGTCAACGAACTGCGTAAGATGTTTAGAACTGTGCTGAACGATGACTGCTTCATTCAGGAAAATGTGGTCAGCCTGCAGAAGATGGGCAACTACGGATTTGCAATCGCAGCAGTTTCCACAGTACGGATGTTTTTCTATATCACACCGGCGATTCTGGTTGTCATACTTGTTTTTATTGTGGCGGGGATGTTCAGCAAAGTGTTGTCACAGGTATTCGACAGGGCAGTCTCATATAAGCTTGAGAATGACCTGACGATTTAGGGGGTGGCATAGATGGCGATTATCGTAAATCTGGATGTGGTTATGGCACAGCGTAAGATAGGGTTAACAGAGCTTGCGGAAAAAGTAGATATTACCATGGCAAATCTGTCAATCTTAAAAAATAACAAAGCAAAAGCAATGAGATTTTCCACACTCGAGGCAATTTGTGAAGCATTAGACTGTCAGCCGGGAGATCTGTTGGAATATCGTAAGGAGGAAGAAGCATGTCAGAATTAGAGAATGTAGAATTTATTACAACACAAACCAGCACAGAGGTGTCTGAATCCGGTTCGCAGCCTGTCACGCAGCAGACCGCGCAGACAGTTATACCTGCATCGAAGTTGAGAGTGCAACAGATACGCAGCCACTTTGGAACGATTGCACTTGCCGCCTTAGTCTATGCAGTTTTCTATACCTTCTGCCTGTATCAGAATCTTGTGGGAATTACGTTTCCGATTTTTGTCGGCGGAACATACTGTTTTTTGATGTTCTGTATGAAGACGCTTGACATTTCATTTAAGAAGGATGCGCCTTTCTATATCATATGCTCTGTATTACTTGGTATATCTACCTTCAGCACGGACTCTGCTCCGATACAGTTCTTCAACTTTATCGGTATTCTTTTGCTGATCGGGAGCTTTATGGTACATCATACATATGAGGACAGCAAATGGGATTTTGCCAAGTACCTCGGCACTGTGCTGTATACAGCAATTTCTGCAGTTGCCTATGTCATACAGCCGTTTATGGATTTTGATTTTTTCCTGAAAAACCGTTCTAAGAAGCCGAGGGGAAAAGGAAAATATGTCTGGTATGGTCTGTTGATTACGATCCCATTGCTGATGGTTGTTCTTGCGCTTCTTTCCTCCGCGGATATGGTGTTTGAGAAGCTGATCACTAAGCTGTTTCGGTTTGGAGAGTTTGTACCGGCGGATTTCTTCGGTATACTGTTTTTAACGATTTTTGCTTTTTTTGCGGCCTACTCTTATTTGTGCGCGGTAGTCAGCAGAGATTTAAAGGAGGAAATGACTGATAAGCGAACCGGAGAACCCATCATCGCGATTACATTTACCTCTGTACTAACCGTTGTATATTTGGTCTTTTGTCTAATTCAGGTGGTATACTTATTTATGGGCGGCATGCAGCTTCCGCAGGGGTACTCCTATGCAGAATATGCAAGACAGGGTTATTTCCAATTACTCTTTGTCTGCCTGCTGAATCTTGTGCTGGTTCTTGTCTGTCTGAGACGCTTCAGAGAGCATAAGGTGTTAAAGGCTGTATTGACTGTATTGTCGGGATGTACTTATATCATGATCATATCCTCAATTTACCGTATGCTGCTGTATGTCAGTGCCTATTGTCTGACCTTCACCCGCGTGCTGGTGCTGTGGAGCCTTGTAGTGCTGTTGATTTTGCTGACGGGAATTGTGATCAGTATTTTTAAGCCTGTGTTCCCGCTGTTCCGTTATTGTATGATCGTAGTGACCTGTTCCTATCTGTGTCTCTCCTTCAGTCATCAGGATTACTGGATTGCAGCGTATAATTTGACAAGTGCACAGGAAAGCAGTGCTTTTCATATGGATTATGACTATCTGCATCGATTGTCGGTAGATAAGCTTCCGGCTATGGTGAAGTATATGAGTCCGGCGCAGCAGGAGGAATATAATGCTGTGAACCGTATGAACTTGTATAACGAAGGAATAGTGGCAGGCACAGACATGAATTTCAGAACATGGAATCTGTCAAAGCATCTGGCATCCCGCTCAGTGCAGAATGTTACGCAAAATGAATGAAAACAGTGAGGCTTTCGATGAAAAAGGCATCCGTTTAGCAAGAACGGATGCCCCTCTCGGGATTTGGAAGGAATCTGTGGTGAAGCAGACCACAGATTTTATCGAAATGTGTTGATTGATTATCGTATGGTGACCTTGAATTCAGGCAGCGACGCATCTGTCAATGAACCAAAGCATTGATGCGTGACGTTGATTGTTCCGCCGACATTGACGGCAGTCAGTTCAAAAATTTTCTCGGCTTCTGTATTGTAAACGGCACTAGATGCTGTTTTTCCTTCTCCAAGGTGATAGATGATGAATTCTGTACCGTTCAGGTAATCATATTCAAAATCTCTTTCAAAATGACCATAAGCGAGGATGCTGTTTGGCTTGGCAAGTACAGGCATTTCCATATAGGAACAGGTGTGTCTGTACCAGTTTCCACCCTCATACTCTTTACCGGTAATGATGTCTGTCCAGATTCCGCGTGAGCCATCGGCTTCCAGAGGCACATAGTATTCTGCCATGGAATCTTCGTTTAGAATCGGAGCTGCCAGCAGATTGTCGCCAAACATATACTGTCTGTCAAGAGGCAGGCAGGTAGGGTCATTAGGATAGTCCATGACCATGGCACGCATCATGGGAATACCGGTTTCATGAGTTTTGACAGCCTGCGCGAAGATATATGGCATCAGGCGGCCCTTGAGTTTCGTGAAGAAGCGCAGGACATCACAGGATTCCTCATCAAAAAGCCAAGGCACGCGATAAGAACTGCTTCCGTGCAGTCTGGAGTGTGAAGAAAACAGTCCAAAAGCTGACCAGCGCTTATAAATATCAGGTGTTGCTGTTGCTTCAAAACCAGAGATGTCATGGCTGAAGAAGCCGAAGCCGGACATACAGAGAGAAAGTCCGCCACGTAATGTTTCTGCCATGGAACTGTATTCAGCAGAACAGTCGCCGCCCCAATGTACAGGAAACTGCTGTCCGCCGGCAGTTGCACTGCGGGCGAAAAGGCAGGCTTTATTCTTGCCATAGTATTCTTCCAACAATGAAAATACGCATCGGTTGTAAAGGAAGGTATAGTAATTATGCATTTTAATCGGGTCAGAGCCGTCATAATATACAATGTCTTTTGTAGGAATACGTTCTGCAAAATCGGTCTTAAAGGTATCCACACCCATATCACATAACGCACGTAATTTATCTGTATACCATTTGCAGGCAGCAGGATTTGTAAAATCTACAATTGCCATGCCGGGCTGCCAAAGGTCACATTGAAATACATCTCCGTTTGTCTTCCTGATGAAAAATCCACCCTCGACTCCCTCGTCAAACATAGCAGAACGCTGTGCAATATAGGGATTGATCCATACGCAGGATTTCAGTCCTTTTTCCTTCAGGCGGCCAAGCATTGCCTTTGGATCAGGAAACTGCTCCAGATTCCATTGCATGTTGCAAAGCTCATATTCCTTCATCCAGAAGCAGTCGAAGTGGAAAACCTGCAAAGGAATGTCCCTGTCTGCCATCCCGTCAATAAAGGAGGTGATGGTCTGTTCATCATAAGTTGTCGTAAAAGAAGTTGTCAGCCACAGGCCGAATGTAAAGGCAGGCGGGAGAGCAGGCTTTCCGGTTAAGTCGGTATATAATCTGAGGGTATCGGCGATGCTGTCGCTGCCGAAAACAAAGTATTCCAGTTCTTCTCCCTGTACGGTAAAGGAAACCTTGGAGACTGTGTCAGAGGCTACTTCATAGGAAACCTTATCAGAGGTGTTGACAAATACACCATATCCGCGTGAGGATACATAAAACGGTATGCTCTTATAACTCTGCGGCGTACAGGTGCCACCGTCGGCATTCCAAATTTCCACGTTCTGTCCATTTTTTGTAAATGGCGTGAATTTCTCGCCGAAGCCATAGATGTATTCTCCTGTGGACAGGCATAGCTGTTCCCGTATAAAGGTGCTGCGCCGATCGGCAGGATATGCAAAAAAGGTATCATTTTCAAGCGGTTTCAGACGTTCCTCGGTACGATAAGGAGCCTCCTCAATGATGGAGGTAGAACGCCAGCCTCCGCCGGTCATAACCTTTCCATTGAAGGTATAACTGAATTTCCAGGTTTCTTTCATGATTTTGAGGGCTGTCTGACCTGAAATCAGTTCTACATAGTCGTCTGTTTCTGTAATACTTGGGGTAAATCCACTCTCTGACTGTTCTTTTAAGGTGAAGTGCGGACCATGGTCAACAGTTCCCTTATAATGTACAATATTGACCTTGATGACATTGGGAATCGTTGAAGAATAAGTAATTTCCAGATTCGGTCCTGCAAGCGTCATTCCACGTCCTGTAACCTTTGCAGGGGTTACAAGGAGCTGGATTGCATTCTTGGTGGTCTTTATTTCATAAGCATGTGTAGCATAATTTGTATCGTATCCATTTCTGGAAAGCCAGAAGCCATCTGCAAATACCATGACAATACCATCCTTTCTGAAGCGAAAAGCTCATTCACAATAGTTTCATTCTGTACAAACCTGTCATGACTGTGTATAATAATAGTATATTTCCCACTCGGCAGATTATCTATAATAATATCATCAAAAAATAACACAATATTGATGCATGTTATCAATGAAGGCTAAGGGAGCAGATTTTGCCTGTCTGTGACAAAGTGTCCGCTGCATCGTATCTATATACTAAGAAAGCAATATCAGAAAATTTTAGGATATCGGAGGGATTACCTATGAAAAATGCAGAATTTCAGGAGTTAAAGGATGATGAACTGAATCTGGTAATAGGAGGCGCTGCTTCAGAGAGGCAGAAGGCAGGTAAGGTACATTGCCTTGGCATTCCGGCTGAAGGAAATACGGGAAAAGGATTTATATTTGCCTGTCAGAACACAGCCTGCGGCAAAGCATTTATCATTACAGATTTAAATGCCGATGAATATGAGTGTCCTTATTGTCACAAGGTTCATATTTCATGCGGCTGATACGGAGGTTGTACAGTCAATGAAGTCAAAATCAATGCTGATGGAGCAGGCAAGCCACGGAACTCCTTTGTTACCAATCGGAGTTCACCGCCTCTATTATTCTCGTGGGGAGGATGTGTTTTTTTATTTGCACTGGCACAGCGAGGTGGAATTTTTTGTTGTTACCAAAGGTGCGGCAATCTATACAGTAGAAGACCAAGAATATGTATTAAAGGAAAATGAAGGAGTATTTGTCAATGCAAATGCGCTGCATATGGCACGTTCCTATGAGGGAGAGGAATGTGAGTGCTGTGCGCTTGTATTTCAGCCTACGGTAATCATAGACAATGTCAGTTCACCGGCTTATGCGAAATATGTTTATCCGGTTCTTGTCGGAAATCGTACACTGAGCACACAGCTTCGTTTTACAGAGACATGGCAGCAGGAAGTGGTCTTCAGGATTAAAACGGTTTGTGCCATGTCAGATGAGGAACTGGCAGGGGAGGAACTGTGGATACGCAGTGAACTTCTAAAGATATGGAGTTTATGCTATCACCACCCGAAGGGAAAAATATCCGGAGAAGCTGGTGAGCGCAGAAACTATAAGCTAAAGCGAATGGAGCCGGTATTAAATTATATCCACCAACACTATCCGGAGGAACTGTTTTTGCAGGAACTTGCAGACTTGATTCCAATGAGTGAAGGACAGTTCTGCCGTTCCTTTAAAGAAATTACGCATATGTCCCCAATTGCATATGTCGTCCGTTTCAGAATATTGCGTAGCTGTATGCTGCTGGAAGAGACAGACAGCAAAATCAGTGAGGTCGCTCAGCAGGTGGGGTTTAGCAATATTAGCTACTTTAATCGGGAATTTCTGCGTGTCATTGGATGTTCACCGAGCGTCTATCGTAAAAAGAGTACAGAATAACAACTGTTATATCAATGTAACAAGAAGCATCCGCGAAGCTCTAAAGCAGGGATGCTTTTTTGTTTCTGAAACAGTAAGCCCGTAAAAAAATACAGCTGTCACAATATGGGGTGACAATTGTCACGACATCTATAATATGTATTGACAGACAATATTATACGACGTACAGTAACGATATCAACACAACAAATGAAAGGGGAGTGGATGCTATGGTATTCAATACCGGTGCAGCCCTATTGGACGCAATTGTACTGGCTGCAGTTTCCAACGAACGGGATGGTACATATGGTTACAAGATCACACAGGATGTGAGACAGGTCATAGAGATTTCAGAGTCAACATTGTATCCGGTACTCAGACGATTGCAGAAGGATGATTGTCTGGAGGTATATGATATGGAATGTGGAGGCAGGAACAGACGTTATTATAAGGTAACAGAAAAAGGTTTGGCTCAGCTGCATTTATATGAAAATGAATGGAATGAGTATTCCACCAAGATTTCAAGCATGTTTACAGGAGGGGATAAGAATGAATAGAGCAGAGTTCATGCAGCAACTGGGTGCATTGCTTGGAGAACTTCCGGTCAATGAAAGAACAGATGCTTTGAAATATTATGCAGATTATTTTGACGATGCAGGTATGGAAAATGAGGAACAGGTTATCAGAGAGCTGGGCTCTCCGCAGGAGGTTGCAAAGATCATTCAGGCAGAATTGAATGCGAAGGATCGGGAAAGCGGAGAATTTACAGAAAAGGGATATAAAAATCCGGCATATGGAACAACAGCAGCATCGGCACAGACGACGGGCGGTAACAATACCGCTGGGTCAGGCCGAGGCTCACAGGGCAATACAACAAACGGGACAAATCAGCAGGGAGCGCAGAGTACATACACACCGCCAAAGAACAATGCTGGCAGGACGGCCTTGATTATCATCCTGTGCATCCTGTTAATTCCGATTGGAGCACCGATTGCAGTTGCGGTTATCTCGGCAGTCATTTCCATCATCATAGCAATTTTTTCGACGCTGTTTGGTTTGATCATAGGATTTGCGGTGGCGGCGCTCGGACTTTTTACAGCCACAATCGTATTACTCATATTTGCAGTTTTTAATGTGACGGGACTGCCACTTGTAAGTCTGTTGCTGACAGGAGCCGCATTGCTGCTGGGAGCACTTGGTATGATGTTTCTGCTGCTGACGGTTTTGTTATGCGGCAAGGCACTTCCAGCTGTTTTTAAAGGCATCGTGTATGTATGCGGATATCCGTTCCGCAAGAAGGAGGTAGTGGTATGAACAAATTCATAAGAGGCTGTCTCTATGTGGCAGGCATTATGGCAGCTGTCGGATTGGTGTTTTTTGTACTGGGCACAGTGTTCGGAGGACTTCGACAGACTATTAATATAGGAAGAAACGGCGGCTTTAATCGTGTTATTTTTTCACCCTTTGAATGGTATGTATCTGTTGACAACGACGGTATTAATATTGAGGACTGGAGTTTTGGAAATTGTGAAACAGACATGGAAGCAATTGATGATGAAGATCTGATCGATTATGAAAAGGAAGATCTGGGAACTAAGGATGATATTGATGCAATCGAAATCAACCTAAAGGCCGGAGAACTGAATATCAGGGAATCAGAGGATAATATGTATAGGCTGGAAGCCAATCAGGTGTATCAGATGAAATGCTACATGCGAGGAAGTATTCTCTATGTCAGAAGTGTGGGCGTGAAAAGTGACTGCACAGAAATCAAAAAGCAAAAAGTGACACTTTACGTACCGAAGAATGCAGGGCTGCAGGAAGTTGATATAGAGCTTGGTGCAGGTCAGGGAAAGATAGAGCAGCTGCAGGCAGAGGAGTTGTCTGTCGAGGTTGGAGCCGGTGAACTGCGAGGCACAGGCATTCAGGCCGACCAGGCATATATTCAGGTCGGTGCAGGCATGGTTGATTTGAAAGACTGTGTATTGGAGGATACGGAATATGAGGTAGGACTCGGTTCCCTGTGTTATCAGGGCAGACTGTCCGGAAATACAGATGTTTCCTGCAATATGGGAAGTGTAGAAATGCAGCTGGATGGTCAGGAAGAGGATTATAATTATCGAATCGAATGTGCCATGGGTTCTGTCAACATCGGTGACAGGCACTTTTCCGGAATGTCAGGAAATAAACGTTTGGATAACGGTGCAGATAGTATGATGAATATAGACTGCGCGATGGGAAATATCACTGTACAATTTGAAAAATAAAAGCTATCATGAATGAAAAGGAGGAAGTATCATGCAGGATGAAATCAGAAAATTATACAAATCGAGAAATGACAGGGTTATATGCGGCGTATGCGGAGGCTTTGCAGAGTACCTGAAGATGGACCCGACCATTGTACGCTTGATCATGGTATTGATCGCATTGACCGGAGGCGGAATCATTGCTTATTTTATCGCAGCACTTGTAATGCCGGAGCCGCCGATGTAGTTTTTTCTTTGAATTTGAAATGTACCACACAAAAACGGAGCCTGTAGCTGGCTCCGTTTTTGTGTGATGTATTCTGAGGACCTATGTCCCTATGCAGACTTTATTGCATCCATTCTTTTACATCCGGAATCTTTTCTAAAATGGGCAGGAGGATTAAGGTGATGATAACCCCTACAAAGCCCTGAACGATATTGAATGGGATTCCGGTAGCAGAGGAGCTGACTCCGGCCGCAAAGGTCGTACCGGTAAATGAACCGCTGGCAAGCATGGCCAAAAAGATTTCAAATACAAAATAACCGATGACCATAAAAGCTTCTGCCGCCGTACCAGAAATGATCAGGCATAGATATTGTGTCCCTTTAGCAGTATGGAACAGCTTCTTCAATCCTCTGAACAGCAGAGCAGCAATGACAGCAGTAACAGCCTTAATGATCAGGGTTGCCGGTGCAAAGGATACATATCCTGAAAACAGGTCAGCCAGCATAGAACCGATACCTGCCGCGAGACCGCCATAGACCGGACCGAGTATGACGCCGCACAGCAGGACAAGTGCATCGCCCAAATGGATATAGCCAAAGGTGGGTGTCGGTATCTTGATGATCATGGTAGCAACACAGGCGAAAGCTGCCAATAAGGCAGCGGTTACAATAAACTTAGTAGATTGTTTTTGTTTCATGATGATTCCTCCCTCATTCTTTCTGATTGCATAATAGTATACAGGAAATTCATACTTTTTCAATAGGAAATCAGGAGCGTATGAAAAAAGAAACAATAACGTTAGTGATTTTATCACAGACGGGTTCAATAAAATGATGAAACAGATAAGACAGAAACAGTAAAACCGCAGCAGACACTAAGAAGATCAGCGAACTGCACAGCAGATAATGATTCAAGGAAGCAGATAATTTCAAAAGCATTCCAGAAGAAAAAGAAAATATGAAAGGAAGATTTAATAAGTAAACAGCAAATGAAATGTCTCCCAAAAACAAGATCGGTTTTGCGGAAAGCCATCTCTGAACCTGCGGCAGACACAGGATTCCGGCAATCAGAAGGAATGCACCGAAAATATGATAAAATTGATAGGGTGTCAGTTCTGACGGCAAATGATTCAGAAGATGATAGATATTTGCAGGGGCTTCTATACCAGACGGATATCCACCGAGAAACAGTCCGAACAGCAATAAAAAAACAGCCGATATTTTAACACCAAAAGACTGCAGCAGTTGTTCCATACGGTCGTGCTGCCGTACAGAAATGTAAGCAAGAGCTGTTCCGAGAACAAAGGACAGATACAGACTGTTCAGAAAAGCAAAAATCAAGGCAAAGAATGCGTACAGAAACAGCATTCTGCGATTGCGTTTTCCTGCCATGATACTTAAAATGCTGGACAGAAAACCACCGAGAAAAAGTGTACTTAGCATCCAGAAGGAATTCGAGAAGGTTTCGTCTGCCTTGAACCAAATCCGTGCAAAGGCGCTGGAGAAAAGCTCATAGAAGGACAGTGGATATTCATAGCGTCCAGTCATCAAACCAGAACCGGTTACCGCAGCAGCGGCATTGTTGACAAAAAGCCCAAGCCTTGAAAAGATCAGTATCAGGACACAGACACAGAAGACCGGAAGAAACAGCCTGAAATAGCGTTTTAGAAAGCTATGGGAGATACTGTCAAGTGCATTTTCTCGATCAGCATGCGAAAGAATTTTATAGCTCAATACATAGGCACTCAGGATAAAAAACACACAGACCCAAAAGTTTCCGTTGGTCAGAACAGAGACCGGAGCAGAGGCATACCAAGTGTCCAGCCCGCCGGGAATGTGTGAAATGGTATCTCCGCCGAGATAGGAGGCTGGAAAGAAGGCCATCAGAAAATGATTTACGAAAACAAGAATACAGGCGATTCCCCGCAGTCCGTCTATATATGCAATTCTCTTATTCATGCTTCCTCCGTTCCGGGTGTTTCCCCATTTTCATTGTTTTATTGAAAGAATGCAGGATACATATTTTTGATTTCTTCCGTAAAGCGCAGTGAGCCCTTTTCATTCAGGTGTGATGCATCTCCAAAATAGGCATCCTCATAATGTGCAATTTCAGTATCAACTGTGACAGCAGGATAGTTCTGTGCGAGCAGCTCCATATAGGCAGTATATTCGCTCACATAGTTCGCATCCAGCAGTTCATAAGAGGAGGCGTTCATGGGGGCCTGCTCCAGTACGACCTGAATCTTGTGTTCTGCACATAGGTTCAGCAGTCTGCGCATATACAGGTCTACCATTGGTGACAGATTGAGCGCGGTATAATTGGATTCATAATTATGGTCAGAGCAGCCATCTGCAGTGCCAAAATAATATTGCCCGCGGTTGGAGGCGATTTCCTGATAAATACGTTCGTTGGTATCATATCGTCCGATGAATCCGCTGTTGTACATTGCGGGCAGATATTGATTCGGAAGCCGCAGTCTGTAGCTGACGGTGTCTAGAAAACAGGAGTCAGTCAATATAGCTTCTTCAGAGACATTGCGCGCATTTTTCAAGACCTCCAGAGTCTCTCCGGTATCCAGATAATTAAAGTACATGGTTCGCTGCCAGAAGTTATCCAGGAAGGAATAGTGATATGGCGTGAACATGATCAAGGCGTTTTCAGGTGCCGCATGCTTGTCCAGATAGCGCTCCAGAGAATAATACATCTCTATGGGGGTGGCTCCCCCTATTGCAAGATTGATGGTCTGTTCACTAAGCTGATTTGGAATCAATCCTGCTTTTGCCGTGGAATCACCGAGAATCAGAGTGTTGTATGTCGGGCCGGAGGCGGTCATATCTCTTTGATATTTCCACGATGGATATTCCTCATCCATATAACCGAACGGGAACAGGGCGGTATAAAGACATAATACCACCAAAGGAACAGTTGCCAATATGCATTTCAAAAAGAATTGAAGCAGTATTTTTTTCATGATAACCCTCTGAAGCTTTACAGCGATGCTCTAAAAATTCATATATAGGAACTCCTGCGTGGACAGATTGCAGGACAGCAATACCATACCGATTAGCAAATAATAAAAAATCCAGCGGACAGCAAACGGTTTGGCAGCCAGATAAGCAAAGGCTTCCTTCTTTTCCTGGATCAGATCCACTATGAGCAGAATCACAAGTGAAAACAGTAAGATATAGAAGTTGGCCACACCAAGTCCGAGCGTATATAACGTACCGTCAAAAAGCGGCTGCAGGCGGAAGTCGGTAAACATACGTCTGAAAATCTCAAGTGCATCCGTAATGGAGCCGGATACAAAGAATACCAGTGATACATGAAATAAAATAAAGGTAAATGCAACTTGCAGTGCTTTGCCGATTCGATTGCTGAAATCATAATGGAGCAGTTCGCAGCATCTTTTACGTACAGGCTTCAGCAGATCACCGGCAATCTGAAAGACGCCGTTCGTGGCCCCCCACATAATATAGGTCAGACTTGCACCATGCCACATACCACTTGCAAGAAAAACGACCATGGTATTGAAATATTTACGCCACTTCGGAACACGGCTTCCACCCAGCGGAATATACAGGTAATCTACAAACCATGTATTCAGTGAAATATGCCATCTGCGCCAAAATTCCTTCACATTTCTGGAGAAGAAGGGCTGTCGGAAGTTTGTCATCAGGCGGAAGCCCATGACCTTGGCGGCGCCGATAGCAATGTTTGAATAACTGGCAAAATCACAATAGATTTCAAAGCCGTAGAAAAAGATTCCAATAACAAGTGTTATCCCTGTGTACTCTTTGAAATTTCCATAGACCATATCGGTCAATATGGACAATCTGGCAGCAATGACTACCTTTTGAAAATAGCCCCAAAGCATTAGAATCAGACCATCTCTGATACGTATATAGTCGAAATCATGCTTCTCATCAAATTGCTTGAGAAGATTTTTACTGCGTTCGATGGGGCCGGCGAGAATGTTTGGAAAAAAAGAAACAAATAAAGCATATTTGATGATATTTTTCTCGGTTTTGACCTCACCGCGGTAACTGTCAATGATATAGGACAATGATTGGAAGGTATAGAAAGAGATACCGACCGGAAGGATCAGATTCAGTCTGACAGGCTCATACTGTACGCCGATGAGCGCCAGCAGACCACTGCAGGTATCTGTAATAAAATTCGCATATTTAAAGAAAACAAGAAAAAAGAGGTTCAGGAGTACGCTGAGTGCCACGAAGAGCTTCTTTTTCTGCTGCGTCCCTGCCGCTGCAATGAGGCGGCCTCCAAAGTAGGTAATCAAGGTTGAGGCAATGAGAAACAGGGCATATTTCGGGTCAAGATACATGTAATAATAGTAGCTGACCAAAAGAAGCCATATTGTTCTGAAACGGTAAGGAATCAGAAAATACAGCAGAACGACAATTGGAAAAAATATCAGGAATGGTATGGAATTAAACAGCATATTCTACCTCCATACGGGTTGTTTTGCGCTTTCGTCATTGTACTATAATCATAGTACGATGTCAAACCTGCCGCGATTGCATTTTCCTTACTTTTATACTATACTAATGAAAGTTATTTCATACAAATAAAAGAAGAATGTATTACGAAGGGCGATATGATGCGAGATTCCGATTCAAAGCAGAACGAACAGAAAACCACATGGAAAAGAGAACTGATGGAGTGGGTCATAGTCATAGAGGTAGCAGTGGTATTTGCGGTAATACTGAATATGTTCATTATTGTGAATGCCTCCATACCGACAGCATCCATGGAAACGACCATTATGACCGGAGACAGAGTGTTCGGAAACCGCCTTGCCTATATTAAGGAAGAACCGGAACGTGGAGATATTGTGATGTTTAAGTTCCCGGACGATGAGAGACAGCTTTTTATCAAGCGCATCATTGGAATGCCGGGTGAGACACTGGAAATGAAGGATGGCAGGATTTATATCGACGGCAGTGATACACCGCTGGATGAGCCATATCTGAATGTGACGCCAGTGGGTGATTACGGACCGGTCACGATACCGGAGGATGCCTATTTCATGATGGGAGATAACAGGAATAATTCTGCGGATTCGCGGTATTGGAACAATACCTTTGTATATCGTGAAAAGATTGTGGGAAAGGCCGTTCTGAAGTATTTTCCAAGCATTGAGCGGGTAGACCGTTAGACGGGAAAACGGTCAATGGGTCAGCGAATGATGACACTCGCGGCAGGTGCCCTGTTCGTTCAGATAGGTTTTGCCGAAGCTGCTGGTGATGTATTCTGCTGTTGTACCATAGAAGTAGGAATCTGTTGACAGATGCAGAATGTGTGAGGCATTATGAATGGCACTGTGAATGTCATGCGATACCATAATGATAGTCAGCCCATCGGTACGCAGCAGATTGAGCAGTTCATAGAAATCTGCCGTGGCAATTGGATCAAGCGCCGCAACGGGTTCGTCCAAAAACAGAACCTTCGAGGAGGCCATCATGGCTCTTGCCAGCAATACACGCCGCTGCTGTCCACCGGACAGATCTTGAAAGCTTTTTGCCTTGATGTCCTGAATCCCAAGCTTCTCCATGACTTGCTCTGCACGGTTCTTTTCTGTGTGCGTATAGAAGGGGGAGAGTCCATGCTTGTTCAGGCAGCCGGACAGAACCACTTCATATACGGAAGCGGGAAAGTCACGATTGATGTTATTCTGCTGTGATATATATCCGATTTCATTGCGGCTGAGCGCCGCATCAAATACAACCGAGCCGGACTGTATGCTTTTCAGGCCAAGCATTGCTTTGAGCAGCGTGGTTTTGCCGGTTCCGTTGTCTCCGACGATACACAAATAGTCACCTTCACAGACTTCAAAGGTGACATCCGATATCACAACTTGATTTTCATATTTGACAGTGATTTTCTGACAGGTCAGTATTGGCATTTTACACATTCCATTCTATGATTCATATAGATTTTTTTGGAGGTATTCATTGACTCCCCACTTTTCCCTGACCTGCTTGTACTGTCCGTCTGCTTTAACAAAAACGGACGGCAGATAATCAATGAACAGGGAATTGAAACACATGGTATAGCTTCCGACAACGTTATAAATGATATAATCACCCGTCTGCAGTGCAGGTGCATCTGACAATGTCATAATACGGTCAGAATCCATACAGGAAAAACCGCAGATGACCTGACGGGCATAGGCACCAACAGAGGTTGTTTTCAGTTCATAATCCAGATGCGTCTTTCTCAGGAAAGGATCTACATGGAGCCTTCCGCCATCGGTGATGACGAAGCGTTCCTTATAGGTATCCTTCACATCAATGACTTTGGTCAGATACTGAATCGGAGTTGAAATGACAGCAGCACCCGGCTCAATGATCAGAGCGGTCTCCTCGGGAGAGAAGGTGGTTCTTAGCTGCTCTGCAATGGTACGGATATAGTGGTCATATGCATCATCGTCGTTCCTGCCGACAAAAAAACTGCCTCCGATGTCTACATATTTTAACTGCATATGGTGTTGGACAGCCAACTCGCAGGACTTTTTTGCTAATTCACGGAATACATTCAGAGAACGCGCTTTGGAGTTGGTGTGCATATGCAGGCCGATGACGGATATATGCGGCAGGGATTGAAGCTTGGTGAGTGCATCTTCAAAGCGTCCGTTTTCTACATTGAAGCCAAAACGGTTGCTGTAGTGGTCTTCTGTGTCTTCTTCAGGACATACGGCAGCAAGATTGAAGCTGACCCGCAGTCCGACTTCGGCATACAGCCCCATGGCATCGGCTTCGCAAAGCCAGTCGATTTCACGGGTAGAATCAATGTTGATAATGCTTTTATGCTTCAAGGCTTCAAAAAACTGGTCTCGTCCCTTGATCGGTCCGTTAAATATGATCTGCTCAGGCTGAAAGCCTATTGTTATGGCAAGCTGATATTCTGTGTCGGATACGACCTCTGCATAGCAGCCGAATTTCTTGATCTGTGTCAGAATATAGGGCAGAGAATTGGTTTTCACGGAATAGCCGAAAATATGCCGGTTCCAATATTGCTTCATAGCCCTTTTGAAAGTCTTCAAATTGTGTGACAGCAGCGCCTTATCTACAATAAAGCAAGGCGTATATTCACAAATTTCCTCATAAGACATCATTTCTTTCATTCTCCTCACGAATTGTGTGGATGAAAAACCCTATATTAATATAGCATATATTGTGTTATTTTCCAAATAATTTATAATTCTTTTATTGCTATAAGTTTTTTAGATTAGTATACTGTAATTAGAGGTTCTTTGTGATTCTGTCAGGAGGTGGCTGAATGAAGAACATATTGGATTATATCGAGGAATCAGGGAAGGAAAGAATGGATGAACGGGCATTTTGTGATGTGGATTCTCTGATTTTAGCGCAGTTTTCTTATTTGAAGTTTGACGGTATCGTACCGGGTGTCGGGAACGACAAGGCAATTTCTTTAAAAGAGATTGCGGCACATCCCGATTTTGAAAGGCTTTTTTCTGACGAGCGGTATGCGAAGGACAATCGGGCACTTTTTCATGCCATGCTGAAAAGCAGACGTTTTGGACGCATGAAGGTGAATTATCATGTAAATATCATTGATCCTGCTTGGGAACTGCAGTTTTCTGCAACCACCTGTCTGCTGGAAAAAGGTCCGGTCTATGTGGCATTTCGGGGAACAGACGAGACTCTGGTAGGCTGGAAGGAAGATTTTAATATGGCATTTCAGACACCGGTTCCTGCGCAGGAAAAAGCAGTACAGTATCTGAACTGCGTATCGGAGATGTTTGCCGGAGATTTCATCGTAGGCGGTCATTCCAAAGGTGGCAATCTGGCAGTGTACGCGTCCATGAATTGTATGCAGTACAGCAGAAGCCGGATTCTCAGCATATACAGTCATGACGGCCCCGGTTTTCGGGAAGAGATACTGCAGAGTTCAGCATATGCGGACATACGAGAGCGGATTCATAAGCTGTTGCCGCATTCCTCGGTGGTTGGCATGCTTCTGCAGCAGCAGGAAGCATATGAAGTCATTGACTGCAAAAGCTTTGGCCTGCTGCAGCATGATCCTTATAACTGGTTAATTGACGGTGCGGATTTTAAGAGAATCGATGCATTAAAGCTTGGCACAAAGCTGATGGATGATGGACTGAATGAGTGGGTTTGCTCATTGAATAAGGAAGAACTGAGATGCTTTGTGGAGACATTGTACAGTGTGGTTGAGGCAACGGATGTCAAGACGCTGTTGGATTTGAAGAGTATAGATAAGAGGAAAAATGCGAATGCCGTAATTACGGCAATTAAGGATATGGATGAGGAATCCAAGAAAATGATGAAGCAGATTATGAAGGTTCTGTTCAAACAGATGCGGGATACGATTAAGAGAGAGGCTCCGCTGCCTGTCATGAAGCCGGGAACTTTCAGAAACGAGTCATAGGAAAAGCGTCAAATGATACATTATAGGATGAGGGGACAGAACATGAAACAACAGACAGGGCATCATGGCGCGGTTGTGTATACTGCTAAATATGCAGCAATTCAGGGCTCTTACTGGCCAATTTTTTGCAGCAGCTACAGCTTTGCATCCGTTTTTCTGCTATCCAGAGATTTTGACAACAGTCAGATCGGGATTGTGCTTGCACTTGCAAATGTATTTGCAGTCTTTTTACAGCCGATGGTCGCAGTCTATGCGGATACGACCAAGAAGATATCACTGAAGAATCTGACAGCACTTTTGGCACTTGCGGCCGGTATGCTGACAGCGGTGAGATGTCTGATTCCAAACGTGCTGCCGGTACTTGCGGTGCTGCTGGTATTGGAATTAACAGTTCTGTTTTCTCTGCAGCCCTTGATCAGTGCCCTTGGTATGCGTATGATCAATCAGGGAATCAAGATTAATTTCGGATTTGCACGGGGACTTGGCTCACTTTCCTTTGCGGCATGCTCGTATCTTGTAGGTGTTCTTGTGGAACGGTTCGGACCGGAAGCATCGCCGGTCGTGTCGGTATGCTTCTTTATGATTCTCATTTTCTTTGTATATACATTTACAAAGAACCGTATTTCGGAAACAGCGTCGGAGAGAACTGGAGGTATACGGGAAACAGGAGAAAAGCCGGAGCGAGCTACGAACATGATTGGCTTTTTCAGAAAGTATCATCGGTTTGTGCTGCTGCTGTTGGCGGTGGCATGTACCTTTACCTCGCATTCAATGATTAACAATTATTTCATTCAGATTACAAATTATGTTGGTGGAAATACAAAGGATATGGGGTTTGCAATCGGTTTGGCCGCGGCAATTGAACTGCCGGCCATGGTGCTGTTTACTCATTTGGTAAAAAAAATCAGATGTTCGTTGATTCTGAAAATCTCTTTTGTCTTTTTTGTGGTCAAGGCGATTCTGACATGGCTGGCACCGAATGTAACAGTGCTTTGCATTGCACAGCTTTTTCAGTTTTTTGCATATGCAATGTTCATTCCGGCATCTATATATTATGTAAACCAAACGATCGGCAAAGCAGATTTGGTCAAGGGACAGGCGTTTATGACAGGAGCCATTACACTTGGCGGAGTCGTAGCAAGTCTGTGGGGCGGCTGGCTGCTGGATGTATATGGAGCCGGAAACATGTTGACGGCAAGTGGCATTGCAACGGTGGTTGGACTAATCATTGCATGGCTGTCTATACAGAAAACGACGACAGAGACATAGGACAGGTGGAAAAATGAGCAATATGATTTTGGAGATTAGAGATTTAAAGAAAAGCTTTGAAGGAACACAGGTATTGAACGGAATCAGTTTTGGTGTGCATGCGGGAGAATTTATTACGATTTTAGGACCGTCCGGATGCGGAAAGACAACAACCATCCGTATCATTGCCGGCTTGACAGAGGCAGACGGAGGACAGGTATTTCTGGAGGATGAGGATGTGTCCATGCGGGAACCGAATGAACGCAGTGTCAATACGGTCTTTCAGAACTATGCATTGTTTCCGCATATGAATGTAGAGACGAATATTGCCTATGGCCTGAGGATCAAAAACGTTCCCAAAGCAGAGATTAAAAAACGGGTAGGAGATATCCTGACACTGGTACAACTGGAGGGCTATGAAAAACGGAAACCCAATGAGCTGTCGGGTGGACAGAAACAGAGGGTGGCCATTGCAAGAGCAATCATTAACAATCCAAAGATTTTGCTTCTGGATGAGCCGCTGGGAGCGCTGGATCTGCAATTGCGGCGCCAGATGCAGGTGGAACTGAAGCGTCTGCAGCAACAGTTGAACATGACTTTCATATACATTACGCATGATCAGGAAGAAGCAGAATATCTGTCAGATCGGATCATAGTCATGCACGAAGGCTGTATCGAGCAGATGGGTACGCCACAGGATATTTATGATCATCCGGCTACACCGTTTGTACAGCAGTTTATAGAAAAGGGCAAGAAGATAGAGCGATGAAAAAGAAGAAATGGATTTACCTGACACTTGTTCCGATTTATGTGTTTACAATTTTATTTATTGTATTTCCACTTGCATACATGGTTGTACTGAGCTTTATGAGCAGGGCAGAGGTATGGGGAGCAGTAGCGGAATTTACACTGGATCATTACAGACGCATTTTGGAACCACTGTATTTGAATACATTCATTGAGTCATTGAAGCTGGCATTGTTATCGACCGCTCTGATCGTACTGCTGGGGTATCCATTTGGATATTATATGGCACAGTTGTCTGCAAAATGGAGACAGCGGGTGATGCTGTTGCTGATGATACCGTTCTGGACCAGCTCCTTGCTGCGCCTGTATGGATGGATTATCATATTCCGCAGCAACGGAGTATTGGATACGGTTTTGATCAAGCTGCATATGATAAAGGAGCCACTGAAGCTTTTATATTCTTATCCTGCAGTAACGGTAGGCATGGTCTATGCATTGGTGCCGTTTATGATTCTGTCGGTATATTCCAGTGCCGAAAAAATGGATTGGAATCTGGTAGAGGCAGCAAGAGATTTGGGGGCATCCGGGACAAAGGCATTTTGGACGGTAACCCTGCCAATGACGATGCCTGGATTGATGTCGGGCGTTATTTTAACCTTTATCCCTTCAATGGGATTGTTCTTCATTGCGGATATTCTTGGAGGAAATAAGATTGTATTGGTGGGAAGTCTGATTCAGGAACAGCTGACGAAGGGTAGGAACCTCCCGTTTGCTGCGGCTCTGTCAGTTGTGCTGATGCTGCTGACAACGATTTTGATTGGATTGTATAAACGTTTGTTCAACAGCAGGGATTTGGAGGGACTGGTATGAGAAGAAAGAGATTCCCTGCAATTTATCTTGCTTTGATGTTGATATTGATGTATATACCGATTGTCATAACGGTTGTATATTCCTTTAACGAATCCAAGGTATCTACCGTGTGGGGTGGGTTTAGTCTGAAATGGTATGCAGAACTGTTCCGGCAGCGTGATTTGATGGAGGCATTGCTGAACAGCATTCTGCTGGCTTTGCTCAGTGGGATATTTTCCATTGTGATCGGGACACTGGCAGCGGTTGGTATGACAAAGACAACTTGTCGTTTCAACGCAGTTGTTTCCTATCTTTCGACATTGCCGTTGATGATACCGGAGATCATATTGGGAATGGTGTTCCTTGCCGTTTTTTCATTGATGGGTATTCCGTTTGGCATGACAACTCTGGTAATCGCACACACGGCTTTTTGTATTCCTTATATTTTTATTATGGTCAGTGCGCGGCTGATCGGTATGGATCAAAGTCTTGAAGAAGCGGCTCGCGATTTAGGGGCTTCACAGATGAGAGCATTCTTTGATATAATACTACCGTTGATCATTCCTGCAATTTTGTCCGGAGGTCTTTTGGCCTTTGCGATGTCTTTTGATGATGTGGTCATCAGCATATTTGTGACCGGGCCAAGGGTGAACCTGCTTCCGATCAAGATCTACACAAAGATGAAAACGGGCGTAACGCCGGAAATCAATGCACTGGCAACAATCGTACTGCTCCTTACAGCAGTTATTGTGGTGGTGACGGAACGTTGGAAAAAGAAACATGAATCATAAAGACGCTTTATGAGATGGAAGGAAAGAGGAGAGTAGAAAATGAAAAAAATAACATGTGTATTGTTAACGGCACTGGCTGCTGCGGCATTGCTTGCCGGCTGTGGGAAGAAGCAGAACGGAGAATTGAATCTGTATACGTGGGACGGCATGTTTCCACAGGAGGTACTGACGGGCTTTGAGGAGGAAACAGGCATTCGGATCAATTACTCCAATTTTGATTATGATGAGGATATGCTGGCAAAGCTGGAGGAGACGCAGGGCGGCGATTATGATCTTGTGATTGCGGACGATTACATCATCGACCTTGTCATTCAAGAAGGGCTGGCACAGAAACTGGATTTGCAGAAGCTGCCGAATTTCTCTAACATTAATCCGGTGTATCAGGGCTTTTTTTATGATGAGGCAAACGAATATACCGTACCCTATGGAGCGGGCATTCCATTGATCGTATATGACAAGGCTGCAGTTGGCTTTGAAATTACATCCTATGAGGATTTGTGGAATCCGGCATTGAAGAATAATATTGCAATTATTGGAAATTACCGTGTCATTGACGGTATTGCATTAAAGACTATGGGAGAGTCCTTTAATACAGAGGATCTCGATGTGATCCGGGCTGCCGGAGATAAGCTCTATGAACTGGCTCCGAATATCCGCTTGATCAGTGACAGTAATACGCAGGATTACATTCTGAGTGGTGAAGTCAGTGCGGCACTTCTGTATACCTCTCAGGTGAATACGGCGCTGGCCGCTAATCCCGAACTGTCTGTGGCGTATCCGTCGGAAGGACTAGGCTTTGGTCTTATGGCAGGCTTTGTTCCGTCAAAGGCTCCGAACGCAGATGCTGCGCATGCATTTTTGGACTATATCCTCAGACCGGAGGTGTCAGCAAAGTGTTTTGAATATATTGGCTATTATTGTACAACCGCAGCGGCCGAGGACTATATCTCAGATGATCTAAAAAAGTCCCTGATCGTGCCGGACAGTGTGACCTCCGGAGAAATCATACAGAATCTCAGCCAGGATGCAGAGGATCTGCATGCGGAGATATGGAAGAATTTTCAGAGCAAATGTAATTAATGCCGGGAGTGTTAACAAATGAAAAAAAAGCAATGGATACTGGGCCTGACGATCGTTCTTGCAGCATTGACAGCGTGCGGGAATAAATCAGAATCAAAAATCAGTGCAGGAATGGCAGCATTGAGTCAGCTTGAATATGAAACTGCGGAGCAGAGCTTTGAGGCGGCTGTTGCTGCCGGAGAAAATGCACAGCAGGCATACCGTGGACAGGGCATGGCTTATCTGGCAATGGCGAGATATGATGATTCCATTGCGGCATTTGAGAGGGCACTGGCGCAGTCAAACGGGATGGTCAGTGATATAGAATATGATATTTCGTACTATTTGGCTGTGGCACAGTACAAGAACGGCGATGCGGATGGAGCTTATAACACCTATTCGGCAATGATCGCATTGGATGATACAAATGCGCAGGCATATTATCTGAGGGGCTCTGTGGCGCTTAAAAGTGGGCGGCATGAGGAAGCAGTGGCCGACTTTGACAAAGCAGTCAGCCTGACTCCGAAAGACTATGACCTCTATATCCGAATTTATGAGGATCTGTTGAACACGGACAGCAAGAGCGAAGGAGAAGTATATCTGCGTAAGGCTCTGGAGGGTGATACTAAGATGAGTATCTATCAACAGGGCAAGTTTTACTATTATCTTGGACAGTATGAAGATGCCAGGAACAGCTTTGAGAAGGCAAGCAGCTCAATTGATACGGTGGAGTTGATTTTGTTTCTTGGAAAGACGTATGAGTCGTTGGGAGACATGAACTATGCAGCTTCCCTGTACAGTAATTTTCTGGATAAGCATGCAGATGCCGCCGAGGTATTCAATCAACTGGGACTGTGCAGATTGAAGGCGGGAGAGTACAGCAGTGCACTGGAAGCTTTTGAGAAGGGCATGGCAATTGAAAATAACAGCATCCTGCAGAGCCTGAAATATAATGAGATTGTCACCTATGAATACCTGACAGATTTTAAGAAGGCTGCAGTTTTGATGGAGGCTTATCTCAAGATTTATCCGGATGACCAGAAGGCGGTCAGAGAGTATGAATTTCTGAAGACCCGATAGGAGTGTAATGGAAAGAACAACGAAATTAGAGAGAGAACGGGTGATTCTTGTAGGTGTATCCGTTTCAGATATGGATGATACCGAGGAGAGTGTGTCGGAACTGGAGGAATTGGTCAAGACCGCAGGTGCGGTAGCTGTCGGACGCTGCATACAGAATCGTGAGCAAATACATGCAGCGACCTATCTTGGAAAAGGCAAACTGCAGGAATTGAAGGAAATGCTTTGGGAGAATGATGCGACCGGAATTGTATGCGATGACGAACTGTCACCTGTGCAGCTGCGAAATCTGACGGATGAGTTGGAGGTCAAGGTCATGGATCGAACCTTGATCATATTGGATATCTTTGCAGGCAGGGCACAGACGGCAGAAGGGAAGATTCAGGTGGAACTGGCTCAGTTGAGCTATGCACAGACCAGACTGACGGGCTACGGCCGTTCTATGTCACGTTTGGGAGGCGGGATCGGCACCAGAGGACCGGGGGAGAAGAAGCTGGAAATCGACCGCCGTACGATCAAGCATAGGATTGCCATATTGAACAGAGAACTGGAGACAGTGAAAAAGCATCGTACCGTTACAAGACGGCAGAGGGAACGCAATTGCATTCCGGTAGCAGCAATCGTAGGGTATACAAATGCGGGAAAGTCTACCTTGCTGAACTGTTTGACAGGTGCAGAGGTTTTGTCGGAAAATCAGCTTTTTGCGACATTGGATCCGACAACGCGTATGCTGGAGCTGCCCAATAAGCAACAGATTCTATTGACCGATACGGTCGGGTTTATCAGAAAGCTTCCGCATCATCTGATCGAGGCCTTTCGCAGTACGCTGGAGGAGGCCAGATATGCGGATATCATTCTGCATGTCGTAGATGCTGCAAATTCGCAAATGGACCAGCAGATGTATACAGTGTATCAAACACTGAAGGAACTGCAGGTGTCCGGAAAACCGATCATAACCCTGTTTAATAAGCAGGACTTATTAAAAGAACATGTGGTATTGAAAGATCTGAAGGCGAGAGAAACACTTGAAGTATCAGCAAAAGACGGAAGTGGACTGGAGGAACTCAAAGAGCTTTTGGTCAAATTGCTAAAAGAAAATAATATTTTAATTGAGAGGGTATTTCCATATGAGGATACCGGAAAGCTTCAAATTATTCGGAAATATGGGCAATTGTTACAAGAAAGTTACGAAGAAAAGGGGATTTATGTAAGAGCATTTGTGCCAAAGGAATGGTACGGAAAAGTTGCAGAATGATTTAAAAGCCCCATAAATACGCGCAAAACAGCACTTTGTGCAAATGTACCTAAAACACTAGATATTGTGTCAGAGATGAAAAGTCGACATAATATCTAGTGTTTTTCTGTTGACTTTTTATTAAGCCGATGTTATAATTTTCCTAGTTGGTTCTTCTGGACTTATGTAAACAAAATAATGGATTTTCGAACCGACCAGGGAAGGGAGTAGAGGGATGTTTAGCGTAATCAAAAGAGACGGGGAAGTTACAGACTTCAATTTAGCCAAGATCAATGATGCCATTATGAAAGCATTTGTAGCATGCGAGAAGCAGTATAATAACGACATGATCGATCTTTTGGCACTACGTGTCACATCGGATTTTCAGAATAAGATGAAAGAGGATCGTATTCACGTGGAGGATATTCAGGACAGCGTGGAAACAGTGCTGGAGCAGGCAGGCTATACGGACGTGGCAAAGGCATATATCCTGTACCGCAAGCAGAGAGAAAAAATCCGTAATATGAAGTCTACCATCTTGGATTACAAGGATGTAGTAAACAGCTATGTGAAGATAGAAGACTGGCGTGTGAAGGAAAATTCCACAGTGACTTATTCAGTCGGTGGTCTGATTCTGAGCAATTCCGGTGCAGTTACGGCGAATTACTGGTTGTCTGAGATTTATGATCAGGAAATCGGTGAGGCACATCGTAACGCTGATATACATATTCATGATTTGTCCATGCTGACAGGCTATTGTGCCGGCTGGTCACTCAAGCAGTTGATTATGGAGGGCCTTGGCGGTATCAGAGGTAAGATTACATCAGCTCCCGCAGCACACCTTTCCGTATTGTGCAATCAGATGGTTAATTTCCTTGGTATTATGCAGAATGAATGGGCAGGCGCACAGGCATTTTCCTCTTTTGATACATATCTTGCTCCATTTGTTAAGGTGGACAATCTTTCCTATAAAGATGTCAAAAAGTGCATTGAGGCCTTCATCTATGGCGTAAATACACCAAGCCGTTGGGGAACACAAGCACCCTTCTCTAATATTACACTGGACTGGACTGTTCCGAACGATCTCGCAGATCTGCCTGCAGTTGTAGGCGGGAAAGAGATGGATTTCAAATATAAGGACTGCAAGGAAGAGATGGACATGGTAAACAGAGCCTTCATCGAGACGATGATCGAAGGCGATGCCAACGGACGCGGTTTCCAGTATCCGATTCCGACCTATTCCATTACAAAGGACTTCGACTGGTCAGACACCGAGAACAATCGTTTATTGTTCGAAATGACCTCCAAATACGGCACTCCATATTTCTCAAATTATATTAACAGTGATATGGAGCCGAGCGATGTAAGAAGTATGTGCTGCAGATTAAGGTTGGATTTACGCGAACTGCGTAAGAAAACAGGCGGATTCTTCGGCTCCGGGGAGAGTACGGGTTCTGTAGGTGTGGTAACAATTAATATGCCGAGAATCGCCTACTTATCTGCAAACAAGGATGACTTTTTCAAACGTCTCAATAGAATGATGGATATTTCAGCACGCAGTCTGAAGGTAAAGCGTGGTGTCATTTCCAAATTACTGGATGAGGGATTATATCCATATACAAAGCGTTATCTTGGCAACTTTGACAATCATTTCTCCACCATCGGTCTGATCGGTATGAATGAAGTGGGTCTGAATGCGAACTGGCTTCGTGCGGATATGACGGATAAGAGAACACAGGAATTTACCAAGGAAGTATTGAATCATATGAGAAATCGTCTGTCGGATTACCAGGAGCAGTACGGCGATTTATATAATTTGGAGGCTACGCCTGCTGAGAGTACGACCTATCGTCTGGCAAAGCATGATAAGAAGCGTTGGCCGAATATTAAGACAGCAGGAAAAGCGGGAGATACTCCTTATTATACGAACAGTTCTCATTTACCGGTAGATTATACAGCAGACATTTTTGATGCTTTGGATATTCAGGATGAACTGCAGACGCTTTATACATCAGGTACGGTATTCCATGCATTTTTGGGTGAGAAGCTGCCGGATTGGAAAGCAGCGGCAGCACTGGTGAAAAAGGTTGCTGAAAACTATAAACTACCATATTATACGCTGTCACCGACCTATTCTGTATGTAAGGAACACGGATATCTGGCAGGTGAGCAGAAGACCTGTCCACACTGTGGAGCAGTCACCGAGGTCTACAGCCGCATTACCGGCTACTACAGACCGGTGCAGAACTGGAACGACGGCAAGCTGCAGGAGTACAAAAACCGTATCGTATATGACATTGACAATTCCAGCCTGAAGCGTCCTACCAGCAGCATTGTGAGAATTACCTCTCTTGCTGAAAATGTGGAAGAACCGGCTGTGGAGATCGAGCCGCTGGATCATGTGAAATATCTGTTTGTAACAAAGACCTGCCCGAATTGCAAGCTGGCAAAGGACTATCTCAGAAATGAGAAATATGTCATGATTGATGCTGAGGAGAATATTGAACTGGCAACACGCTATAAGGTTATGCAGGCACCGACATTGGTGGTTGTGGATGGGGACGAGACCAACAAGTATACCAACGCATTCAACATTAAGAAATATGTAGAAGAAAAGGCTACGGTATCGGTATAATTGCCGTGTACACATTTGAACAATAAGAGAAGAAGGAAATGCAATGACTGCATTTCCTTCTTTATGAGGAGGAACGAAATGATTGACAGATTGATTAAAAACATTCAGAAAACCAATGCGCCGATCGTGGTGGGATTAGATCCAATGCTTTCCTATATACCGGCGCATATTTTGAGTAAAGCCTATGCGGAGTATGGAGAAACGCTGGAGGGAGCCGGAGAAGCTATCTGGCAGTACAACAAAGGCATTGTAGATGCAGTGTATGATCTGATTCCGGCAGTGAAGCCACAAATTGCCATGTATGAGCAGTTTGGGATTCCGGGATTAATTGCATTTGACCGGACGGTGAAGTATTGTAAGGAAAAGGGACTGGTAGTCATCGGTGATGTGAAGCGCGGAGACATCGGCTCTACCTCTGCGGCATATGCAGTGGCGCATTTAGGCAGAGTGCAGGTAGGGACGAAGAAGATTGCAGCCTTTGATGAGGACTTTGCGACTGTGAATCCGTATCTTGGCTCGGATGGAATCAATCCGTTTCTGGATGTGTGCAGGGAAGAAAAAAAAGGACTCTTTATTCTGGCAAAGACCTCGAATCCAAGCAGCGGGGAATTTCAGGATAAGCTGCTGGAGGAAACACACAAGCCCTTGTATGAGACAGTTGGAAGAAAGATTGCCGAGTGGGGCGAACAGTGTATGAGCGAGCAGCATCCATACAGTGATATCGGTGCGGTGGTAGGTGCGACTTATCCGGAGATGGGGAAAATCCTGCGGGAACTGATGCCCAAGACCTACATTTTGGTGCCGGGCTACGGTGCACAGGGCGGCAAGGGTAAGGATCTGGTACATTTCTTTAATCAGGATGGACTGGGCGCTATCATCAATTCTTCACGCGGAATCATCGCAGCCTACAAGAATGAACAGTATGCGAAGTACGGTGCAGAGGGCTATGCTGAGGCATCCCGACAGGCCGTGCTAGACATGAAGGCAGATATTGCTGAAGCCCTATAAACAGGAGATATACATGAAAAAAAAGATTGTCGCACTTTGTATGGGAATACTGATGCTATTTACGACAGCATGCTCTGCACCGAGAGGAACCGTGACAGAGCCTGTTTCTGAGCCTGTTTCTGAACCTGTTTCTGAGCCTGCGGACAGCACTTCTTCCCAAAGTATGACCGATGAAGCCTCTGCTCAACTGTCCACAGAAATGAGCGCCTTTGAGATTACGGCTTTGCAGCGCCAGCAAGCCCCCGATAACGCGGCAGGCTACCCTGTGCTGGACGCAGGCCGTGGGAACCCCAATTGGATTAACACGTCAGCGCGCTATGCGTATGCCCGTCTCATGGAATTTGCACTGTCAGAGTGCCAGAGCACCATGTCGCAGGGAGATATGGCGGGTCAGGCAAAGAAGGCCGGCATTGGACAGTGTTTTGACAGTGCGATGGATTCTACACAGGATGCGGATGCTTATTTGATTGACGCGGTGGCGTACTGCACGCAAACACTGGGGCTTGACAAAGACACGCTGCTGAAAGAGTGGGTTGACGGCATCATTGGAGACTACTACCCGTCACCGAGCCGCTGCCTGCAAAATACCGAAGTGATTTTGAATACCTATCTTCAGTCCGTGCTGTATGGCGGCGTGGATTTGGCCGAGGATACCCAGCTGTTTCTGACAGAGGGAGGTTCCGCAGCAATCTGCTATATTTTCGATTCACTCAGCCATAACGGCATTTTGGAACCGAGTGATAAGATTGCGATTGGAACCCCGATTTTCACCCCTTATTTAGAGATCCCCGATGTGAAAAACTATGGTCTGGTATCCATCGACATTTCTGCTACGCAGGAGGACAACTGGGACATTCCTGAAGCGGAGCTTGAAAAGCTGGCGGATCCGGATATTAAGGCGTTTTTCCTTGTTAATCCCTCCAACCCCAGCTCTCATGCGCTGTCAAGCACCACGTTGGACAGGCTGGAGAAGGTCATCGAAAAGAATCCAGACCTTATCATTCTGACCGACGATGTTTACGGTACCTTTGCTACCGATTTCCAAACTGTTTACAGCCGCCTTCCATATAATACGATGTTGGTTTACTCGTTTTCCAAGCTCTACGGCGTTACCGGCTGGCGGTTGGGCGTTCTTGCCATGAATCAAGACAATGTGGTCGATCGCCTGATTACAGAACTGCCGGAAGAAAAGAAAGCGTATCTCCATGAGGAGTACAGCATCGTGACGGATGCGCCAGAAGCCTTGCCGTTCATTGAACGCGTAACCGCGGACAGCCGTTCCATCGGCCTGTACCACACCAGCGGCTTGAGTACGCCGCAGCAGATTTTTATGGATTTGCTTGCGCTGACGCATTTGTGCAATGAAAACAACGATGAGTACATCCGTATGACGAATGAAATCTTAACGGAGCGCTATACGTCTTTCATGGGTGCTCTGGGTCTGAATGTGGACGATACCCCCGGCAACTCCCATTACTATGTCCTCGTGGATATTGACGAGGTCTGCCGCCGCCAATACGGGGACGACTTTGCACGGTGGCGCAGTGATAATATTCAAGACCTGACCTTCTTGAATGATTTGGCTTCACAGGTGGGTGTGGTGCTGATGTACGGCCAAGGGTTTGATGCCCCTGCCGGCACGGTGCGCGTTTCGCTTGCCAACCTGAATACCGAAGACTATGTTGAGATTGCAAGACGAATCTTTGAATTGCTGGATATCTATGAGGAGCAGTATCTCACCTCGGAGCAGAAACCCGCAGCCTAATGCATAGGGAGAACTTTGAAGGATAAAACGGAAAATGCTCGTACTGCTTGCCATATTGGTGAGTCTCTATTCACAGATTGACCAGTCAGTTTCTTGCTTCTGGTTCTTGGTTGACCAACCCCTTACCGAGCTGGAAGGCAAGGGATATTACCACTCCTCTTTGCAATACCACGAGCCGATTGCCTCTTGGTGCAAAACCTACGCCGACACA
>CAZABT010000007.1:39048-43860 GCA_964483395.1 uncultured Lachnospiraceae bacterium
CTCTTTGCAATACCACGAGCCGATTGCCTCTTGGTGCAAAACCTACGCCGACACATGAGGAAGCTTATGCGGAGCTTAAACTGAAGTGAACATAAAAATATAGTGCTAAGCCAAAGATTTAAACCTGTGGCTTAGCATTCTTTTTATTTCTCTGTCACTTAGAAAATAGGACGTTAGTGGCAAGCTAACTATGCTATGACAAACAAGAGGCTATCGTTTTATGATTGTATCATCAGTAGATCAGGCCAGTCAGTCAGCAATTCAAAAAAAACATATGATTGATACCAGAAAACACATCATTGGTTCTGAGAGTGTTGATTTTTGAGTATAAATCCCTATAATAAATAGTATATGATTGTCACTCAATATCATCAGACAAAATATGACTGGATGGAATCACAGAGCCTAAAACAGAGTGTAAAAGGAGAAAATTACAATGCATGGAAACGGACATTTGTTTCATTTGTTGACACAGGCAATCGGAGTGAAGGCGGCGGTAGTTGTAACAGCAACTGCTGTGACTGTTACATCCGGAGTGGTTGGATATGGAGGGTATCAGGCGGTCAAGCATATCCAACAATATCGTCAAGAACAGGCAGCCCGACTTGAAGAGGAAGTTGACGGTAAGACGGCGGCAGCTCATGAAACGGCAGCAGCTCATGAAACGGTAGGGACAGAAGGTTCAGAGGACATTGCAGATAGCAGCCTCAACACAGACACCAAGTACACTGATAAAAACGAACAAGAAAAGCTGTCGAAAGAAAAGATAGAGAAGAAAAAACTGGAAGAGGACAAGCGCGTCAAACGATTGGTGGGAAATGTAAAGACACCCGCAGCAGTTTCCGTAGCACCATCTTTAGAGAATCAGGCACTGCTGCAGATGTATTTGCAAACCTTACAGAATGCAACCCTATCATCTGTATCTATGCAGCCGGCATCTTCACTGCAGACCGCTTTGTCTCAGGACGAGCAATCCGGTAATGGTACTGACAGTAACCCCAGTGGAATACCCGCACAGGATACCACGAAGAAACCATATGAACCCGAGGGCGGTGGCGGAGCACTGGATCCCATTAACCAGTTAGCCAAAGAAATCACCCCTGCCATTCTGTACGGTTCCAACCCAAGTATTAAAGGAATCAGCTATATAACGGATACAACGACATCTCTTAATACGAAGAAATATACCATTGTGGTTTATTATTGTGGAACAGATTTGGAGACAGATAAATCCATTGCGACTAGCGACCTGATTAATATGTTGAGTTCTTCGTATGACACAAGTAAGGTCAATGTACTTCTATGTGCAGGCGGGACAAAGAACTGGAAGAATGCATATATGAATGGCGGAACGAGTGACGACAGAGATTTCTGTAATAATGACAATATGAAATTCAACATCTATGAACTCAATCCGGAAAATGTGACAGTTGATGATAAGGAAAAATTCAAATCGATTTATAAGTTAGATGAAGAAACTGGAAAAGAAATTGCTGAGCATAGAACTGAGACTGAGATTAATAAAGTGATCAATTCTTCCACACTAAAGCTCCTCGGCAGCTACGATACGACAGACATGGGGCGGCCTGAGTTATTTGCAGGCTGTATTGATTTGGCAACAAAATATTATCCGGCAGAGAATTACGGAACCATCCTCTGGAATCACGGCGGTGGCGTTAATTCCGGCATTTGTTTCGGCGATTCGATTGAAAATGGCTTTCAGAGCACCGGTCTCTCTGTAGAAGAGATGGAATCAGCACTGGCGGCAACACAATTGTATCAGAATGGGCAGGAGGATCTGAATGGTCAGAAACAATATAAGCTGGCGTTTATCGGCTTTGATGCGTGCCATATGGGCAGCACAGAGATTGCGTTCAATCTGTCACCCTACTGCGATTATATGGTTGGAAGCTCGGAGGTTTCAACAGGTGGATGGGAGTTTCATAATATCTTTAATAACATTAGTGCGGCAGCGGTTAATGCAGATGCAAACAAGACAAAGATTGATAATGCAGCAATCGGCAAAATGTTGGTTGACGAGTATCGGAAAACCCACACGGGTTCGTCAGATATCATTGCTTCTGCAGCTTGCTATGATCTGACAGAGGCACAGAATTGTACGAGCAAGATGAAAAATACAGTGAATGCAATTAACGAATCGGCAAGAGCTGCATTAGAGCTGTATGCTATGCCTTCTGAACAATATCCCGATTTGCAGTCGGAACTGTACCAGGCGGTAAAGCAGGCGAGAATCCACTGTTATACAATGGGCTGTGGAGATTCTACATCAAGAGATGGCAATGGCGATTTTGTGGATTTGAAGGATTTCTACAGATGGCTGAAGGCTGGATTTGATGCATTGAGAGATGCAGATAAATATAAAAATGATGCTGAGATAGCACCAAAGCTTAAAGCTGTATGCACGGCAATTGATTCCGTTCTCGCTCAGGATTATATCATTGCCTCTGCAGTTAATTTTGGCGAAACATCTGTATTTTATAGAAAGAATGGTAATGCAGATGAGGCAGCAACAGCATATGCAGACTTTTGGGAAGAACTCAGAGGAGCTGAATTATGGGGAACCAGCCTGTTTATGCCGTATTATCATACAACAGAAAATGACGATACCAAGAAATATCAGAATATGAGTATTCTGTCAGATTACACAAAGCTGATGGCTCAATTCAAAAAGGATCAGGCAGAGGAGCAGACACGTATCAAGCGACTTGCTGCTGTGATTGATTACAAGAAGATTTTAAAGACGGAGAAGGTTGCAAAGAGCGAGATTACAATCGGTGGTACAAAGCAAGATGTTTTCAATCTATCATTTAAAGAGCAATATGATGATGCTGCTAGAAAGTATGAAAAAGATAATACCGAATTAACCACTGAACCATTTACAGACTATATGGACACCATCGGGACAACCACGGTGTATGTGTCGAGATACCAGAAAACAGGAGAAAATACAGGTGTTAACGTTCTCTATGGTAAGCAGGATATGGCGTTTTCACAGATATCGACAAATAAGGAGTCAATCAATCTGTTGACCGATACACTCAAGAAGCTGTGTGGATATGAGGTAAAGGGCTATCGGTATGAGGATAAAAGTAATGCGGAAGCAAAACCAGTCCGTGACTGGGTATATCTGAAGGACAGTTTTGGGTGGAGTGATGATCTGAAGTCTCTGGATAGTAATTATGATCATAATGATAAGACGTGGCTTTCCTTTAGCGGAAGGGTAGGAACAGTAATCACCGGTGAAAATAATACTACAAATACGGAGTATACAAGCAGCTACCTGCATTTTCATCAGATTGAAGATGGAACTTATGAATTGGTTGCTGCTTCCTGTGCAACTCCGGAGGGCAGCGATAAGACTTGGAATACAATCAATAAAGAAACTCTAAAAAATAATAATAATTTGGTGCAGTTCAATCATTATTTTGTGAATGATGAAGGAAAAGAACAGGCAGTTGAGGATGTTGAAATAGAAGACTTTTTAACTCTATCATTTGACCCTAATAAATATTTAAATGTATATCAGCGTGATCTTATGAGTGAGGGTAAAGACTATAATGATTATACGATTGGATTTACGAGTATAGCAGGTCATGAGTACGATGAAGCAGGAAATCTCGTTACAGCAAAGGAAACACAATACATACTGCCATCGGGACAATGTAATCAGGATGCAGCAAAATATAAGGACAATGATAAACAGATTGGCACGGAAGTAGTGAGCACACCGGCAAATGATCAGATAGTTGAAACGACTTCACAGAAAGAGAATGGGCAGGCAGCAGAGCGTCCTGTAAGCGGACAGACATCTCTAGAGCAGCCGGCAGGTGAACAGACTCTGGTAGAGACAGTCCAGGCAGCGGAGTCTGCAGAGCCGGTACAACTGACAGAGGAGTCTATAGAGACAGTTTCAACAGAAGCAGAACCGGTGCAGCCGGCAGAAGAACCGACAGAGACCACTCAGACAACAGAAGAACCGACAGAGGTCACTCAGACAATAGAAGAGCCGACAGAGACCACTCAGACAATAGAAGAGCCGACAGAGGCCACTCAGACAACAGAAGAACCGACAGAGACCACTCAGACAATAGAAGAGCCGACAGAGACCACTCAGGCAGAAGAACCAACAGAGACTACTCAGACAACAGAAGAACCGACAGAGTCCGTACGGTAGCTGTTATCAGACATTTAACTAAATGTTAGAGAAGGTGACGATTCACTTATGGGACGTCACCTTTTTAAGTTGCTAAGTATGCGTGAAGAGGTCTAGGAGACCTCTTCTTAGTGGGAAATGGAATAGGAGATGGCATATGTCGAAGAAAAGAAATATAGCTATAATGGACTTTCCCTTTTCTTATCCTTGTTGGATGGCAAATCGTTTCCAGGGTTTTGCTGCAAGCAGGCACAGCACAGCACCGCCTGCTGAAACTGCACACCATACTTCTATCGCTACGTTCCAACCCGCATTCGTTGCCAGTGCACCGATACCGTAGGCAGAAACTGCACTACCGATATAGACGCCAGCATTGAGCATTCCGGCAATCAGGGACATCCTACCCGTATTCACATAGTACAATGGTACCATGCAGCCCAGCAGATAATTTGCTCCATATGCACTCCCAACGGCGAATGTCAAGAATAGAACAGAAGCTGCAAATCTTCCATGAAAGACGAGCAGTATGCCTAGCGAAGCAAAACCGAGCAGGAAAAATAATGCAGAAACCTTCAGTTCGTTACTTAACCGTAAAGAATACCAAAACACCTTCTATGAAAATACAGACGATTACCTTC
>CAZABT010000008.1:0-42009 GCA_964483395.1 uncultured Lachnospiraceae bacterium
AGGATTCGTTGATTCCCTTCTCACCGGCTTTTTGTGTGCCTGCACTCAGTCTGTCAAGCTGATCGTCCGACAATTCTATGTTTCTGTCATTCAACCTGTTGGCTGCATGCTTGGAAAACTTCAACGGTTCTGTACCGGCTGCTTCTCCAAACTGCTTCTGCTTCAGAATTTCTTCAAAGGATAGCCCTTCGCTTGTTTCAGTCTTTTGTGTGTTTGTGCTTCCCTGCAAATATTGATTGGTAACTTGCTCGATGGAAGGAAACTGATTGTTCATGATTTTCATCTGAATTCATCTCCTCTCGCTTTTTCGAAACATTTACGCCGTAGTCGTTGTTCCGACAAGCTCTGCCATCTTTGTTTCATATTCTTTCAGTTTGGTAAGAGGTGCTTCTCCGATTGCATCCTTGAGTGCCTGTGTCATCTTGTCATACTCTGTTCTCAAATCTTTGATCTTCTGCTGATAATCTGTCGTCAATTCCGATACTGCCGGTAACTCATTAAGTGTTGCGGTAAAGTTTGCTGCATCGGTTTTGAGAAGTTCTGTCATCTTCGTTTCATATTCCTGGAACTTCTTGTACAGATCCGATGCTATGAACGTCTTCTGATAACTCGTCATATCATCATATACCTCTCGCAGATTTGCCAAGCCATCCGCATAAGACGATGTCAGATTGCCGACCGTCGGTAATGCATTGATTGCGGATGCAAACTCAGTTGCAAGTCCGTAAGCTGTCAGATAATCCGCATCTGCTACCGTATCAAGATCATCCAATGAATAAAGTGAACCTTCTATAGACAAATATGCCTTGCCATTTTCATAAACCACATAATCAACCTTGCCGTCCTCATAAGTCGTCTCGCCTGTTGATTCCGAGGTCACCTTCATGACTACCTGCTGTCCTACCAGACTGGAGGCTCTTGACAGGTCAAGTGCGGAGCTCATATTCTGCATTTCTTCCAGTTCCGAGAAGGTTGCAAACTGTGATATGTACTCTGTGTTTGACGTTGGCTCCAATGGATCCTGATATTTCATCTGTGCAACAAGCAGCTGTAAAAATGCATCCTTATCCAGTGAAGAATTGCTTGATTTCTTTTTGGAGGATGATATTGATTCTGATGATGCTGTTATGTCCTGTAGTTTACCGTCTACTACCGGTGCTGATATTGCCATATATTTTCTCCTTTCTGCAGACTTCCCTGTCTCTATGCGGTGTAGTCCACACTATTTCCGTTCACGTCCATCATGTCTACTGCCAATTGCTCCTCTTCACTCAGTTCCTCCGGAATTCCTTCCAAGGTGTTCAGATTGATGTGTCGTCTGCTGCCACGTCTTGTCAGTTCTTCCTGCTCGGAAGCGCCATCACTCATACTGCCGTCAAAGCTGCGGCTCAGATTGTTTTCCGCAACCGTCACCTCAACTGCCTCTATTTTGATCCCCTGTTCGTTCAGACTGTCCTTCAATTGTACCATCTGGGTCTCAAGTGCAGCCTTGACTGCCTCGCTCTGTACTGCAAGCTGTGCTGTCAGATTTCCGTTTGCTGCTGTGATCTGAAGATTGACTGTACCAAGGCTTGCCGGATGCAGCTGCATCTCTATTGATGATGTGTCCGCGCTTACATTGACTTTAATGTAATCCGTAATCTGCCTCATGATGTTTTCTCCCTCAACGGATGTATACGATCTGACTGTTTCAATAATGTCTCCCACGCTGTTCATCGTCTGAGTCGTAGTCGTCTGAGGAGTCGGGAATAATCCCTCTTTGTTCTCTTTTCCGCTTTCCGGCTGTTCCTGCCTGCTTTCGCCTGCTGTCTCTTTCGCTGCGGTATTGCTTCTGATGTTCTGTACTTCTGCTTCCGTAGTCTGTCCTGTGCCGTCTGCAGTTCGTATGCTCTCATCCTTAACAATCTCTACTTTAATGGGAGCGGCCGTTTCTGTTTTAGGTTCAGGCTCTGCCATTTGTGGAAGATCCTTTTGGCTCTCACCCAGTGTCTCTGCTTTTGCCATAGCTTCCTCGAACATTTCGTCTGTCATGCCGAACTGTTCCTGAATATCAGTGGTAAGCTCCTCTGCCATCTGCATCAGTTCCTTGACATCCGCATACAATGTTTCGTCTGTCAGAAGTGCTGTCACGTCTGCATTACCGGTTAATTCTGTCATCAGATTCATGATGTTGTCCGGATTGAGCAGATCCTGCATTGTCAGTCCCATGGCCTGCATTGCTGCAAGCAGTTCTTCCTCGGTGATTCCCAGTTTGTCCATGATTGCCTGTTTCATGCTTTCTGCCGCATCATCCACTTCTTCTTTGAAGTTTTCGATTGGCTCTGCATCGTCCTTCATCGGCTTCGTTTCGACTTTTCCGTCATCCTTGGTTTCAACCTGATCGCTTTGCTTCAGGTCTTTCTTGCCTGAATCCTCTACGACTTCCGGTTTTTGATTCGGTTTCGTCTTTTCGGTTTTCACAACATCTGTCTGATTGGTCTGCCCGGACTTTTTTGCCGCGCTGTCCATTACCTGGCTGAAATCTGCCGTCTTACCGGCTGCGTTGTTTGAACCGCTGCTTGTAACATTCATAAAATACGCTTTCACGTCTGTTACAGGTGTACTGGTCATTCAAATTCCTCCTTCCATGTTCAGTTTTCAAGGTGCCTGAGGTATTTCTTTACCTCTCTATAATAATCTCATCTGCATCAAAGACAGATGAAGGTTATTATTACAATTTATATCGGAAACTCCTGCAAAATATATTAGTCTTTTCAAGGATTTTTCCGTTTCAGATTTTTCAGGTATCTGGGTCCATAATCTTTGTAATGCGGGAAGCCAAAGCGGAATCCATCACTCCCAAGATCTTCGCACGGTCATCCGGATCCATGGCCTTCAGTATTTTCGCAGTCAGATCAAGGCTTTCCGGCATCTGCTCAAAAATTGCCGCTGCCTGTTTCGGCTTCATCTGTGAATATGCTCTCACATAATCATCCAGCAGTGCATTTGCCTCTGTCTGCTGTACCACCTGCTTATACAGATATTCCGCATTTGCAGGATCAATGCTTTCATAATAGGTTTTATATGCAGAAATATCCGGTGCATTTTCCGCAAAAACGACCTCCTCATAGAATTCCGTCTTTACCTTTTGAAATTCGATCTGATTGTCCTCAAAGGTCTGCAGCCGCTTCACTTCGTCCTGCAGCATCTGAATCTGATTATCCTTTTCTGTGGTGTCCGTGCTCTCGCCTGCCAGCTTAGCCTGCTCCAGCTCACTGCGCAGCCTGTCGATTTCCGCCAATGCATCCTCCAGTGTCTTAAACTCTGCTTCCTCTGCCACCTCTGCATCCGTCTGCTCTGGAAGAATCAAATGAATGACCGGAACATCCTTGAGAATCGGCCGCAGCACCGAGGAACCAAATCCGCCAACATCCAGCTTGATCAAAAGTCCTAAAATAGACAGCCAGATAACCACTATAAAAAAGGTGATCAGCACAATAGAAAGAGAACCGCCTTCATCCTCCGACTCAGCCTCATCATAAGGCTCATTGCTCATCGGGGGCAATTCGCTGACTTCTCCATTTTCATCATCTTTTTTCTTTTTGCCAAAGAGCTTTTTCTTTTTGGGCTTTTCCTGCTCCTCGTCCTTTACCTCATCTTCATCATCAAGTGGCATAAACCTTACCCCTTATCTATCACTTATTCTTGTTCCTGCTGTCCGTAACGATAGCTTGTCAGTTCATCGATTTCCTTGCTCTCCTTGGCATTCTCCTCCTGTATAAATGCTTCAAATGCCTTTTCACGCAGCTTTTCATGCGTCTTGCGCTCCTGCATGATTTCCTGCAGCTTCACCCTCGCCGTTTCCGCCTTAAGTTCTGCTGCCTTCACCTGCAGCTTCTGAACTGCGATCAATTCCTTCATGGTTGAAACTGCATCCTCGTTCTCCCGGATACGTTTCAAATGCAGCCTGTCCTGCAGCAGTCTGACAATTTCTGCTTCATACGCTTTTTTGCGTTCCTCCAGACCTGCCAGCTTCTCCTGTTCCTCCAACAAAGCTCTGTTGGCAAGTGCAAACTCCAGCTTCGCCTGCTCCTCCAGCTTTCCTTTTACATCCAGTATATTCTGCATCCGATATCGAAATCTGGCCACCGCTCATGCACTCCTTCTTACGATCTGCTTCAGCCTGCAAAGATATTTCCAAGCAAGGTAACCACTTCATCAAACGTATATTTTTCATCAACACCCTGCATCAAAAATTCATTCACCGCATCAATCTTTGCAATTGCAAAATCTATATTCGGATTTGCGCCCGATTTATAGGCGCCAATGTTGATCAGATCCTCCGCTTCCGTATAAGTCGCCAACACGTTTTTCAGCTTACCGGCTACCGCCTTGTGCTCCTTTGCTGCAATTTGCGACATACATCGTGATATGCTCTGTAACACATCAATTGCCGGATAATGATTCTTATGCCCCAATTTACGGCTCAGCATAATGTGCCCGTCCAGAATACTTCTTGCAGTATCCGTAATGGGTTCATTAAAATCATCGCCATCCACCAGAACCGTATATAGACCTGTGATAGAGCCGACTGCAGAATTGCCGGCACGCTCCAAGAGCTTCGGCATCTCTGCATATACGCTCGGAGGATACCCTCTGGTTACAGGCGGCTCGCCTCCTGCCAGCCCGATTTCTCTCTGGGCCATAGAAAAACGGGTCAGAGAGTCCATCATCAGCAGGACATCCTTTCCCTGATCCCTGAAATATTCTGCAATTGCAGTGGCAGTCTTTGCCGCTTTATTTCTCATAATGGCAGGCTTATCCGAGGTTGCCACAACGACAATAGACCTCCTCATGCCTTCCTCTCCCAAGTCTCTCTCAATAAATTCCCGAACCTCACGTCCCCGCTCGCCGATGAGTGCAATGACGTTGATGTCTGCCTTCGTATTTCTCGCAAACATACCCAGCAGGGTACTCTTTCCAACACCGGAGCCTGCAAAAATACCGATTCTTTGTCCTTTTCCGACTGTCATCAGTCCGTCTACTGCTTTTACGCCAAGCGGCAATACCGACTCTATAATAACTCTTTCCATCGGGTCTGGCGGTGGTGCTTCTACAGGATATGTGTGGTTCGTGTAAATCACTGTTCCATCCGACGGACGTCCCAAGCCATCAAGGGCTTTCCCCAACAGCTGGTCTCCCACCTGTACGGAAAGCGGATAGCCCAGATTTTCTATCATACAGCCCAGCGCGATACCCTCTGTGTTTTCATAGGGCATCAGCAGTGTCTTATTATCCTTAAAGCCTGTCACCTCAGCAAGAATCGTCCTGCCATCTTCTGTCGTGATCTGACACAGGTCACTGAGTCTGGCATCCGGCCCCGCAGATTCTATTGTAAGACCTACTACATTGACTACTTTACCGAGCTTCTTATAAAAAGTCTTTTCGGTTGCCCGATCATATTTGTCAAAGTTTATCATCGTTTATTCCTTCATATAGGACAGTAATTTTAATTCCTTTTCAAGTCCTGCCAGCTGTGTTCCAAGCCCGCAGTCGAAAATACCTCCGCCTGTCTCGATCAGGCATTCGCCTTCACTCAATGTCATGTCTTCAACGATCTCGACATTTGCTGCATGTGCAACGCCTGCCAGCAGTGCTTTTTTCTGCATACTGACGTAGCCATAATCCTCTTTTGACACATGAATGATAAAATCCTTACTGCTCTCTATTTTACGCGCCGCATCCTGAATCAAATGAAACACAATGTCCTTGTTCTCTGCAAACTGTACATGAAATACGTGCTCATAAATTGCCGTCAGCCGGTCTACCAGCATGGGCTCCATTTCCTCCAGCTGCCGTTCGTACTCTGCTTCCATCTGTGCCTGCTGCTCATGCAGCTGCTTTTCCATAGCGGCATTCTTCTGCAATCCCTCTGTATACCCTTTGTTATATCCTTCAGAATAACCGTCCTCCGACGCCTTCTGATGAGTTGCATTTGACTCACTGATGGCATCATCAATGATCTGCTTTGCCTCTTCCTTGGCCTGAGCGACAATCTCTTCTGCGCGTTCCCTCGCTTCCTGTTCAATCGCTGCCGTATCAACTGCAGGCATCGGATGCGTAACTGCTTCCGCCTCTGCCTCCGTGATTTCTCCATCTGCAAGTAAACGCTCCACCTGTTCTGCATCCAGGCCTTCCATAAATCCACTTTCAAACGTCTCAGCCGGTTCTTCCTCAATCGTGGCAGCCAACTGTTGAATACGTTCCTCCACCAGTCTGTTTGAATCAATGACTCTGGTTTCCTGCCCTTCATTTGAAACATAGTTTGCTTTCAGCAGATTACTAGACAACGATCTCGTCACCTCCGCCTCTTGATATAACGATTTCAGCCGAATCCTCAAGGCGTCGGATTGTATTAACAATCTTCTGCTGTGCCTCTTCAACATCCTTCATACGAACAGGGCCCATAAACTCCATATCTTCTTTGATCATAACTGCAAGCCGCTTACTCAGGTTATTGAACACAGCCGCCTGTACCTGTTCATTGGCTGATTTCAATGCCATCGCAAGATCACTGTTATCTACATCACGCAGCACACGCTGGATGGCTCTGTCATCCAGAAGCAGAATATCTTCAAAGACGAACATTTTCTTTCTGATCTCATCTGCCAGCTCAGGCTCATCAATTTCGAGTGTTTCCATAATATGTTTTTCAGTGCTGCGGTCAACCGTATTGAGAATCTCAACAACCGCATCAACACCACCGATAATTGTATAATCCTGATTCACAAGAGAGGACAGTTTGGACTCAAGAACCTTTTCTACCTCCTTGATTACCTCAGGAGAGGTTCTGTCCATCATTGCCACACGCTTTGCCACATCTGCCTGTCGATCGGGCGGCAGAGCCGATACGATCATCGCCGCCTGTCCCGGATTCAGATAGGCCAGAATCAGGGCAATTGTCTGTGGATGCTCGTCCTGTATAAAGTTAAAGAGCTGTGAAGCCTCTGTCTTGCGTACAAATTCAAACGGCTTTACCTGCAGGGATGCTGTCAGCTTGCCGATCACATCCAGCGCCTTATCTGCACCAAGTGCCTTTTCCAACAGTTCCTTAGCGTAACCGATACCACCCTCCGCTATGTACTGCTGTGCCAGACATACCTCGTAGAACTCGGCTATGACTGCTTCTTTAAGCTGTGGTGTGACACTTCTTGTATTGGCAATTTCAAGTGTCAGTTCTTCTATTTCTTCTTCCTTCAGATGTTTGAATATCGTAGCCGAACGTTCAGGTCCCAGAGCAATCAGTAATATCGCCGCCTTTTGAACCCCTGTAATACCGGCACTGCTTGTAGTTTGGCGAGCCATCCCCTCTTTACCCCCACTCCTCGTTCAGCCAGTTGCGCAATAGTGCGGCAACAGCATCCGGATTTTCATCAACAAACTTCTCTATCATCATTCTTGTTTCTGATTTTGTTTCCACATCGATATCCTCTACTGCTGTATGTTCCTGTGTAGATGTCAGCAGAGTCTCCACCGACAGTTCTTCCTCCTGCGGCACCTCTTCCTTCTTTTCGTTTCTCATGCCTGAGAACACAACAAAGCCAAGCAGCCCCAGAATCAATACGATCAATACAATCTGCAGGATATCGGTAACGCTCATACTGCTTGTCTCACGTTCCTGAAAAATCGGAACATCATATGCAATCAGTGAAATCGCATCTGCCGGAATTCCTGTAGCGTTCGACACAAGCGTCAGCAATTCTTCATCTGCGTCAATCCTGACCTTATCACTGTTGGCTGCCACAAACTCCTCAAAGGTAATGCCGTCCAACAGACCCTGTGCCTGTAACTCCTCTTCTTTGTATATCACATAATGGGAGGCTGTTACTGCAATGGAGGATTCATCATATTGAATTGCTCCGGGTGGGATCGTAGTGTCGATGATTTCTTCGTTCGGCAGATAATCTCTGGATTCCTCTACAACCGAGTAATTGCTGTTTGCATTATCCTCGATCACATAGGTTTCCTCCGTATTGGTATCCGTGCCCGGCACACCTCCCGCGCCGCCGGAACCCTCTGCCTCATATGTATCCTCATGCGAAAGCACACCCTGGCTCTGTCCGTCTGCCGGAGTGTAGCTATGATTTGTCCTGCTGGTGGCTGAGAAATCCAGAATCAGATTGGGGGCTACCTTGACATCCTCAAACAAATTCGTTCCCAGCAATACCTGAATGACTTCCTGCTTTACCAGTCGCTCTGCCTCTGTCTTGAGTGCGATCTGATTGGAAGCATTCACAGAAGTGGAACCCGCCTCTGCCGCGCTTGCTCCTGAAAAGAGTAGATTTCCGTTTGTATCTATAATCGTAATATTATCTCTCGTCTTATTGCCAAGAGCCGTAGCCACAGACCATGCCAGATTATCCGCTACGCCTACTCCAAGTTCTGAATTCAGTTCCAGCATAACACTGGCATAGGCTTCTTCCTCCTTGGCCAGCAGAGTGCCGTCATTATCCGGCAGCGAAAACGTAACATAGGCCGCCTTGATTGCCTCCTGTGTTTCCAGCTGTTCTTCCATCAGAGATTCCATATACAGTTTATAACGTTTTGTCTTATCTGCCTCTGTTGTGGAGAATCCTCCTGCAAGAGCCGTTTCGATATCATAACTGTCCGCAGGATATCCATTGGCTCCCAGCAAAAGGGTTGCCTTGGCAATGTCCTGCTTCAGAACTGAGACAATCAGCCCGTCATCCGTGGTCTGAAAAGCCATATCATTGCTCTCCAGTAATGTAGTAATCTCTGATGCCTCCTTGGTTGACTCGCATGTAATCAGCGTTTCATACTGAGGCTGTGTCAAAATAGTCGCTAAAATCGCAAGTGCTAAAGCGACACCTGCGATAACAGAAATAATGATTGTCTTTTGTTTTGCATTGAATTTATTCCACCATTCCAAGAGCCTTTGTGGAATCTGTCTCAATCTTTCGGACATTGAAATTCTCCTAATCCATCTGAATCATATTCGTGTAAGTCTGTAACAAAAAGCACCAGATCTAAATCTGAATCTGCATAATCTCTTTATAGGCTTCTATAAACTTGTCCCTCAAAGCCACAGTATACTGTAAAGCAGTAGAAGCTTTGGCTGACGCAATTGATAAATCGTGGGTATTCTCTGTCAGACCCAATGAAAACTTGATCTGTTCCTCTTCCGCATTGTTCATCAAGCTGTTGGTCGTGGAAATATTACTCATGGCTGAATCTAATATTGAGCCAAAACTCTCATCCACCACACCCTTACTTGTCGATGCTTTGCCTGCCGCATCTGCGATTGCCGATGAACTGATATTATATAACGCAGATATATCCATATCCTATCCTCCTTGCGTAATTGTTACCGTCCTATCATACTGTCTGTTACGACTGACCGATTTCAAGGCCCTTTAGTGCTATGGTCTTGCTGGCTGAAAAGGCTGTTGCATTCGCCTCATACGCTCTGGACGAATCAATCATATTGGCCATCTCAGTCACGATATTCACGTTTGGATACCAAACATACCCATCGTCGTCCGCATCCGGATGAGAAGGATCATATACCTTGGTCATTTCGGTCACTTCATCCTCATAAACACCGCTGACCTTCACACCGTCACCCACGTCCTGTCCGATTGCTTTGGCGTAAATCGTGCCAAACTGAGTCGGATTTCCATCCTTCTCCTCAAAGGTCACGATCTTACGACGGTAAGGTGTTCCATCTGCCGTTCTGGTAGTATTGGCATTCGCAACGTTCTGCGAAATGATGTCCATTCTGTATCGTTCAGATGTCATGCCGGAGGCGTTGACACCAAAAGATTTGAATATACTCATGCGAATTCCTCCTTCACTCTGTCAACTATTTCATCACTCTTTGTAAATCCGTGAATTTGCCGCTGATACTTTGAATCAAAGCATTGTATTTAATCTGGTTGGAGGCAAGCTCTACGTTTTCATTGTCAATGTCCACGTTATTACCGTCCAGCCTGTAGGAATAATTTGCCGAATCCGTGTAAACTCTGCCCTCGATATGATCCAGATCAATGTCGCTGACCTTCTTATCGAGACTCTCATACTTATTTGCCTTGAGGGCGTGCTTCAGTTCCTCCTCAAAGGATACATCCTGTCGCTTATAACCGGGCGTATTGACATTCGCAATATTGTTGGATATTGCTTCATTACGCATCCATGAGGCATCTGCCGCCTTGTCCAGAACATCCACATAATCGAAAATACCTGAATTAATCATACACCTTCACCTACCTTACTCTATTATAATTTATTTATAGAAAAACACAAGAACTTTTTCAAAAAAACCACTTTATCTTGTGGATTTTGCTTTTTTTGACACAACATGTCGATGTTATGTCTACCACCCAAATATCACGAAAATGCTTTCCCGCAATGCAAAAAAGGACTTATCGCAAGCTTAATCAGCCCTTGTATAAATCCTTTTACATACTTTATAATTCCATTTACAAAGCTGCGCTATGTATTTAATTCTTGTTGCGCTTCATTGCTTCAATTTCATCAAAAATGACGGGGTTCAAAACCTTAATGTAGGTTCCCTTCATTCCGGAGGAACGTGATTCAATCACGCCGGCGCTTTCAAACTTTCTGAGCGCATTTACAATGACCGAACGTGTAATGCCGACCCTGTCCGCGATTTTGCTGGCAACCAAAATTCCTTCATTGCCATCCAGTTCATCAAATATGTGGGTAATGGCTTCCATCTCTGAAAACGATAAGGTGCTGATGGCCGACTTCACCACCTGCAGCTTTCTGGTTTCTTCAGCACTCTCTTCATTCACGGCACGTAACATCTCCAAGCCAACCACTGTTGCACCATACTCACACAATATAATATCGTCAATTGTGTATTGTTCCTGAACCTTATAAATAAATAAGGTTCCCAGACGCTCACCGGCAATGTCAATAGGGGTGATGATTGCCTGATATCGGCTCACTCCCTTACTCTCAAAGCCAAGTGTCTCAAGATTGACGTTTTCTTTTGTAGAAAGAACTCCCAGCAGTCTTTCATTCAGCATATGATCAATGATTCCGCCAATTTCATACTTCAACAGTTCATCAATCTCGCCAATCTCCTTAACTGCTCCGGTTCCAAGAATCTTGCCCTTCTTACTGATGACCAATACATTGGACTGCATAATATCCTTAAGCACATCACAAATATCATTAAACACGACCTTGCTTGAATTATTATTATGTAATAATTTATTGATCTTCCGTGTCTTATCCAATAGTTGTACACTACTCATCGCAAATACCTCCTTTTCCCGATTATCTTCCATGTTAACACAAAAAAGCGCGGAAATCAATTCTTTCTGCGCTTATTTTTTGAATATTCAAAATAGTTTATAAATATTATCAGTCTACTTTTTTTCTGTCTGTTTTTCGACAATATTTCCACACTCGGTATTGATGCACAACAATTTATTTCCTTTTTCTACAAGCATTCCGCCGCACTTCGGGCATTTCTCTGCCACCGGCTTCTGCCATGACATAAAATCACACTCCACACCACTTTCACAGCCATAATACTTTCTGCCCTTCTTCGTCTTGCGCAGCACAATTTCTTTACCGCACTTCGGACAGGCAATACCAATCTTCTCCAGATACGGCTTCGTATTCTTGCATTCAGGGAAGCCGGGGCACGCCAGGAACTTGCCATGAGGACCGTATTTGATCACCATGTTTCGTCCGCACACCTCACAAATTTCTTCCGATACTTCATCCGGAATATCTACCTTCGACAAGTCCTTTTCTGCTGCCTTGACAGCCTCATCCAAATCCGGATAGAAATTGCTGACAACCGTTTTCCAGTTCACGGTGCCTTCCTCAACCTTATCCAGCAGCATTTCCATATTGGCAGTAAAATTCATATCCACTATGCTCGGAAAAGCGTCCTTCATCATCTTATTGACAACCTCTCCAAGCTCCGTTACATAGAGATTCTTATTTTCCTTTGTTACATAGCGTCTTGCCATGATCGTGGTAATCGTCGGTGCATAGGTACTCGGACGTCCGATTCCCAACTCCTCAAGCGCCTTCACAAGCGAAGCCTCTGTATAATGTGCCGGAGGCTGTGTAAAATGCTGCTTTGCATCGAAGTCATCCGCCTTCAGCTTTGAATCCATTGTAATTCCCTTCAGCAGCGCATCTCCTGTTGCCTTTTCATCTTCATCTGATGTATAAACAAGCATAAAGCCTTCAAACAGAACCGAACTGGTTGCCGCAGAAAATCGAAATCCACCGGCCTCGACCTTAACAGATGTTGTTTCATACCTTGCCTCGCTCATGCGGCTGGCGACAAAACGCTTCCAAATCAATGTATACAGACGCAGTTGCTCACGGCTGAGAGAATCCTTGAGAGAATTCGGCGTTCTTGTGATATCTGTCGGCCGAATTGCTTCATGGGCATCCTGAATTTTCTTTCCGTCCTTCTTTTCGGGAGTTGTCCCTGCAGCGAAGTCCGCACCATAATTCTGCTCAATATAGTCCTTCGCCATGACCTCTGCTTCCGCAGCAACTCTTGTAGAGTCCGTACGCAAATAGGTGATGACACCAACCGTTCCATTGCCCTTGATGTCAATTCCCTCATACAGCTGCTGTGCCAGGCGCATTGTCTTTTGTGTAGAATAATTCAGAGTCTTGCTGGCTTCCTGCTGTAATGTACTGGTTGTGAACGGGAGCGGAGCCTTCTTTGTCCTTTCTCCCTTTTTTACATCAATCACCCGAAAAGAAGCATTCTGTACCACAGACATTATGCGATCAGCCTCTTGCTCTGATGTTATGTTAACCTTTCCATTCTGATTCCCGCAAAAATGAGCGGTCAAAAGCTGTTTTTCCCGATTGACCTTCAGTATCGCATCCAGCGTCCAGTATTCCTCCGGAATAAATGCATTGATTTCATCCTCACGATCACATATGATACGCAGTGCCACGGACTGGACACGTCCGGCGCTCAGACCTCTCTTCACCTTAGCCCACAGCAGCGGAGAAATCCTGTACCCCACCATTCTGTCAAGCATGCGTCGCGCCTGCTGGGCATTGACCAGATCCATATCAATCTCTCTGGCATTCTTGAGTGATTCCTTGACCGCATTTTTTGTGATCTCATTAAAAGTAATACGGTACATCTTTTTGTTGGACAGATTCAACGCACTGCACAGATGCCATGAAATTGCTTCCCCTTCGCGATCAGGGTCAGTTGCAAGATATACTTTATCTGCCTTCTTAACTTCCTTGCGCAGATTTGCCAAGATGTCTCCTTTTCCTCTGATGGTAATATATTTAGGTTCAAAATCATGCTCAGTATCAATACCAAGCTGGCTTTTTGGTAAATCTCTGACATGTCCGTTGCTTGCCGCAACCTCATAATTGGTTCCCAAAAACTTTTTAATTGTCTTAACCTTGGCAGGTGATTCCACAATCACAAGATTTTTTGCCATCTGCTGTTCCTCCCGAACATCTGATATAATAATTCTTTCCGACTTCCTTGATCAGTCCCTTGAGTTCAAGTGATAATAGTATATGCGTTATTTCCTGAAGTGAGATATTTGTCTTGTCTACAATTTCTTCCAAGTTTCTGGCATATAAATCTAGGTTAGCATACACCATATTTTCTTCCTTATCAAGTAAAAAATTATTTTTCTCTTTTGAAGCACTTTTTTTCATCAGCTTTTGTCCGGTTTCCACAGAGAGTTCCTCCAGCAATTCCTCAGGTGACAAAAGAAGTCCGGCGCCTTGCTTGATCAGCCGATTGCAGCCCTCGCTCAAAGGATCTGTCAGTCTCCCCGGAATCGCATATACATCTCGTCCCTGCTCCAATGCCATATCAACTGTAATCAAGGTTCCGCTTTTCTGCTTTGCCTCTATTACGACCACTGCATCAGCAAGTCCCGCTATGATTCTGTTACGTGAAGGAAACTGCCTTGCAAGCGGAGCTGTTCCCGGCGGAAATTCTGACAAAAGACCGCCATGCCGCTGCAGCATATGATAAAGTTCGGCATTTTCCTTCGGATAACAGACATCTACGCCACAGCCTAATATTCCGAATGAGTTTCCTCCCGCCTGAATCGCTGCCGTTTGACTGAGTCCATCGATTCCTCTTGCCATTCCGCTTATGACCTGTACGCCCGCCTCTCCCAATGCTTCTCCGAAATATTTTGCCATCTGTTTTCCATATTCCGAACACGTTCTTGCTCCTATTATTGCAACCGCCGGTTTGAATGGATCAGGCAGCTTTCCTGCGATGTATAATCCCTTGGGTGCATTCGGTATATGTCTCAGTTTAGCCGGATAATCTTCTTCTCCCTGCTGCACATAACGAATGCATTGTCTGGCTTTTTCTTCATCACCAATGCTGTTTCTTCCATTATAATAGCTTCCTGTATGATATTGATATTGTTCCGTTTCCATATGCATCACCTCCTATATCCCACATCAAGCCCCTTGTATCGGATGGCCTCACTCAAATGCCGTTCATCAATACTTTTCATTCCATCCAAATCTGCAATCGTTCTTGCCACCTTGATGATACGATGATAAGAACGCATACTCAGGTTCATATGTTCAAATACATTTTCCAACAGCTTCTCCTCCCTTTTCCCAAGCATGCAATATTCCTTCAATTCTCTTGCCCCAAGATCCGCATTAAACCGAAAGTGAGTTCCTCGATAACGTTCTGCCTGAATGTCTCTTGCCTTACACACACGTTCACGCACAGTGGAGGAAGGCTCGTTGCCTGCCGCACAGGATAATTCTTTATAGATCACTTTGGGAATATTAAGACACAGATCAATTCTGTCCAGAAGCGGACGTGACAATTTGCTCATATACCGGTGTACCTCATGTTCACTGCAGGTACACAGCCTCAAATCCGGATAATGGCCACAGGGACAAGGGTTCATTGCTCCAATAAAGAGAAAATCTGCTGGAAACGTATAGGTTCCGTGGCTGCGTGTTATTTGAATCTCCCGATCCTCCATTGGCTGACGCAGAATTTCCAAGGTTGTCCGCTTAAATTCCGGCAGTTCATCCATAAACAGCACTCCCCGATGAGCCATGCTGATGCCGCCCGGCCGTGGAACATTTCCGCAGCCTGCAAGGGCTTTATCGGTAATTGTATGATGAGGTGCCACAAACGGCCGCTTTGTGATCAACCCTCCCTCTCGATGCAGCATTCCGGATATACTGTATATTTTCGACACCTCCAGACTTTCGTCCTCGGACAAGGATGGCAAAATGGAAGGCATACACTTAGACAGCATTGTTTTTCCTGCTCCGGGAGAGCCGACCAGCAAAATGTTGTGAAATCCCGCCGCTGCAATTTCCATCCCACGTTTCGCCACGGTCTGTCCCTGAATATCCATAAAGTCATATCTCTGCAAAGTTTCCTCAAATGTCTCCGGGTTCATTTTCTTTTCAATTCCTGCAGATAGATTCTTCAATCCTCTCAAATAATCAAAGGTCTCTGTCAAGCTCGTCACTCCGATGACCTCCACGCCCTTGATCAAAGCCCCTTCCGATACATTGTCCCGTGGCACAATACACCTCTGGCACCCTGCCTCACCGGCGCCGATCACAATCGGCAGGATTCCATTCACGGCATTGACTCTGCCATCTAAACTCAGTTCACCAATGATCATCGTTTGACTGGCTGCTTCGGGATTCAACAATTCCATTGCCTGTAAGATGGCTACTGCTATGGGCAGATCAAAGGCTGCTCCCTGCTTCCTGATATTTGCCGGTGACAGATTCACCGTAATGTGTTTGAGTGGTATGGATATCCCACTATTACCGAGTGCCGTCCTCACCCGCTCTTTTGCTTCTCTGACCTCACTCCCCAGAAATCCGACCATATCAAACGAAGGCATGCCGGGCGAAATGTCCACCTCGACATTGACCACATAGCTGTCCAGACCCCTGAGTGCACCTGACATGACATGACTATACATAGTGTTCTCCTCTCCTGCACTGTCATACACTCGCTTATTCAATGATTCAGTTCTATTGTTTTGTGGAATATGTGGCTGAATTCCGGGTGCAAAAGCACCCGGCTGCCATTAGATTTTCTATTTATCTTCTTTTGTCTTTTTTTCTTTGAGGTCAGGAGTTCCTGCCGCCGAAACATACATCAAATCATCATCGCTGAGAGCGCGGCTCATTGGAACTATTTTTGCAGTCTCCTCAGCCTGCTTCATCTTCCGGAAAATCTGTTCCTTTACAGAACTGTCCCCGGAAAAGTCCGCACGTTGAAACAGATTATTTTTCATACTCGTGCGCTCCTTTCATTCAACATGGAAATAATCCTGCCGTCAAGCCTGCTGCATATTTGGATTTTTGCGTCCACATAAGCATTCCTTGGTATCAAAACTGTTTTCACGTCCACAGGAACATTTCCAGCCTGACCCTTGCAGTTCACTGACAGTTCTTGTCCGTGCAATCCTCTTTCCGCCATCAACCTGTTCCAGTTCATCATCATTTAATAATTGTGCCATTTTAATTTCCTCCCATCATTTGATTATATGTGTCGTTTCATTTCATTAATATATACGATGAACACCCGAAAGTGTCACATCCTGTTTACGGACAACTGTCTATTGCAATCGTGCAAAATCCTCCGGCTTCATAATAGCACGCAGCTTATGTAAAATACGCGACAGCTTCGTAGAGACTGCTGTTTCCGTCATTCCCAGCAGCTCAGCAATCTGTTTGTTTTTCATATCTTCATAATACTTCATGTATACGAGCTCACGTTCCGGTTCCTTCAGCATTTGCAGGATTCGATGAACCTCTCTGTTGGTCTCCTCCTGAATCAACTGATCCTCTCCCGTGAATTCCACTCGTCCCTCATATTCTATTTCCTCAACGGAAAACAACTGCCTGTTTGTACGATAATAATCCGTCAGAGTGTTCTGTGCAATCCTGAATATCCACGTTGTAAAAGAGGCCTTCTGTGCATCAAAGGAGTTCCATCCTGATACGACCTTGATGAACACGCTGCTCACAATATCCTCTGTCCGCTCCCTGTTCATCACACGATAATACACATACTGATAAATTTTCGGATAGTACAACTCATACATCTCTTCTATCGGCATGATACCCTCCACTTCAATCTGCATCATCAATATCCCCGATTATAGCATTTTACCCTGTTCTTTTCAATATGCTCTCTTGTTATGGGAAATGTCTGAAATGTTATGGGAAATGTTATAAAAAACAATATCACAAAAATCCGGAAATGAAACTGTAAATCTTTCAGAAATGGAAATTCCTCAGAAATGCAAGCATCAGAATGCTTATGTAAAATGATAACCTATCAGTCAATTCCTGTCAACCCAAAATTATAAAAAACCCAAAAATATGAAAAGCTCAAAATTATGAAAAATTCATCACCCGCAAAGTTCCTCACTGCAGAAGTTCCTCACTGCAGAAGTTCCTCTACTCTTCTCGTCCATAGAAAGCACCTAAGCCAATCAAAATAAATATGAACGGTGTGCACATGATCTGCTGATAGCAGAACACATTATGAAATATATATGAAAAAATACATATTATCACCGCAAACGTCAGCAAATTTCTGCTTCTGTTACGAATAAAAGTCACTGCTGCTGACAGGAAAAAGCCCAGATAAGTAACCAATCCTAAAACCCCTTCATTCAACAGGATATTCAGCCATTCATTGTGTGCATTCGTCAGGACATTATCTGCAAAGGTAGCCTCAACAGCCTCTCTGTAATGCTCATAAACATATGAGGAATAACAGTCCGGCCCAATACCAATCAGCTTCTCCTTGAGTGGATACTCCAAAAACATCCTTGCCGACACCGGCCATGTTGTACCGCGCCAGTTGCCCCAATGACTGTCAAAAATCAGAAATGGCATCGAATACAGTGCCGAAAGAGCCTTCGGAAGTCTGTGCTGCGTTGTAAGCACAATCAGCAGTACCACGACTACCACACTCAGCACCAGCAGTCCGCTCAAAACAGGACGCATCCAACGCAGGGCACCAATCTGAAAACCCTTTCTTTTGTCTGCCCAGTCTATCAAATAATACACTGCTATACAAAGCACCAATATTCCCCACAAGCTGTAATGCTGCGAAGCAAATACCGATATTTCATCAAGCTGTACTGCCCTGTCTGCAAATATGAGCTGCAGCAGCCCGATCACACGCATCGTGGCAAGTCCCAGGATTACAACCTCCAGAAAACGCTTGAATGCTTTATTAGAATCAAAAGACAGACAGAACATTGCGAACCACATCGCTCCCAATGACACGAATGCACTGTCACTATTCTGCGTCACCAATGTTGCATATCCTAAAATGCAATAAATGCCGGAGCAAACACGCTGCCACCGCTTATCAAAAAACCAAAAGCACAACAGTCCGATTGGGAAAACCGTACACAAGAAACTCGAGTACCATGTAGCCTGTCCAATGGTAGACAGGAACTGTATATGATATGTCTCGTCAATCCCCTCATACAAAGCCAGTGGATCAATCAAAAAACGGTGCAGAACTGCAAAGAAAAATGCAATGGCGGATGCAATGCACATCACCCATAGGAAATCATAAAACCAGTTTCGATTCCAAAACCTTGACACCAAAAAGTAAAGTAGCACAAAAGAAAGCTGACTCAGAAGTCCCATGCTCCAGCCCTCATAGCCATATAAAGCCTCACTCTTATATGCACTGGCCGCATAACAGAGCAGCACCGCTGCCGCATATGCCAATGCGAACCAGTCAATCACCGAAAAACGTCCCGGCAGCTGTCTGAAATAATCTTTCAGCCTGCCCTCCCGACTTTCTCTGACACAGAAAAAAATAAAGTGCAGGATACCCGTCAATCCAACTGTGACCACAAGTGTTACTGTCATCTTCACATACATGTCAAACTTAAACACGCCAATATCATAATAACGGTTATGATACAATACCGGCAGTGCCACAAAGAGCGCCAGCACATAACATGATACCAGGAGTCTTATCATATAGCCTGTCACATCAGTTGGTCTGATAACCGTTTTTTTCTTCTTTTTTGCCATTGTCCACCACTCACCTATACTTGGGCATTGCTTCACGAGCCTGCTGCCTCATCAGTAAACCAAAATATCTGTAAAATCCAAATGAAGCAACCGCTTTGGAGTAGAGCTGATTGCTCCTGTTTCCGGAATTGCTATCCTTACAAAATCAAGAAGCATCGCATGGTTTACATGATTTTGATGCTTGCTTTGATGCTTGTTTTGATGTTTGCTTTGATGCTTGTTTTGATGTTTGCTTTGATGCTTGTTTTGATGTTTGCTTTGATGCTTGCTTAATATGAATCTGTTTACTCCCTATAAAGGCAAAGAATTTCACCTTATATATCCTCAAGCAGAAACGATTATTTACAGTTTTTCACTGAGGTAAAATTTTACTTTCTATATAAGCTGCTGATCTATGTCCTATCGAAAATAATAACCGAATTAGCATGTTTTTTCATACATTTTATTACATTTTCTCGATATGCACGTCTATATATCCCTATATAGAAACAATATCACTCTTTTGTTTCTATATGGAAGTATGAGATGTCCTCTATAGAGAATTCTCCAAAAACATGCTCTAGAATTGCCATAATATTACATTATTTCTCTATATAGAATTTTTTATTGTTCCTGTAGAAACAGTCTGCACTCTTATGATGTCTGTAATGTCTGTGATGTTTGTAATGTTCGTAATATCTGTAATGTCTGTGATGTTTGTAATGTCTGTGATGTTTGTAATGTGTGTAATGTCTGTGATGTTTGTAATGTCTGTAATGTCTGTAATGTCTGTAATGTTTGTAATGTTTGTAATATCTGTAATGTTCAGATGTCCCAGTTCTCGCCGCTTCTGTTTTCCTGCTCAAAGGAAATCCTGAATCAGCTTTTTCATGGCCCGGATGTCTTCTGGCATATCATCACATATTGCAATTCTCATAGCTGCTCCTGTCTATTTCATGAAATCTCATGCTCATCTCCCAGCACAGCCTGCACCCGCTCCTTATCAGAAGCAAAACGGATGGCATATCCGTTTGAGATTCTTCCCTCCCGATACAATGCAATCAGAGAATCATCCATCAAGCACATGCCCGCATCATGTCCTTCTGCAATCAGATTTGACAGTTCCTCCAGAAGATTATCACGAATTGCTTCCCGTATACGGTCATCTGCAAGCATGACCTCAAATGCCGGAATCCGCCCCTGTCCTTCCAAAACCGGAATCAACTGCTGGGAAACAACAGCCGTCAGAATATTGGCCAGCTGCAGACGAACCTGCTCCTGCTCCTGTACCGGAAAGGAATGAATCAATTGTAAAAGTGTCTGATATGCCCCTATAGCATGCATGGTTGTAATCACCAAACAGCCTGCCTCCGCGGCGGCAAGTGCGACACGGATGGTTTCCACATCCGGAACCGTTCCGATATAGATCACATCAGGATCTTCCCGCAGCACTGATTGAAGTGCCGTCGCATAATCCTTTGTGTCCAGTCCTATTTCTCTTTGATTCACCATACTCTTCTTATGGTGATGCATATATTCAATTGGATCCTCCAAGGTAATAATCAAGGATTCCTCCATGTTGTTGATGCGGTCAATCAAAGCTGCTATGGTAGTAGACAATCCGCTGCCGGCTGGTCCTGATACAAGAATCAATCCCCTCTTTTGATGATGCAGATTCAAAAAAGCCTTTGGAATGCCAAGCTGTTCCGCCACAGACAAATCATTGCCCATAATACGGATTGCCAATGCCACTGTCCCACGTTGCCTGTATGCACTCATCCTATAGCGTCCCTGATTTGGAACCGAAAAGGAAAGTTCCATCTCTCCGCGCTTCTCGAAGCGTTCCCGCTGCTCTATGGACATGACCTCAATCAATACCTCCAGCGTGTCTCCCGAAGTCAGTCGCTCATACTGCATATTCTTCAATTTTCCGTCTATTCGCATCTTCGGCGGCACACCCGCAGACAAATGCAAATCTGAAGCCCCTTGCTCCTCGGCGGTCTTTAATAATTCCTTGATCGCGATCATACTTCTATGCCTCCGGCTCGGCCGCATTTGCGGTGCCTGACATGCCGAACTGCTTCGCCGCATCCATATTCATCACATGTCTGTTGTCCAGAGTTTTCATAATATCCTTAATCTCCAAATCCGCATAAATCAACTGCTGCCGCAAATCAATAATAGAGTTGTCCTTAAAAAGCAGGATCATGGGTTTTAAGATATCACTGTCGTTTGCAGACAGTACCAGTCCTTTCTCCCCATTAGATAATTCCACACAGCAGCCCTCACTCAAGAAATTGATGCTGTCAATCAGCGCCTGTACCACTTGTTCGTCAAACGCCTCCGGATTCTCCATCAGATAGCGCAGGGCAGCTACCTCTGAGGTCGGCTCATAGCCATAGCTCATAGCTGTCATAGTATCAAAAATCTCTGCCACCATCAGTACCTTGGAAGTCTTCATCGTCTTTCCCATGTCCAGTTGTTTGCCGCTTCTAAAGTTATCAAGCTGCATATAGGCCTGCTGAGCAATACGCTTAATGTTCGGTGAAATTGAGCGTGTTGCCTGCTCAATGATATCCAGTCCACCCAGTTCACAATGACGTATCTTTGCACGCTCTCCGCTATCCAGCCGATTCCCTTTTTTCAAAATGGCATCATCTATATTCAGCTTACCAACATCATGGATTACAGCCGCCTCTATGGTATCCTTCATTTCCTCATAATACATATTCAGCTTATGCGTCATCAAAGCACACAAAATGGCCACGTTCAAAGCATGCTTAAATACATAATCCTCATTGCTCCTCAGATTCTGCACGAAATTAATCTTACGATCCAAATGACCGTAGTCCTTGATGATCGTATCTGCAATCGTCGGAAGCTTCTGGTACTTTTGTTTATCACGTATTGCCTGCAGTTCCTCCTGAATAGAAAACACACACATGGTCTGAAAGCGTTCAAAATTAATGTCATCCGGTGTCATCGGCGGCAGTGGTTCAGCCGGTTCCAGAATGTAGATTCCAATCAATCCGAAATTCTTGACCGAATCTATTCCCTGTGCCGTTAATTTGGAATTTCTTTCATACAGCAATACACCCTTCTTGTTATAAATCGGCTTTGCGAGTCTCATCCCAATCTTCAGTTCTTCCTGTTTGACAAACAGCATCTTTTTCCCCTCCTGTGTACACTAACACTACTGCTGCATTTTCCCCTTTAATGTTTCAATTGCCTTTTGCAACTGATTATCCTCGTCATGTGTCACGGAGGACTTTGTCGCAAGCGCCTCATCCAATGGTTCCTTGACATCCGGCTCAACTCCCTCGCCATGTATGCATACACCACTGGGAAGATAATACTCTGCCACCGTCAGCTTGATTGCCTCTCCGTCACCGATATTGATGATATTCTGCACAATGCCTTTTCCAAAGGTCTTCTCCCCGACCAGTGTACCAACCTGATAGTCCCTGATGCCTCCTGCAAATATTTCAGAGGAGGACGCAGAGTGCCCATTGACCAGCACCACCATTGGAATATCCACATCCTGCTTATCCTGTGCCATATAATCCTTTTCTTCACCATTTTTATCTACTGTATACACAAGCTTGCCGCCATCCGGCACGAACAGATCCAGCACATCACAGGCCGACTGCACCAAACCGCCCGTATTATTTCTGACATCGATAACCAGTCCCTGCATGCCCTGTTTGCCAAGTTCATTAAAGATCTCGACAAATTGAGATGCCGTCAGCATATCCCACGATTCTATCATGATATATCCGATGTCCTCCGACAGCATCTCTCCTGCTACCGAAGGAATCTCTATCCTTTGACGATTCATATTTAAAGTCAGATAATCCTCTATGCTCTTGCGGTATACCGTGACCTCAACCGGAGTACCCTCTTCCCCCTTGAGTCTGGTCACAAGCGTAGACAAATCCTCTGATGTAACATCTACACCATCCACCGCTGTGATGAAATCTCCCGCAAGCATGCCAGATTCCGCACTCGGACTGCCCTCATAGGTCTTGACAACTGTACACATCTTATATTCCGCATCTGTAGTCAGAACAGCACCAATACCTGAATACTGTGCAGAAGTATCCTGATTAATGGCCTCCATTTCCTCTGCTGTATAATATGTAGAATATACATCGTCCAGTCCCCACAGCATACCCCGCAGCAGCCATTCCCGAACTGCTGTCTCATCCATGTCATAGAGATAATACTGGTCAATCAGTTTCTGAATATCATTGATCTTATTAGTCAAAGGACTTGCCTTGACCTCATCCTCCAGTATACTGACCTGTACAGCAGCGACCGCTGCCTGCTTCTGATACCCGAGCAACGCTGCCGTCTCGCATGCAAGTGCCACCGTCAACACGCCGATGGCAATTCCCATTACTATTTTCTTCCAATCCTTCATTTTGAAAATGCCTCTCTTAATTTCCATAAAGCCTTCTTTTCGATTCGTGACACATAGCTTCTAGAAATTCCGAGCCTTGCCCCAATCTCTCTCTGCGTGCTTTCCTCCCCCTGGAAAAGTCCGTATCTAAGCTTTATAATTTCTTTTTCTCTGTCCGTTAATATCTTTTCCACATAATCATACAACTTTTCGATATCGCTCGCAAGTTCCATTCGCTCTACGATATCTTCTGGCGGACTCTCAATAATGTCAAGCAGACTAATCTCGTTTCCTTCCTTGTCTGTTCCGATTGGTTCATGGATGGAAATATCCCTGCTGCTTTTCTTTCTGGTTCGGAACATCATCAGCAGTTCATTGTCGATACAACGTGCCGCATAGGTTGCAAGCCTGCTGCCTTTATCCGAGTCAAAAGTAGTCACTGCCTTGATCAGACCAATGGTTCCGATAGAAATCAGATCCTCCGTATCCTCACCGACGTATTGGTACTTCTTTACGATGTGCGCAACCAGCCGCAGGTTCCGTTCTATTAAAATGTCCTTCGCCTGCTCATCTCCCAGACGATAGCGCTCCATATAATAACGCTCTTCTTCCGCAGTCAGCGGTTTCTTAAAAGCCTTCAAAAAAAGCACCTCAAAGCTACAGGTTTAATACATTGTATGAAATCTTACGCTTCAAAGTGCCTTTCCATGAAATTAAAATCAATCAAATGACTTCCCACTCAACAACAGCGCCATAAACTCATCCTTCGGAATCGGTCTGGAGAAATAGAAGCCCTGTGCAATATCACAGTGAATGCTGCGCAGAAAATCCAATTGCTCCTTGGTTTCCACACCCTCTGCCACTACCTTCAGTTCCAACTGTTTTGCCATTCTAACGGAGGTCTCCACGATAATACGTCCGCGCTCCGTCGACATAATCTCATCCAAAAAGAATCGATCTATTTTGAGCACATCCACCGGTGCCTTACGCAGCATATTCAGTGAAGAATATCCTGAACCGAAATCATCCATCTGTATGTTGAAGCCCGCCTCCTTGAGACGATTCATCTGCTCAAACAGCTCTGTAACATCGTCAATGAACAAATTCTCGGTCAATTCAAGTTCCAGCATGTCCGGTGCCAGTCCGTACTTCTGTACCAAAGCCAGTAATGTCGGAGATAAATCCGTATTATTGATATGTACTCTGGATATATTGACCGAAACCGGCATCTCGACTCCCTGCTCCCGCAGCTCAACAATATACTTGCATGCCTCCTCCCACATATAGGCATCCAGCTTCGTAATAAACCCATTGCTTTCAAATAAATCTAAAAAGGATGCCGGTACACGAATGCCACGAATTGGATGTCTCCAGCGAACCAGCGCCTCTGCGCCCGTAATCTTTCCGGTCATCACGTCTACCTGCGGCTGCAGGAACATTTCAAACTCCCCGTTGGCAAGCGCTGCATTCATTTCGCTTTCGATTTCTGCCTGCTCTCGCTGCTGCAGACGAATCTTATCATCATAGACTGCATAATTTGCCAGAGAATTGCCCTTGATCTGTTTTTTAACAAGCCTTGCCCTGTCACACATCAGTCTCACCGGCAGATTATTATCGACCACTTTATAGATTCCAAATGCAAGAGCAACGTTCCACTGCTTCTCAAAGTATTCCGCTGCTTTTTCAGACAGTCTCGACATATAATCAAGAATGCTTTGATCACCCTCATACTGCAGCAGTACACTGAAGGTATCTGCCTGATAACGCTTTGCAATACTGCCCTTCGGTGCCACTTCCTTGACAGCCCGTCCAAGACATTGCAGGCTCTTATTGCCCGCATCAATCCCAAACCTGTCATTAATGATTCGAAATCTGTCAATATCAACTGACAGCATGACAAAGCTGCTGTCCGCCTTCAGATGAATCAATTCAGAGACTTTCCGATAAAATGCCTCACTGTTATATAAGCCCGTCAAGGAATCATAATCCGCACGGTATTCCATCTCAACCTTGACTTCCATTTCCGCATTGACATTCTGCAAGGTTCCCAAATATCGTATTGGTTCATTATTCAGTCCCCGCAGCACCTGCAGAATTACCGTAAACCAGATAGCAGTCCCATATTTATTATAAAGTCGTACCGTAATCTTCTGCGTCTGATGCTCCTTCTTGCAGCGCTCCTTGAAATTTTCAAAGGCTTCTTCCTCATCCGGATGGCAGCGAAGACTGTCAATCAATGACCATTCATCTGACAGCATTTTCTTATCCACACGAAATACCTCATCAAACATGGAGCACATATAATAACGCTTGTCCTGCACATTATACTCAAACACAAGCACGCCCGTCATCTCATTGACATTTTCATAACGTTCATTATTCAGTGCCATTTCTTTCTGAAAGGAGCTCTGATGCGTCATCAGTTCATACTTGATGTTGGTTTCAATCATTTCCAAATAGCGCCGTTTGGAATCATCTACATCCAATGCAATGATAAACACCCGGGTATCCTGATTCTTATCCTCTGTACCAAGTGCGGTGTAAAATGCATACCATGCATATTCGTCTTCACTGGTATGCAGCCTTACCTCCTTACAGACAATCTCTTTCCCCTGCTTGATTGCTTCCTTCAGATATCCCGGATCGGTTGCCTGATTAAATTCCTCCAAATCCTCCGGATACACGACACGTTCTTTATAAAACTCACGTATTTTTTCATAATTCTCAATACGGGATTCTACAACAGACATCACATTGTCTTCTTTGATTCTGACACAGGTATTCTTGGAAATATTCACATCCCAGATAATATCCTGTATGGCGTAAATGGCCTCCTGAAAACGCTCCGTACTTTCATTCAGTGTTGCGATCTGTGTATCTATGTCCTCCTTGACAGAAGCTAGCAGATAAACCGGCTTACCGTTTCGCATAACAATCTTGGTCGTGCGCATCGGCAGCATCGTTCTCAGCGATGGAGAATACACCTCACTGTCAATGGAAGTCTCCTTTGGCTGCATCTTCTTTAACGGACAATCGGGACAAGGCTCATCATAGCCCTTATTCTGTACGTAGCAGATACCACAGCCCTCATTTCCGATACGATCCTGAAGCAGATCATTACGGTAAAGCAGCTGATAATTCTCATCCACTGCATACGCCCATGCGCACATCGGATTCAGGATATTACGAACCAACTCCATTTCCTTGCTGCTGAGCACCGGATTAACAGTTGCATCCATACGTTCCATGTCATTGGCATATAGAATATAGGTATCTTTTCCGCTGTCCTTTGCATCGCGCAATGCCATAAGTGCTCTTTCATACAGTTTTGCAAAATCAGCATCCCCTGCATGCATAGAGGCAATTCCCACACTGACAGAAAGCGCACAGCTATCCTTATAATCATTCCATACTTCCTTGACCGTCTGACAGATATAAGCGGCACGCTCCAACAATATATGCGGTGTTCTGACACCCTTCATAAATATGACAAAACGGTCTCCCTCAAGTCTTCCGATCACATCGGCAGCACGAAAGGCACGCTTCAAAATCTTGGCAACCTCATCTAAGATTCCCTCGCCAACCATCTCACCGTGCAGCTGCACCAATGTATTAAAATCATCTACATCCACAACCAGCAGATTTGGTACGACCCCCTCCGGCATACCGGCTATGTATCCCTGTACCTCACTGATGAAAGAATCTGTATTCAGCAAATGTGTCAGCGGATCTCGAGACAGCTTTTTATCATCTGCCTGCTGTTTTGTATCATCATCTACGTAAGTCAGAGTACCATAAAGCAGTTCAGGTACGCCGTCAGCACTGCTCATGACACGTCCCTTTAGCTGATACCACAAATATTCACCATTAAAATCCATAAATCTGAGGTATTCCATATGAACCTTGCTTGTGTCTTCACACAAGCTGAAAAAAGCAATTGCCTTCTGTATATCATCCTGACAAAGCTTCCCTCTTACATCCATTTTCTCCAAAAAACCCGGAACACGCAGTGGAATTGGTATATGATTTTTCACATTTTCGGAAAAGCTGATGACATCTTCTTGGATATGATATTCAAAGACGATTGTCTCATTTAAGTCAATCGCACTTTGAAACAGATCTTCGCTGATTTTATGCATAATTTCGTCCTGCTCCTCTCGAGTCCGTACAAAATATACTTTATTTCATTATACAAATTTTCCTATAAAATAACAAGAGTTTTGTTGAAATTTAGAGAAATTGTACAAAGACATAGTTGCTCAAATCCAGGCCTCGTAAGGTCAGGCGGATTCCATTCACTCCATCATCATCGAATCGTTCCAAAAGCTGCTCCTGCACCAGTGTGTTAATCTGCGTTCCGTATACATCCTCCAGCCTTCTATGAAACAGCCTTTCAAATTCTGCTGCCTGTATTCCTGCTGTCATGCGAAGTCCTAAAAACAAATATTCTTCCATCTGCATACGCTCCGTCAGGCTTTGTTCTTCGTAATGACACGGCAGTTTTCCCTCCGACAATTCTCTGATATATGCGGTAAGATCTGCTTCGTTTTTCCACCTGCACTCCCGAAGCAGGGACGAAGCACCCAAGCCCAGACCAAGATAAGGTGTCCGCTTCCAATACCCCATATTATGACGACTCTCATATCCTGCTCGTGCATAATTTGAAATTTCATAGCGGTGATAGCCTGCTTCCTCCAAACACTGTCTGGTCATTTCATACATGGCACGATCCTCCTCCTCTGGCGGAAGGTCAGCCTGAGAGTATCGCTTCTCATAGGGAGTTCCGGGTTCTATGATCAAGCTGTATGCCGAAATATGCTCTGGCTGCAATGCCGTTACTTGTTCGAGGGTTCTGCATAGTTCTCCCATGCTCTGCCCCGGCAAAGCAGTCATCAGATCTACACTGATATTTGTAAAACCGGCTTCTCGTGCCAATCGATAGCTTTCCAAAAAGTCCTCGTAGGTATGGATGCGACCCAATCGTCTCAATTCCTCATCATTCGCAGACTGTAATCCCATGCTCAGACGATTGATTCCCGCCTGGCGATAGGCTTGCAGCTTTACCGCCGTCAGCGTTCCCGGATTGGCTTCTATCGTAATTTCAGCATCCGAAGAAATGGTATAAAAAGAACGAAGTTCACATAATATTTTTGTTATGTAACCTTCGTTGATCAAACTTGGTGTTCCACCGCCTATGTAGACAGACTGCACTTCATAAGCCGCCTCCTCATCAGGCGACTGGCTGCTGTATGAATTCTTAGGCAAAGATGTTTTTTTCTTTTGAGTTATGTCAACCAACCCTGCTGCATAACGAATTTCTTGATATAGCGCCTGCATATATGCATGACACTGTGACTGCATATCTGACTCTATGCTTTCTGCCGGTGCTGCACCTGTCACCTCTGCACACCCCTCCGCAAAGTCCTCTGCAGGCTGTCCGACAGGAAAAGACAGAAAGTCACAGTACAAACACTTCCGGGCGCAAAAGGGAATATGCACATAAATTTCAAGCGGCCGGACTGGCGGCTTATGACTCATCTAATTTCAAGACACTCATAAATGCCTTCTGTGGAATCTCTACGTTGCCGATCTGGCGCATGCGTTTCTTTCCTTCCTTCTGCTTGTCCAACAGCTTACGCTTACGGGTAATGTCACCGCCGTAGCACTTGGCCAATACATCCTTGCGCATTGCTTTGACTGTTTCACGTGCAATGATCTTAGAACCTACCGCAGCCTGAATCGGGATTTCAAACAGATGCCTCGGAATCTCCTCCTTCAGCTTCTCGCACATCCTTCTTCCACGCTCATAAGCTGTCTCTGCATGGACGATAAAGGACAATGCATCCACCTCCTCATGATTGATGAGGATATCCAGCTTCACAAGGTCAGACTTTTCATAGCCCTTCATATCATAGTCAAAGGAAGCATACCCACGGGAACGGGACTTCAAGGCATCAAAGAAATCATAAATGATCTCATTGAGCGGAAGTTCATACTTGAGCAGGGCTCTTGTCTCCTCCATATATTCCATACCCAGATATCTGCCGCGGCGTTCCTGACACAATTCCATAATAGAGCCTATAAATTCCGTTGTAACCATGATCTCACCGCTGACAATCGGCTCCTCCATATATTCGATTTCCGACGGATCAGGCAGATTGGATGGATTGGTCAGTTCAATCACATCCCCATTCGTCTTATAAACCTTATAAATAACACCGGGAGCCGTCGTAACAAGATCCAGATTATATTCCCGTTCCAGCCGTTCCTGAATAATTTCAAGATGCAGCAGACCAAGGAACCCACAACGAAAACCAAAGCCAAGTGCAATGGATGTCTCCGGCTCATAATTCAGTGATGCATCATTTAGCTGAAGCTTCTCCAGCGCATCACGCAAATCCGGATATTTGGCTCCATCCGCCGGATAAAGTCCGCAGTATACCATAGAAAGTACCTTCTTATATCCGGGCAGTGCCTCTGCACATGGACGCATGGCATCCGTTACGGTATCTCCGACCGTTGTCTCATGTACATTTTTCAGACTGGCCGTAATATAGCCTACCATACCGGCCGACAGCTCCTCGCACGGAATGAACTGTCCTGCCCCAAAATAACCGATCTCCACAACATCCGCCTGAGCGCCTGTGGCCATCATACGTATGGTCATGCCCTTACGCAGAGTTCCCTCCCGCAGACGACAGAATATGATAACTCCCTTATAGGGGTCATACAAAGAGTCAAAAATCAATGCCTTTAAGGGCGCATCCACATCTCCCGTTGGTGCAGGAATCTTCTTCACGATCTGCTCCAGTACAGCCTCAATTCCAATACCGTTCTTTGCAGAAATCAAGGGTGCGTCCTGTGCTTCTATGCCTATCACATCCTCAATTTCTTCAATGACCCGCTGTGGTTCCGCACTCGGCAGATCGATCTTGTTTATGACCGGAAACACATCCAGATCATGATCCAGTGCCAAATAAACATTGGCAAGCGTCTGTGCCTCTATCCCCTGTGCTGCATCTACAACAAGCACAGCGCCATCACATGCCGCGAGACTTCTGCTGACTTCATAATTGAAATCGACGTGACCCGGTGTATCGATCAGGTTGAAAATATATTCATTTCCATCCTCTGCCTGATAAACCGTCCTGACCGTCTGTGCCTTAATGGTGATTCCCCGTTCTCTCTCCAGATCCATATTGTCCAGAACCTGTGCCTGCATTTCACGGCTTGTTAAAAGTCCTGTTTTCTCTATGATACGGTCTGCAAGGGTTGATTTACCGTGGTCTATATGTGCAATAATACAAAAATTTCTGATTTTAGTCTGGTCTGCTGCCATGTGTATCCTCCGAGTTTTCTTTCTATCGAGTCTGCTCACAGTATACCATTTATCTATTTTTCAGACAAGACCATATCCAGAATATCAGCCAGTGGTTCCGCTGTATTAAGTGCTTCCTCCAGCGTATTGGTCTGCGCCCCTACCTCAATCAACAGACTGCGTGGTCGGTAATGCATATTATATCGATACCCTTTAAGATAGATTTTGCGTGCCAGCGTCGGATAATATTCTGCACTCTTTAATTGCAGTTGAAAGGCAAACGCCAAATTGTCTTCTATGTATGGATTCGGCAGATATTCGATATCTCCCAGCTTTGTCGTTCTGGAAAGTCCGTTGAAAAACATAAACTGTGCCGTCTGCTTACCGCCTATTTCTGTCACAAGCCGTCGATCCTCTGCTACACCGTCCCGATGGATATCAATGACGATTTCAATGCCCGGATGCTCAGCCAGTAGCGCCTCGATTGCAGGCTCTGCATTTGCGTATGCATAATCCCTGTTTTCAACATCATACCGTCCTCTGTGATGCAGCACCTCATAGCCAGCCTCTGTCAGAAGCTCTGCCAGTCTCGCACCGACCCCGACAACCGTAGTCATCTCATCTCCCGGAATGCTGTCCGCGTAACCCTCTTGCGAATGCGTATGATAAATCAATATTTGGGGCCCCGCCTCCTTAGACTGCGTATCAAGACACATATCCTTTTCTAGCATTTTTGCTGCAGACAGTTCATTTTCATCTATACTGGTGGTCTTATCCACCGTATAAAAGTTCTTCAGCAGATAGGTATAATCCTGCAGCTCCTCCTGCGTAAATTCCACCACAGGTTCACGATTTTTCTCCGTCTCATCCTCCTCATTTTCCTCAAGCATACGATCTACGACCTCCTGTTCCGGGGTAATCATGATCGGCGTTTCCTCTGTTCGCTCTGCGTCCTCGTCCGCTCCTTCATTTTGCAAAATGGCCTCATATGCATGCGCATCTTCTATCTGCGTCTCATACTCTCTGGTATCCTCTGCATATGCAATCACTGGAACCGAATGCAGAATCGCATTCAAAAGTGACTCCGCTGCCGCTGTACTTCCCGGCTCTGCCGGAATAGCATTGATATCCCGCTCCAACAGATACATAAATGAAGGCAAATGGGTATTCATGATTTTCTTCTGCAGCATCTCTTCTATATAGACAGTCGGCCTGATTTCGCGCTGTACTACATCTGACAGACGAAGTTCCGCAATATCCCTCACCGCATAAAAGCACCCTGAAAGAATCAGGATGCTGAGCAAAATAATACCGATTTTCTTTTCGCGCCTATTTTGTCCCATAAAATATTATATGCATCATGCAAGTGCAATATTCAGTGCTTCGGAAATTGTATAACCCAGACGCTTCACTGTCTCGTCAATATTTTTAGGTGTCATATAGAAATTGACCAGCTCTCGATTTCCCTGAAAGGACTGTTCCGTAGCATCACTGATGATTGTTGCTGCATCCACCACCGTAGGTACTCCGATGGCAATGACCGGAACTCCGAGACTCTCCTGCGTAATGGCATTGCGATGATTGCCCACTCCGGAGCCGGGATGAATGCCCGTATCTGTTACCTGTATCGTCCGGTTGAGCCGTTTGGTACTGCGCGCTGCCAGTGCATCAATTGCAATCACGACATCAGGGTTGGTCTCATCAATAATGCCCTTTACGATTTCCAGCGCCTCCATCCCGGTCTGTGCCATCACCCCCGGCACAATGGCACTGATCAGATTAACCTGCTCTCTCCCATAGGCGGCCTTTCCATACTCCTTTATGATATGCCGCGTGATCAGCATATTATTCACAACATTGGGGCCCAGAGCATCCGGTGTTACCTCACGGTTCCCAAGTCCTACAATCAACACCGCCTTTTCTCCCTCTGTATCAGGAAGCAGTGCCTGTACATGCTTTGCCAGTTCCTCGGATATTTCACTGTGATATTCCTCATCCGGCTCTGCCATATCCGGTGCCTCCAGCGTAATATACGTTCCCATTGGCTTGCCCAACTCCTTTGCGCCGTTTTTGCTTTCAATGATTACCTTGGTAATCCTGATGCCGCTTTCCTCCTCAAAGGACTCCTCCACCCGCACGCCTCTGATGTCTTCATTTTTTTCTTCTACGCTTTCCTTGGCCTCTAATGCCAAATCAGTTCTTACATGAAAATCCGTCATAGCACTCTTCCTTTCCTTTTGCTCTATTTTCTGCAAATTCTTCACGATTTATACTTGACAGAATCCAAAATCTCTACTAAACTATACTAGTGTCCGCGTAGATACGTCCGTGTCCGGAATTCTACGTTGTTCTGATTAGGGACATACGGTAACAGTTATTTTTGCGTAATAGGAGGTGTGGGTCTTGGCTAATATCAAATCAGCAAAGAAAAGAATTCTGGTAAATGAGACAAAGGCTGCAAGAAATAAAGCAGAAAAGTCCAAAGTTAAAACTTATGTAAAGAAAGTTTATACTGCGATCGAAGCAAACGATAAAGAGGCTGCAAACGCTGCATTATTGGAAGCAATTTCAGTAATCTCCAAAGCGACTTCCAAGGGTGTATATCATAAAAGCACATCCTCAAGAAAAGTTTCTCGTATGACAAAAGCAGTTAACAAAATAGCATAATTGCTTCGTAATATATAAAAGAACCCGCACCGTCATGTGGGTTCTTTTTATGTTCCTTTTTATGTTCCTTTTTATGTTCTTTTTTGTGCTTTTATGATGTACTTCTTTTCTATACCACCGAAAGAGCCAGCAGCAGTGCCGAATTCCAATAGATTGTTACTTCATTTGTTGAATAGCTGTCCAAATCATCAATATAGACCTTTGCAGGCGGCACATCCTTCAGCTTCTCCTGCGTACAGGCATCATGAAAGCCCTCGTCCGGTCCGCCGACCAGCATGCCCTGCATAGCCTGGCGCTTGGCCACTGATGGTCTATGGTGCGGATTTTTGGGGGAAACCGTACCAAAGCCCGTCACAAAGCAGACCGCATTAGCGTTCCGCCCAAACAGATAATGAAGCTGTTCCTTTGCTGCCTCCAGATATTCTGCTTTTCCTGTGATTCGAAAGGCATCATTCAAATGATATGCATTGTTGGCAACGTACATATTAGAACCCCATTCATATTCCGGCAAAGAAAAGCCATAGGCATCCTTTTGCGCACGGCCAAGTATCATATTCGCGTAGTCTGTCATTGATCGTTCCAGCTTCTCTTTCAGCACTGCATCCGTCGGGAACTGACGTGTTGACAAATAGGCAGCATTGCCAAAAGAGCCCACCTCTGTCCAGCCATAGCCATGCATAAAGCCCTTTTCCAGCTGATGCCTGATGTCCTTATGGTATCTGTCCTCTCCGGTAGTTTTGTACAGCTCTGTGGCTGCCCAATAGCGTTCATCTGCATCCGAAATGTTTCCATACTCTCCTGTCACAATGTCCTTCGGATTCTTAAAACCACCCGGCAGGAACATCCCCTGCATGGCATCATAAGCTTTTATCGCTGCGCGCAGACAACGCTTGGCAAAATTTTCATCATAATTCATATAAAATCTCGTTGCCATTGCCATAGCCGCCGCAAAATCTGCAGTTGCAGTAATAGAAGGCGGACAGATGATCAGCTCCTCTGTCTCCTCCTCCGGCATCACCGGCAGCTCCGGAAATCCCGCACAGGTTACCTTGTGATACACCTCACCTGTTTCAGGATTCTGCATCTTGAGCATCCACTCCAGTTCAAAACGCACTTCACTAAGTAGATCTGGAATGGCAAGCGAGCTCTCAGGAATATGCAGTATCTGTTCAAAAAGAGCCGGATGATTCTCATATGCCAACAGCAAATCTGCTACCGCCACCGCCGCTGCCACAATATATCTTCCGTAATCACCCGCATCATGCCAGCCGCCCCGCACATCCATTGTCTGCTGCGTCCCATGAACGCGTGCCGGAGTATCATGACAGCTGCCATGTGCGAACTCACCTGCATACTTTTCCGGCAGCTCAACACCGCATCTCTGTAAATAGAAAAAACGCAGCAAATCATGTACCACCGTGTCATATATATTCTCGCAAATTGCAAACGGCACAGAGGGCTTACAGCCGGCAGCCGTAATATAATAGTTTCCGGGAGTCTTCACCTCCGTAAAATCAGCAATATAATCGATCTCATCAGCACTTTCATTGTGTATCGGCTCGGAAAGCTGCCCTGTGTACACTATCCGATTGCTCTTACTGTCCCTGACCTCATAGGTCTTTGGTACCTGCCCGCGAAATACTGCCCACTTCAGGTCTTCCGGCTTATACCCAATCTGATCTGCTATGATCTGCATCATTTCTGATCTTCCTCCTACTCAAACGGATAGACAATCTCATACCCTGCCCTGATTCCATCCATAATCCTCATAACCTTAATCGTCTCACTGTGCGGCATCTCAGCACATTCGAGTTTTCCTTCTTTGACTGCCTTGATTGCAGCACGAACCTCATATTCATAGCCCGTAATCTGTTCCGGAGCCTGATAAGTCGCTATGATCTTTCGATCCAGATCATAGACGTTGATTTCTTCATAATTATTGATATTTTCTATCTGTATAAAGCCCTTGTCTCCATTGATGATGCCGCGGCGATCGGTCTGTGCATAAATCGTCGTATACAGATTGGCCATCTTCCCATCGTCATAGGTAAATACAACTGTATCCTGCCCATCTACTCCGGTCGGTGTCTTCACACACATCGCATCTGTTTTAATAATCCGATCTCCAAATACCATCAAAGCAAAATTAATCGGATAAACTGTCAAATCAAGCAGTGCTCCGCCCGCCAGTTCCGGCTGCATGATACGTTCCACCTGATGAATGACATAGCCCAGATTGGCTGACAATGAAGTCACCTTTCCAATCACTCCGCTTGCAACAATCTCATCTATCGTGCTGCGCATCGGCAGATAGCGTGTCCAGATTGCCTCTGTCAGCAGCAGCTTCTTATCCTCTGCCATCTGCAGCATTTCCTCTGCCTGTGCAGTATTGGCAGCGAATGCTTTCTCACACAGCACATTCTTTCCATGCGCAAGACACAGCTTGACATGCTCACAGTGATGTGAATGCGGTGTTGCAATATAGACCAGTTCCAGCTCTGAATCTGATACCAGTTCTTCATAGGAGCCAAAGGATTTTGTGAAACCATACTCGGTCGCCATTCTTGCCGCACGCTCACCATTTCTCGCACCGATTGCATATAACTCAACATCATCTCCCGCTGCCTTCATTCCCTTGAGTGTTGCTGCCATAGTTGCAGCGATTCCGCCTGCTCCCAGTATTCCGACCTTCATGATTCATTGCCCCTTTCATATGCTGTTTGCTTCATACATACATTTCCTGTTGTTTTTTTGTTAAACAAGCTGCTCCGTCGAAACAACATGATTTTCTTTCACGGTCACAGAGCTCATGTCCTCTATAAACTGTGAAAACTTACTGTACTTATAATCACGGATATTAAAGCCCTTGTACTTCTTCTCAAGCTGGCGCTTCATCTCACTCATATTGACCCTGCCCTCTTTGCTTGCCTGCACGAGTTCGCGTACCATCGCCTCAATCTCGCTCATCGTAATCTGGCTCGTCACAGGACGTACATTCAATGACTTACCCTGCTGCTTTACCTCTATGCTCTTGCAGCTTCGCAAAAATGTCGAAAGCTGTGAATAGCCGTAATTTCTAACATCAAAATCCGGATAACGACTGTTCAGCTTACTGCCGACCTCACCTGCCGTTGTTACCCTATCCTTGGAATCATTATCCGCTATGATCTTGAGGATTGTCTCCTCGATTACGTCCTTAGAAGCAAAATTCACCTTTGACGCTTTCACCATTGTCTTTTCATGAGACACACCGGCCTTTGCCGGCTCGTCACTGTCCGCATCTTCATCTGTATCCTCAGCCGCCAGAATTTCCAGATATTTAAACAGCGTACAGGATGCAATAAATGCCTCATTGGTTTTCTGCTCACCCATGCCTATGACCAGCATACCGGATTCTCTGAGTCTGGATGCCAATCTCGTAAAATCACTGTCACTGGACACCAGACAAAATCCATCTACATTTCCGGAATACAGGATATCCATTGCATCAATGATCATTGCAGAATCCGTTGCATTTTTACCCTTCGTATAGACATACTGCTGAATCGGTGTCAATGAGTTTTCCAGTGCCACCTTCTCCCAGCGCGGAGCCTTCTTATTCGTCCAATCTCCATAAATTCTTTTGTAGGTCGCAATACCATAATTCGAGATTTCATCCAAAATATACTTGATATACTTCGATGAAACATTCTCTGAATCAATCAGTACCGCCAGTCTCTTTTCACTGCTTTCCATGGAGTAACCTCATTTTCTTTGTATTGTTGGGATGGTGCTTTTGCTGTTGAGATAGTGCTTTGTTCCTTTGGACGGTTATGGGGTGGTTGCAGGCCACATATGGTCTTTCATGTTTTCATGCTCGGATGAATAATTATCCCGCCTATCTTCAGGGACAGATACAAACCAATTGCTGGATTCACTTTTTTGATTGTATAGCGTGATATAGCAGGAACTCTTAGTAAACGGATATGTCTCTATCGTATCCAATGAGGGATTCCACGCCGCATCTTGATCAAAAGTGAAAGGGATACTATCTCCGCTTTCCCTTTTCTGCTTCCTTTCCGTCTCGTCATATCTTGTCCATGTAAGCCCCGGTGCAATGCCTACCCCTGTCCAAAACTCTGCCCACTCAGGAGTGTCAGTTTTGTATATCAACTGTTGTCCCTCTGTGCGCTCTGGGCAATAGACAGTACTACAAATATAATTCTCTCCTTCTTTCTTAAATGTTAACTCAATGTTCTCTCTCACAGTTTCTTCATCCTTTATGCGGAAGGCTCTTGCAAAAAACGCATAACTATCACCATCTTGAGCCATCGTCACTTTAACACTTTGTCCGTGTATCATCACATAAGTTTCTTCAAATGGTGTATCAGGTATGGTCAGTTCTGCCTTGCATTCAGCCCAATTGATTACCATCTGATCTGCCGCTACGGAATGAGGCTCGCCGACTATATTGTTAACAGGGAGTGCATTATCCGATATGGAATTAGCAGAAACCGTGTTTGAATCTTTCAAAGCCAGTCCATATCTGCACAATTCTATATCTGCCTTCTGTGACTGAGAAATAAATTTTCTAAACTTGATATTGTCCGTTGCCGTCGTATCCGCAAACTGGAAAATCACTTTCTTCACATCTGTATCAAAGGTATAGTCATGTACCAAGCTGCTCAAATCAATCGACTCTTCATCTTGATAGCGGCACCATGAAAATGTTTCCTTTGTCGAATCACTGCTGTAATCTGCTCCAGACGGAAAAACAGAATCTGCAATCTCATAATAATAACTGTTATGCTTTGTAGAATTATTCTCTGTCTTCACTGTTTTATCAGATAGTTTGAGATAAAGTTTTCTTATGTTCTGTAAAGAATATAAAGACCATTTTCCAAGCTGCAGATTATCCTGCATATAGATATACTGCGAACACCTCCCGTCTGTCTTGTTCCCCTCCGCAGTATGGCTAAGCCATAAATAGAAAGAGCGAATCTTATGAATATATTCCTTCCAATCTGGGTCTGTATCACAATGAAGTTCAAATGCATCACCATTTGAGTCTGAAAACTCTTTGATCTGTTTTAGGTTAAACAGATAATCCGCTGTAAGATCTTTGACAAAGAGAAAATTCATTCTTACAGAATCAGTTTCTCCAAATTTCTGCCCCCAAACCTCCACAGAAATAAACTCTCCATCCCTTTGTGTCTCTACAACGTAGCCATTCAATAAATATTCATCCTGAAACATTGCCTTGTACATATCATAATAATAAGTTCCGCTCTTTTTCTCAACATTCGGAGAGTCAAAGAAATGTGTATTGCAAATCTGTTTCATATCCTGATTATTTTCATCAGGCGCATAACCAATCTCTATTAATTCAGTCGAATACAGGTTTTTGAAATAGTCATCTGCGGCATCTGGTCTCACCTTGACCTGTAATTCGTAATTAGTCGGATTATAGGTAACTCCCTCAATCATGGTTGAAAGATCGGTAGTATACAAAGTTCTCGCCGCTGCAAAGTTCTGCAAAAACTTTATATAATTGGGAAATATGGCAAGTTTTTGATAGGTCTGCAAATTGGTTGAAATGTCATCATAGGAAAAATAAATCGTCAGTCCTTGAACTTCTCTCACGCCGGCTTTGGTATTCCCAGCCGCTAAAACCGTCGCATTCAACCTCTGCAATAGGCTATCCGCGTGTGCCATCGGAATACCCTGATTTTTCAATTGTACAATGAAATCATACAAGTCCACCAGTGCTGCATTGTTTTCAGAGTTTTCAGAGTATGCAAATTCCTCAACCTTCTGTCTTGCTTTATCCACCTTCTGATAGCATTCCAGTGGATTAGCTGCTTGATATGCCAACAATTCCTTTGCCACCACTTCAAACTCATCACACAAAAGCTGCATCTGCTTTAGGTCAATCAAGGCAAGTGTCTGTACTCTGCCCTGCATGTTACTGACATGCTTTTGAACATAGTCTGCTACAATCTTTCGGCCAATCTGTTCCATAGTACAGTTTTTCATAGTTGCAAGAAACTGATATTCCCATCCACCATTTTCTAGTTCCTCTGAGGCAATCATATATTGACCATATGCTGCCAATACCGTAGACACCTCAAAGCCTGCCATCAGGCATGCATCCATGCCAATCATATCCCATTGTTTTCCGTTTGTATTCAGCATACAACTGCGAAATGCCGAACCAAGCTCAGCAATTGTCAAATTATCACCGTTTTGTGTCTGATCCGAACATACACCGCCATTTATACCACCACCATGATTCCAAAGAACTACGGAATGTCTCTCTGACGGATAATAGGAATAAGCAAAATCCATGACTCCGGCCAACAGCTTCGGATCACCCATATTCTGCTTGCCGCATACTGCTATTTTACGAAGTGTATCTGCGGTGATATTTTCATCATATTTTGTCTTGTCTGCTTCCTGAATGGATTTTGAATGTAACTCATAAAGAACACAATTACCCCCATTTCCATCACAAGTCGTTCCCATATAGGTGCTGCCCATTTTGTTGTCCCACCTGCCAAAACAAGTACATTTGTTTTGCTTGTATCAAATTCTGAGCGCAGCATCTTCATGATATCTGTAGATGCATTGCTACTATCCGTTTCCAAATCTGTGCCGCACAAATAAATCAGCACAGTATCCTTTCTCTGCTCCTGCTTCTCAACACCTTCGCATTTAAACTGGTTGAAATCCAAGGGTGTGATTTTTTCAAAAACAGGAAAGGTATACCCCTGAGGAGCCTTCTCTTCACTTCGGCTCTCCACCTGAGGCTCTGACGAACTGCTGCTGTTGCTTGCTGCCGGAGCCGCAACCGGTATCACAGTCGGCGTGATTGTCGGTGTTAATAAGAGGGCCGGAGTAATGGCTGGTGTTGTTTTCTTCGGGGTTGTCTGCGTTTTCTTCAAACCATTTTCAGAACCATTTCCCTGCTGATTTTCATCTTTCTCTGAGGAAGCATCCGTTCCGGCTGAATGATTGTTCTCTTTCAGTGTCGGCTTCTGCTCCTCTTGTGGAACATCAGTGTTTGCTTTTTCCCCCTCAGCATTTCCGTCCATACTAAGTACAATGTCCTGTGCTAGTTGATTGGCTTTCTTTTGCTCTTGATACTTCACATATCCGAGTGTTGCTCCACCTGCAACAGAAAGTGTTGCTATACTGATGACCGCAACGCGAGCCGGCAGACTTCCCGCAAGTACACCTGCAATTTTTTGAAACAATGCTGCAAATTTCCCGCTCTTTGAATCCATATGGATTTTCCCCCTGGTATCTTTTGTTTTTGTGATTGTCTTTTGTTATTTTATTTCCATTGACAACGCCTCAATCAATTGTCACACAGACTTATGTCTACCAAATCATCATACATCATATTATCAATTCGCACAACCCCGAAATAAGCAATACAACATAGTAACTTTCATATACTTTGTGTTTTTTGTATATCATTTTCTCAGTACCTTTGAACTATTAGTTTTGCGTTTTGGTTCACACTTTGGTCACAGATTATTCACTGGACATTTTGTAATTTTCATATTATAGTGTTTTTTGGAATGATTTTAGACGTGAAGAATCGAGGAGACTATTTTGAGAAAAAAATCTCATATTTCTTTGGCTATGTATATCGCTGATTCGCTGGATTCAAATGAATTGTCCAGACACCGCAAGGCTTTTTACATCGGCAGCATCCTGCCGGACTGCAAGCCATCGTTTTTAACTACAAAGCATGAGTTTACAGGCACGATATCCATGGTTGAGGATAAGATCAGAGAAATGACAACTGATTATGATCCAAACAGCCAAAGTGAACGCAGATATGTCATTGATCTCGGTCAGGTACTTCACTATGTGGCAGATTATTTCACTTTTCCGCACAACACGACTTATCAGGGAAATCTCAAAGATCATTGTGTTTATGAAAAAGAATTAAAGTTTTCTCTTCGTTCCTATATTAAAAGTGGTGAAGCTTTAAAGGTCGCAAATGAACCGATTGAGTGCAAGACATGTGAAGCGCTGTTTCGTTTCATTGAGAAGGCTCATCAGGAATATCTCAGCATGAAACGTAACGTAGAGGAGGATTGTGCATACATCGTCCGTATCTGCCATCAGGTAGCTGCCGCCATCCTCAATCTGCTCAATATTCAAAAAGCAAAGCTGCCCGCATTTGCGTATGCAGTAAATTAAAGAAACGTTATTTCATTAAATCCTCCCGTACAATCGTACAGGAGGATTTTTTTACAGCAATTTTTTCTTGTAAATTGTCATAGATCATGCTATACTCAATTCACGTTCTGCTAATTCTTGGCATTTCGCCATATTTCCACGCAGACTGCTACTATTGATTAGGGACTTAGAATCTGTTGTTTATACTGACTTCCTCCACTTGATATGTTTTGTCTCCTCTGTATTTACATATTTTGTGCATTTGATTTGTTTTGTATATTATGCAGATTCTGAGTGTCTTACACACGACGCATGCTGCATGGAAGTTTTCCTGCAAATGCGCAGAAAGAGAGTATCTATGAACCAAACAAAAGCAGCTTCATTATCC
>CAZABT010000009.1:0-41008 GCA_964483395.1 uncultured Lachnospiraceae bacterium
AGGACTGCCATGCCGACGCTGCTTAAGGTCTGTGACTGTGCCATATACATTGATAATGCTGGTATGTCCATAGCACCAACCTCCTTTCGGCCGCCGCCAGATGACGGCTGCATTTTCCCTATACCTTTATTATATCGGCATCATCTATTTAATCAATAACAAAATTTGATTATTTTTCTGCTTCGGGTATTAACTGATAGAGCTTGAACTGATAACGGTCAAATCTGAAATCGCCCAAGAATTCCGCATTGTATGGATACTTGTCCATAAAGTCTCTGAAATACTGGGTATAGTCTTCTGTTACGATACACCAGATATTTCCCTGAATCTGCTCGATTTCATCTATTGTATAATGCGTCAATTCAGGATAATAGAAGTTAAGACACTCTGCGATCGCATCAGCTTCCTCGAAAGAAACGGTTCCGTCCCCTTCCTCGAAATTAGCATCACATACGATCCGCATGGTATTCAGACCGTCAGCATATTCAATCTGATATTCCTTGATATAGCCAATGATGCCTGCAAGAATCAAAAAGGCAGTTATGGCAACCCGGTAATTATGATGCAGCGAAGAAGCTGAAACAGCAAAAAACAGCCAGATGGCACCGAAAGCAAAAAACAGGTACCGATCAACAAAAATATTGGCGGTCATGAGCTTTGAAATGACAGTTCCGAAAATCAAGACTCCGTAGTAGGTTGCGAAACAGCAGATTGCAAACCAATCATCCAGAGTACGATCCTTGCGGTACACAAAACGAATCAACAGAAATATCATCAATGCTGCCAGGGCGATGGATACAAAGGAGTTGCCAACCGTATATGGATAGCGCATATATTTGATGAAAACAGATAAAGTGATTTCAGGCATGGAAAAATATCCGCTGACGCTTTGGAACTGTCGGATGGTGGTAATCAGGCAGGGAATATATAATACGATCGTGGCGCCAAGGCACAGAAACCATCTTCGCAGGTTCTTTCGATCCAATAGGATATCATAAAACAGCAGGAACAGATACACAAAGCCGACTGTGACAAATGCAAAATGGTGTGTATAGCCGGCACCGACACTGAGCAGCGTAAATAGAAACCAGTTTTTGAAGCTGCTGCTCCTGATGACCTCATACGCATAAATTGCACTGCCGGTAGCAAAGAAGAAGCCCCAGCTGTACATCCGGATTTCCACGCCGTAAAAAAGAAGGTAAGGCATTGTGAACATACAGATGATAAAGAAATAAGAGGCAGTGTTTCCGAATCTTTTTCGGACAGTGGAGGCTCCAAGCAGCATGGTAAGAACCATGGGAAGGATTGAAGTGATCTTCATGACCTGCACATGATATCCCCATACATCTGTCATAAGCTTGAGCAGTATGTTATAAAAGGGAGGAAGCGTATCCTCAGCCGAACGTGCCAGCACACCGGCCATGTCAGTCCGAATCAGGCTTGCGGTGAAGGCTTCGTCAAGCCATACATTATCATTAAATATTAATGAGACATATACAATTGTACCAATGAAAACGAGAATATAAGCAGCCAGAGAGGCTCTTTTTTGTTTATTCATACCAATATCCGCTCCTTGTCTAAATATAGTAGCATAGTTACTGTTGAAAAGAAAGGCTATTTTTGCTATACTGTTGTGGGTATGGGGCAATGAGAAGAAGGTGAATATATGAGAAAGATGCAATTGTTGGGGATTGGACTCAGGGATTATTCCGTTAAGGAAGCAATGAGGCTTGCAGGCCAGTATTTGAATGATGCAAAGCTGGATACGATTTGCTTCTTATCAACAGATATTCTGCTGAATGCAGGCGAAGACGACCGGCTGAAGGTATGGCTGGAATCAATGGATTTGACGATTCCTGTCAGCGTCGAGATTCTGCATGCCGCCGGAATCACGAACCGCGGCAGGCTAAAGGAAGTAGAAGGCAGCGTCTTTTACAAAGAATTTATCAAGAGACTTTCAAGTGAAAAAAGAACGATGTTCATATTGGCGGAGACGGAAAATGTTCTACAGTCCTCCATCGAGTATATTGAGCAGTATGCACCCGGAATACAGGTGGTCGGGCAATATGCGTTTGAGCATCTGAGCGGAGATGTGGATTCGGTCATCAATGATATCAATGGTACGGTTCCGGACATTGTGCTATCAAGGCTTTCCTCACCAAAGCAGGAACAGTTTGTTTTTGAAAATAAGAATAAGATCAATGCAAAGATATGGGTGGCTTTGAAAGATTCATTTAAGGTCAAAGAAGGCACCAAAGGATTAAAGTTTGAAAAATTGAGCAAACTGATTGAAAAGACCATATTTAGGAGAATGGTTTCTAAATATGAAAACGATCAGGGTAAGGGAGATTCATAAATGCTTTTTTTCAAACATAAATCCGCAATACGGGAATATGTGGTTATCCTATTGGGAACAGCTCTGATGGCTGTCGCCATCAAGAGTGTATATGATGCAATGGGACTGGTCACGGGCGGATTTACCGGTATATCGATTATCATCAAAGGAATGTCCGAGACCTATGCAGGAAAGGGCATTCCTTTGTGGTTTACAAACCTGCTGCTGAATATTCCGTTGTTTACGATTGCGATTATGCTGAAGGGAAGCAGATTCTTATGGAAGAGTCTGTTCGGGACTTTGTTTTTATCGGTATGGCTGTATGCATTGCCTGCTTTTCACTTTATCGAGGGTGATATATTGCTGACAGCTGTTTTCGGTGGGCTGCTCAGCGGAGCGGGAATCGGAATGGTGCTTAGGGCAGGGGCAACTACCGGCGGTGTAGACCTGCTGTCAACGCTGATTCATGACAGATATCGACATTGGGCAGTGGTACAGATTATGCTGGTCATTGATGCCGTCATCATTGTATCAGGTGCATATATATTTGGGATCAACCGTGCATTGTATGCTGTTTTGGCGGTGTATGTCACAACTCGTGTTTCAGATTTTATCGTGGAGGGTTCCAAATTTGCCAAGGTGGTTTATATTATCACTGAAAAATATGAAGAGGCGGCGCTTATGATCATGGAGGAGCTGGAACGTGGAGCTACGGCACTGGATGCACGTGGAATGTACTCCGGTGAGGAGAAGGATGTGCTGTTTTGCGTTGTGTCCAAAAAGGAAACCGTGCGGCTGAAAGAGATGGTTTATCAGTTGGATCGGGATGCATTCGTCATTGTGACGGATGCAAAAGAAGTTCTTGGTGAAGGTTTCATCATGGAAAATGCATAAATAATGCATATTTTCTCTTTCCTTTTTTGTGTGTATGTATTAAAATGTGAGATAGGTGCTGGTATGCACAGAAAAAAGCTGCATTTTGTTTTGTGTAAATTGCTTACGCGGTGTGTTGTGGCGAAAAGGAGTGAACGTTATGATTTCAAATCAGATTTTGCAGAATACGATAGAGGGTTTGAAAACCATTACCAGAATAGATCTGGGTCTCATGGATACGGATGGAAAGGTACTTGCAACGACCATTACGGATACGATGAACTTTGAAGCCATGGCAGAAAGCTTTGCTTCTTCGGCGGCCGACAGTCAGGAAATTCAGGGTTATCAATTCTTTAAGGTATATGATGAACAGCAGGTAGAATATATTCTGATCGCACAAGGCGGCAGTGATGATTCTTATATGGTGGGCAAAATTGCCGCTTTTCAGATACAAAATCTTCTGGTAGCATATAAGGAGAGGTTTGATAAAGACAATTTTGTGAAAAATCTGCTGTTGGATAATCTGCTGCTGGTAGATATTTATAACCGTTCCAAGAAGCTTCATATTGAGACGGAAGTGAAACGTGTTGTATTGATCGTAGAAACTCTTGGGGAAAAGGATACTAACTCTCTGGAGAGCGTACGCAGCCTGTTCAGTGCAAAAGCAAAGGATTTTATCACTGCGGTCGATGAGAAAAATATCATTGTGGTGAAGGAACTGGCCGAGCAGGAATCTTATGAGGAAGTGGAAAAGGCCGCCAAGCTGATTTTGGGACTGTTTGATGTATCTGCACGGGAGGGCGTGCATGTGGCATATGGAACAGTTGTCAATGAAATCAGGGAGGTCAGCCGTTCTTATAAAGAAGCCAAGATGGCTTTGGATGTAGGCAAGATTTTCTTTAATGAGCGGGATGTCATTGCGTACAGTGAACTGGGCATCGGAAGATTGATTTATCAGCTGCCGATACCGCTCTGCAAAATGTTTATCAAGGAAATATTTGATAAGAAGTCACCGGATGAATTTGATGAGGAGACCTTGACGACCATCAATAAATTCTTTGAAAACAGCTTAAACGTGTCTGAAACCAGCCGTCAGCTTTATATACATAGAAATACTCTGGTATATCGCTTGGATAAGCTGCAAAAGAGTACAGGACTGGATCTTAGGATCTTTGAGGATGCAATTACCTTTAAGATCGCATTGATGGTAGTAAAGTATATGAAATACATGGAGAACTTTGAGTATTAATCAGGTATACGATCAGGGGAAAGGTTCTTCAGCTTTGGCATTACAATACAGAGGAGAGATGAATATGATTAAGATGGAGGGCGTAAGCAAGTCTTATTCTACCGGTACGCCGGCACTTAATAATGTCAGTCTGCATATCAAAAAAGGGGAGTTTGTTTTTATTGTAGGCGACAGTGGATCTGGAAAGTCCACATTGATTAAGCTGCTGCTGCGTGAATTGACACCTACGGAAGGGCGTATTGTTGTCAATAATTACGATCTGAACAAACTCAAAAGAAGAAAAATCCCTAAATTCCGCAGAAATATAGGAGTTGTATTTCAGGACTTCAGATTACTGAAGGATCGAAATGTATATGAAAATGTTGCATTTGCGCAGCGAGTGGTGGAAACACCAAACCGGCAGATCCGCAAGAATGTACCGGCGATGCTGTCCTTGGTCGGACTGGCTGAGAAATATAAGGCGAAGCCAAAGCAATTGTCCGGTGGTGAGCAGCAGAGAGTGGCACTTGCAAGGGCACTTGTAAATAATCCTCCCATTTTGCTGGCTGATGAACCGACAGGTAATCTAGACCCAAGAAATTCGTGGGAAATCATGAAACTACTGGAGGAAATCAATAAACGCGGAACGACAGTTCTTGTAGTGACCCATAACAGGGAAATCGTAAACGCAATGCGCAAAAGAGTCATTACGGTTAAGAAGGGTATTATCGTAAGTGACGAAGAGAAGGGTGAGTATATAGATGAGGATTAGTACATTGACTTATACCTTTAAACAGGGATTCAAAAATATATTCCGGAACAAGACCTTTTCACTTGCTTCCATAGCAACAATCGGCTCCTGTGTTTTTTTGTTCGGACTGTTCTATTCCGTACTGCTGAATTTCCAGAACATTGTTAAGGAGGCACAGTCAGGTGTTGCGATTACGGTGCTTTTTGATGAGGGAGTCACGGATGAGAGAATTAAAGAAATCGGCGACGAAATTGCTGCGCGGGACGAGGTCGCAAAAGTAAATTACATTTCTGAGGATGCAGCCTGGGAATCCTTTAAGGTAGATTATCTAGGAGAATATGCAGATGGATTTGAAAATGACAATCCTTTGGAGGGATCTTCAAACTATGAAATCTATATGAAGGATGTATCCAAACAGCCGGCGCTTGTACAGTATCTGGAGTCGTTAGACGGTGTCAGAAAGGTCAATCGTTCGGATATTACGGCAGACACATTGTCAAATGTGAATGTGCTGATTGGCTATGTTTCAGCCGGTATCATATTTATTTTGCTGGCGGTATCCATCTTTTTGATCAGCAATACGGTCACCATTGGTATTTCTGTGCGAAAAGAGGAGATTTCTATTATGAAGCTGATCGGTGCCACGGATTTTGTGGTGCGCTCGCCCTTCGTAATAGAAGGAATTATCATAGGAATCATCGGTTCGCTGCTGCCGCTGATTGCTGTATATTATATCTACAACAATGTAATTGCTTATGCAGTGGAAAAGTTTTCGTCTTTGTCAGATATATTGAAGTTTTTATCAGTTGATCAGGTGTTCTATACATTAACGCCGATTTCCATTGCTATGGGGGTAGGGATTGGATTTTTCGGCAGTTTTTCAACAGTCAGAAAGCATTTGAAAGTATAATGCGATATTCAGGGAGTACAAGGGGTCTGATTTATATGAAAAGAAATATTCGATCATATCTGATCGTTACTTTCATCATGACTTTTCTAATAGCGGCAGAGATGCCGCTAGTTGTGCGTGCATCCCTAACAAACGAAGTAATTGAAGAAAGCCAGAAAGCGGTTAATCAGGCAAATGAAGATAAAAAAAATCTGCAGACGGGATTGAGCGGAATCAAAGAAATATTAAAAAGCCTGGAAAGTGCAAAGGACAATCTGGAAGATTATGTGACAAAACTAGATTCCAATCTGGCAGACCTTGCGTCACGTATTGATGAATTGAATGAGCTGCTGGAGGAAAAAGAAGCAGAGATCAAAACGACAGAAGCAGAACTGGCGGCCGCAAAAAAACGCGAAGAAGAGCAGTATGAAGCGATGAAAAAAAGAATCAAGTTCATGTACGAGAAGGGAAGTACCTCTTACCTTGAAATGATTTTATCAGCAGATTCTTTTGTGGATTTTTTGAACAGGGCAGAATTTATCAATAAGGTGTCTGAATATGACAGAACGATGCTGGACGAATATGTTGCAACGAAGGAGCAAATTGCGGCTGAGGAAGAACAGCTTATGCAGGAGCAGCAGGAGCTGGAGCAGGTCAAGGCGAGCATTTCCGAGGAGCAGGAAGCGGTAGAGACACTGATTGATGCGAAGGAAAGTGAAATTGTCTATTATGAATCAGACATTTCCAATAAGGAACAGGCGGTCAAGGCATATGAAGCTGAAATAGCTGCACAGGATGCCATGATCAAAGAATTAGAGGCAACCATTGCAGCAGAGAAAAAAAGGCTGCTGGAGGAGAATAAAACAGCTATTTCCTATGATGGCGGTCAATTTAAATGGCCGGCACCGGATTACACCAGAATTTCAGATGATTATGGTATGCGTATGCACCCGACGCTGGGCGTAGAGCAGTTTCACAATGGAATCGATCTTGCATCACCGAGTGGTTCACGCATTCTTGCAGCATACGATGGTGAGGTAGTGGCAGCTGCTTATTCTTCCACCATGGGCAACTATATTATGATCGATCATGGTGATGGATTATATACGATTTATATGCATGCATCTTCTCTATTGGTGTCCAAGGGAACCATGGTGGTCAGAGGTGAAGAAATTGCCAGAGTAGGTTCAACCGGAAGAAGTACAGGACCACATCTGCATTTTGGAGTGCGATTAAACGGAAGCTATGTTTCACCATGGAACTATATACAGTAATTTAAAGGTTAACGAATGGAAAGCAGTGAAAATAAAATGAAAAACAATAAAAATTTATTGATTGGCCTGTTGATCGGTTTGGTGACAGGAATCTCGTTGTCGGTACTTGCATGGTGCATTTTCACAATTGCAGCACCGCGCAGTCAGAGAAGCGGAGTGTCTGCTGACGGATCAGCAATCGAATGGGATGCGGTTGACAGCAAGCTGGAGAAAATCAAAAGAACAATAGACGTTTATTATAAAGATGAGATTGATCAGCAGCAATTGGTGGACGGTATTTACAAGGGATTTGTAGCGGGCCTGGGAGATCCATATTCCACATATTATACAAAAGAGGAATATGATGAACTGATGGAGAGCTCATCGGGTGTCTATTACGGCATTGGTGCATATTTACAGCAGAATGAAAACAGCGTGGCTGTGATGCGGCCGATTCCGAATTCTCCGGCTGAGGAGGCAGGAATTCTTGCAGGTGACATATTCACAGAGGTGGACGGAGAGTCTGTGTCGGGCGAGGACGTGACGACGATTGCCGCCAAAGTACGAGGCCCTGAGGATACTTCTGTCACGGTTACCGTGAAGCGTGAGGGTGAAAAGAAACCGCTTATATTTGAACTGGTACGGCGCAAGATAGAAACTCCTACAGTCGAGCACGAGATGATGGACGGGGGAATCGGTTATATAGCAATCCTGGAATTTGATGATATTACGCTGCTGCAGTTTGAAGAAGCGCTGCAAGAACTGAAGGATGAGAATATGACGGCGCTGGTATTGGATCTGCGGGACAATCCGGGTGGCAATCTGGACATCGTGGTAAAGATCGCAGATGATTTGCTGCAGGAGGGACTGGTAGTCTATACCGAAGACAAATACGGAACCAGACAGGACTTTACGTCGGATGCTGCACATAGTGTGGATCTGCCGATGGCAGTCCTGATTAATGAGAACAGTGCAAGTGCGGCAGAAATTCTGGCGGGCGCCATCAAGGATTATCAGGCAGGCACGTTAATCGGAACGACCACCTTTGGAAAAGGAATCGTGCAGCAGGTGCTTCCGTTAGGCGATGGAACAGGTATTAAGGTGACGACCTCCAAGTATTTTACACCGAAGGGCAATGATATTCATGGAATCGGAATCGAGCCGGATGTGGAACTGGAGTTTGATGAGGACGCATATGAGAAGGATGAGAATGCAGACAATCAACTGGACAAGGCGGTTGAATTGCTGAAGAACATTGCTTCACAGAACTGACACAGAACTGAAAGGACAATACGATGGATCATTTTGAACTGGTATCCGAATACCAGCCGACAGGAGATCAGCCGCAGGCAATTGCGGATCTGGTCAAGGGCTTTCGTGAGGGAAATCAATTCCAGACTTTACTGGGTGTAACGGGTTCGGGTAAGACCTTTACAATGGCAAATGTCATTGAACAGTTAAATAAACCAACCTTGATCATTGCACACAATAAGACGTTGGCAGGGCAGCTGTATAGTGAGTTCAAGGAGTTTTTTCCGAATAATGCGGTAGAATATTTTGTGTCCTATTATGACTATTATCAGCCGGAGGCTTATATCCCGTCCTCTGATACTTATATTGAGAAGGATTCCTCCATCAATGATGAGATTGATAAGCTCAGGCTGTCTGCAACTGCTTCCCTGGCAGAACGTAAGGATGTCATTGTCGTATCCAGTGTATCGTGTATTTATGGTATCGGCAGCCCGAAGGATTATATCAATATGATCGTGTCTCTCAGACCGGGTATGGAAAAGGACAGAGATGAAATCATTAAGGAACTGGTCGGAATTCGATATGACCGAAGTGAAATGGATTTTCATAGAGGTACCTTCCGTGTGCGTGGGGACGTGTTAGAGGTGTTTCCGGCATGGGAAGGAGACAGGGCTATTCGCATTGAATTTTTCGGAGATGAGATTGAGCGGATTTCGGAGATTGATGTATTAACGGGAGAGATCAGGGCAAGACTGTCCCATCTGTCGATTTTTCCAGCCTCCCATTATGTGGTTCCGGAGGAACAGATTTTGCGTGCCACGAAGACGATGGAAGCAGAGCTGACAGAGCGGGTCAGATATTTTAAAGGTGAAGGTAAGCTGCTGGAGGCACAGCGTATATCGGAACGCACTAATTTTGATATCGAAATGCTGCGGGAAACAGGATTCTGCTCTGGAATTGAGAATTATTCCAGACACATGAATGGAACAGCAGAGGGCGCAACCCCTTATACCCTGATGAATTATTTCCCGGACGATTATCTGATCATTGTAGATGAGTCACATATGACAATTCCTCAGATCAGGGGAATGTATGCAGGAGACCGCTCCAGAAAAGCTGTTCTTGTGGATTATGGCTTCAGGCTTCCGTCTGCCAAAGACAATCGCCCCTTGAACTTTGAGGAGTTTGAGAGTAAAATAGACCAGATGATGTTTGTATCGGCAACGCCCTCTGTCTATGAGGCAGAGCATGAACTGCTGCGTACAGAACAGATTATCAGACCAACCGGATTGCTTGATCCGGAGGTCACAGTCAAACCTACCGAGGGGCAGATTGATGATTTGATTTCTGAGATCAACAAAGAAATCAAAAAGCACAGCAAGGTGCTGGTAACGACTCTGACTAAGAAAATGGCGGAGGACTTAACAGAATATGTGCGTGAAGTCGGTATCCGTGTGAAATATCTGCATTCGGATATTGATACGCTCGAAAGAGCAGAAATCATTCGTGATATGCGTTTGGATGTATTTGATGTTTTGGTTGGAATCAACCTGCTCAGAGAAGGTTTGGATATTCCGGAGATTTCTCTGGTGGCGATATTGGATGCAGATAAGGAAGGCTTTCTGCGTTCGGAAACCTCTCTGGTACAGACAATAGGACGTGCGGCCCGGAATTCAGAAGGGCGGGTTCTGATGTATGCCGATGTGATGACGGATTCCATGCAGAATGCAATTCGAGAGACGAATCGGCGTCGCGAGATACAGCAGAAGTATAATGAGGAACATGGGATTACCCCTCAAACCATCAAGAAAGCGGTCAGGGCTTTGATTAGTATTTCCAAAGAGGTTGCAGCAGAGGAGGCACGTCTGGAAAAAGATCCGGAATCTATGGATCGTAAGGAACTTGAGAAGCTGGTTGAGGATATAACAAAGAAAATGCGCAAGGCGGCTGCAGAATTGAATTTTGAAGCAGCATCCGAGTTAAGGGATAAGATGATTACCCTGAAGAAGCAGCTACAGGGCATGGATGAGTAAAGCCGGCAGCGGCAACGGAGGAAGCAAGTGAGTAAAATATCTGTTGTGATACCAACCTATAACGAAGCAGACAATGTGGGCAATTTGGTCAATCAGATTAACTATGCACTGCGTGGGATCGAGTATGAGGTCATATTTGTGGATGACAGCACAGATCATACGCCGGAGATGATTTTGAAGACTCAGGAAGAAAATCCATGTGTCCGCATGGAACACCGCACAGAGGAAAAAGGACTTGCGACAGCAGTTCTGAAGGGATTTTCGCTGGCAGAGGGTGATTATATTGCGGTTATGGATGCGGATTTACAGCATCCGCCACAGATTCTGCGTGCCATGTATTTTGTACTGGAGAGTGGTGTGGATTTCTGTGTACCCAGCAGATTTATTCCGGGTGGTTCTGATGGCGGTCTCGGACCGTATCGGAAGCTGGTATCGGGAGTGGCAAGGTATATTGGAAAGATTTTGCTGCCCTGTCTCAGACACATTACCGATCCGACCAGCGGACTTTTTATGTTCAGAAAAGAAGTCATAGCCGGAGACTGTGATTTACAGCCGATCGGCTGGAAGATTTTAATAGAAGTGCTGGCGCTCGGCAATTACAAGAGTGTCGTAGAGATACCATATAAATTTCAGGCAAGACCGACAGGAGAGTCCAAGCTGTCCTCCAAGGTTACCGTGGAATATATGAAGCAGGTATTCGGACTGATTAAACGCGGCAAGAAGCAAAGCGGTGTAACAGTCGAAAAATGGTCTGTAGATCGAATGAAATCAATGGAGAAATAAAATGGTCTTTAGTTCGACAATATTTTTATGCTTTTTTATGCCGATTATGATCATCGGCTATTATATACTCCCTAAGAAGTTGAAAAATATATATCTTCTCTTAGGAAGTTTATTTTTCTATGCATGGGGGGAACCCAAGTACGTCTTTATTATGCTGGCCTCCATTGCCGGGAACTATTGCTTTGGAATGCTGGTACATGCTTTGTCGGGAAAGGACAGGCTTCGTAAGCTGGCTATTTTTGTGACGGTATTGTATAATCTGGGAATTCTGTTCTATTTCAAATATTTTGTATTTGCCGTGGAAACCGTTAATGAATTGACAGGTGCCGGATTGACAGTGCCAGACATTGCTTTGCCGATCGGTATATCCTTCTATACCTTTCAGGGAATGTCTTATGTGATTGATGTGTACCGTGAGGACGAAAAGACAGTATTTGTTCAAAAGAATCCGCTTAACCTTGCATTGTACATTTCTATGTTCCCACAATTGATTGCGGGACCGATTGTCAGATATAAGGACATTAAGGAATCGCTGACCAACCGTGTTTTGAGTACATCCGCTTTTGCCAGGGGAATTGAGCGTTTTATCATTGGACTGGCTAAAAAGGCAATTCTGGCAAATTCTATCGGAGAGGTGGCCGATACGATATTTGCGAGTGACTATACTATGATGGGAACCGGAACGGCGTGGCTCGGTGCACTTTGCTATACTTTACAGATTTATTATGACTTCTCAGGTTATTCGGACATGGCAATCGGTCTGGGCAAGATCTTCGGCTTTGATTTCATGGAAAACTTCAATTATCCGTACATTTCGCGTTCTATCACGGAATTTTGGCGGAGATGGCATATATCCCTTTCCTCATGGTTCAGGGATTATCTCTATATTCCTCTTGGCGGTAACCGCAAGGGGCTTAAAAGAACATATCTGAACCTGTTGATTGTATTTCTGGCAACGGGCTTCTGGCACGGTGCTGCATGGGGCTTTATTATATGGGGCTTGTGGCATGGTCTTTTCATGGTTATTGAACGTATTCTCAGAGCTAAGAAGACAAAGCATCCGATCAGAAATGAAAAGATCCGCAGTCTATGCGACTGGGCTTATACCATGCTGGTAGTGATGTTTGGCTGGGTACTCTTTAAAACGATCCTTATGGAAGATGCATTGTCTTACATCGGTGTCATGCTGCACACACATGCACCGGAGTATGTTGCATTTTCTACAAGATACTATTTGGATAACAAGTTGATTTTCATGTTGATTGCTGCGATTCTGGCTGCAGTACCATGGAAAGAGATTCTGCCGGGACGCGCAGGCAGTCTGCTGCGTAATATGGAAACATTTCCGGCAACCCATCCGGCAGTCATTGCGCGCCGTGTGTTGCTGCTTGTTGTATTTTTGGTCTGCATGATGTTTGTTATGAACAATACTTATAATCCGTTCATTTATTTTAGATTTTAGAAAGGAGCCGGCTGCATATGAAGAATAAAGTTCTGAATATTGTATATTGTGTCATTTTCATGGCAATTGTGATTGTGCCAGCGCTCCTGACCAATACGAAAAAGAACCAACTCTCCATGATTGATAACAAAGCTTTGACGGAATGGCCGGAGATCGACTGGAAGCTGACGAATCGGGAACAGGTTGAGGCATATGTGGATGATCGAATTGGTTTTCGTGAGACAGCGATCAATTCTTATATTGAATTAAATGATGAACTATTTTCGGTTATGGTGCATCCTCTGTTTATGTATGGAAAAGAAGGGCATATTTTTTATAAGGACCCGGATTATATTGCTGCATATCAGCATTTGAATACGAATACGCAGATGTTGGATTCATTTGTGGTCTTTTTAACACAGACTCAGGATTATTTGACTCAAAAAGGGATTCCGTTCCTGTATTTTGCCTGCCCGGATAAGAAGACGATTTACAGTGAATACTTTCCGGATACCATTCATGTTGATGAGAAGAAGGCCAGTGTTACAGATTATCTGAAGGAGAAGCTTGCAGCTACGGATGTGAACTACATCATGCCGATTGATGAACTGCTTGCAGCAAAGCAGGATAAAGTGGTTTACAACAAGAAATACGATGCGACACACTGGAATGAATTTGGCTCCATGACAGCACATAAATTGATTGACGGGCAGCTTCAGAGCTGGTTCGATGATGTACCGGTGCTGACGGAAGACAGCTATGATCTGGAATTTGTACAGGTGGATTCGCTTGATATTGCAAAGTTTCCGATTGATGAGAAGGTACCGGTATATTCGCTTAAACAGGATACGAGCGGGGATGCAACAGAATATCTGCTGCCATATCTGGAATCCTATACTAACACCTTTTACTATCATTATATGAATGATGCGGTTCCAAATGACAAAATCCTCCTGGTGTTTGTGGACAGCTATTTTGCAAGCTATCAGAAGTATTATAATAATCGTTTCAAGGAAGTATATTTTGTTCATCGGCAGAATTATGACTATCTGCAGTATTATGTGAATCTGTTCTTTCCGGATGCAGTTATTTTTGAAACGGCGGAAAGAAGTATATCCAGTGAAATGCCGGTACTGGCTGATTTCAAGGATTATATTTATGAACAGCCCTATACGGAAGCGGAGCGGAGTGAGGGGACGAAGCCTCTCGCAATATCTGTTTATGAGACTAAGGGCGCACGCTTAGAGAACAATCAATTGATTTTAACAAAGGATGATCCGACAGCCATTGTGAGTCTGAACGGCATTTATTCCTGTGCAGGAGAAGATGTTTCCGGAGTTCATATCTATGCCCATGCAGGGGAAAAATATCTGGAAACGGATTATTGTAAGCTGGAAAGAGACTCCAAAGAAACCGGTGATCACCGTTTCTCAATTAATATCCAGAAGCGGTATCTGGCAGAGGGAACCATAGAAATACTGGCAGTAGATGAAACAACAAATGAAGAATATCATCTTCAAACGATAGAGGTAGTGTATGAGTAGAGAAGATTCCGGCGCGAATGTGGATAAGCGCCATTATATCCGTATACGCGGAGCAAATGAACATAACTTAAAAAATATTTCGATCGATATTCCTAGAAATGAACTGGTCGTACTGACGGGACTCAGTGGTTCCGGTAAGTCTTCGTTGGCATTTGATACAATTTATGCAGAAGGTCAGAGACGCTATATGGAATCTTTGTCTTCTTATGCCAGACAATTTCTTGGACAGATGGAGAAGCCGGAGGTGGAAAGTATTGAGGGACTTCCTCCAGCTATCTCGATTGACCAGAAATCTACGAACCGTAATCCCCGTTCTACGGTAGGAACGGTTACAGAGATTTATGACTATTTCAGACTATTGTATGCCAGAATCGGAATACCGCACTGTCCGGTTTGCGGCAAGGAAATTATGAAACAGACCGTCGACCAGATGGTGGATGAGATTCTGCGTATGCCGGAGGGCACCAAGATCCAACTGCTTGCCCCGGTGGTGAGAGGGCGTAAGGGAGAGCATGCCAAGGTACTGGATCGTGCCAAGAGAAGCGGATACGTGCGTGCACGGATTGATGGCAATATGTATGAATTATCCGAAGAGATTTCTTTGGATAAAAATATTAAGCACAACATAGAAATCATTGTAGACAGGCTTGTGGTAAAGGATTCTATTGCCAAGCGTCTGACAGATTCCATAGAAAATGTACTTGACATATCAGACGGATTGCTGATGGTCGATGTTGTGGGTGGAGAACAGATAAATTTCAGTCAGAGTTTTGCCTGCCCCGATTGCAATGTCAGCATTGATGAGGTAGAGCCGAGAAGCTTTTCCTTTAATAATCCATTTGGAGCGTGCCCTGTCTGCTTTGGACTCGGGTATAAAATGGAGTTTGATGAGGACTTGATGATTCCGGATCGGTCGCGCAGTCTGTCCGAGGGAGCAGTCACGGTTACGGGCTGGCAGTCCAGCACTGATCTCGGCAGCTACACCTATGCCATTTTAAAGGCGCTTGCCAAGAGATATGACTTTAGTCTGGATACACCGTATGAAGATTTATCTGAGGATGTTCGGAACATGCTGATTCATGGAACAAACGGTGAGGAAGTTAAGGTACATTATAAGGGCATGCGCGGTGAGGGCATCTATGATGTGGCCTTTGAAGGCTTGATTAAGAATGTGGAGCGCAGATACAGGGAAACAGCTTCTGATGCGACAAAGCAGGATTACGAGACTTTTATGCGCATTACTCCGTGTAAGGAGTGCCAGGGGATGCGTTTGAAGAGAGGCTCGCTGGCAGTGACTGTCTGTGACAAGAATATATATGAGGTGACGTCGATTTCTATCGGACAACTGTCTGAATTTATGAACAATCTGACCTTGACGGAACAGCAGCAGATGATTGGACGCCAGATTTTGAAGGAAATTAAATCCAGAATTGGTTTTTTGATGGATGTGGGACTAGATTATTTGACGCTTGCGCGTGCAACCGGTTCTTTATCCGGCGGAGAGGCACAGCGTATCAGACTGGCGACCCAGATCGGCTCCGGTCTGGTAGGGGTAGCTTATATTCTGGACGAACCGAGTATCGGACTGCATCAGAGAGATAATGATAAATTACTGAATACACTCAAGCATCTGCGGGACTTGGGAAATTCACTGATCGTAGTGGAACATGATGAGGATACGATGTTTGCGGCCGATTATATCGTAGACATCGGGCCGCGTGCGGGGGAGCATGGCGGAGAGGTCATTGCACAGGGAACAGCAGAGGAGATCATGCAGGTAGAGGAATCTCTGACCGGACAGTATTTGAGTCATAAGATTGTGATTCCGGTTCCGAAGCAGAGGAAAAAACCAACGGGCTGGATTAAGATCGTAGGAGCTGCCGAAAACAACCTGAAGAATGTAAATGTAAAGATACCGCTTGGCATTATGACCTGTGTCACAGGTGTATCGGGCTCGGGAAAGAGTTCATTGATCAATGAGATACTTTATAAAAAGCTGGCAAAGAGTCTGAACAGGGCACGTACGATTGCCGGAAAGCATACGAGGATTGACGGTATTGAGCAGCTGGACAAGGTCATCAATATTGACCAGTCCCCCATTGGAAGAACACCCAGATCCAATCCGGCGACCTATACGGGCATGTTTGATCTGATCAGAGATCTGTTTGCCGCAACAGCAGATGCAAAGGCACGAGGCTACAAGAAGGGTCGATTCAGCTTTAATGTGAAGGGCGGACGCTGTGAAGCATGTGCCGGGGATGGTATTCTGAAGATTGAAATGCATTTTCTTGCGGATGTTTATGTACCATGTGAGGTCTGCGGGGGTAAGCGCTACAATCGAGAGACCCTGGATGTGAAATACAAGGGAAAGAGTATCTATGATGTTCTTGATATGACAGTCGAAGAGGCAGTGACTTTCTTTGAGCATGTTCCATCCATCAGAAATAAGGTGGAGACGCTGAATAATGTCGGACTGTCTTATATCAAGCTGGGACAGCCTTCTACAACGCTGTCCGGTGGAGAAGCACAGAGAATCAAGCTTGCAACAGAATTGTCAAAAAGAAGTACCGGAAAGACGATTTATATTCTGGATGAGCCGACGACGGGTCTGCACTTTGCCGATGTGCATAAGCTGGTTGAGATTTTGCAGCAATTGTCTGATGGCGGCAATACAGTCGTTGTAATCGAACATAATCTGGATGTGATCAAGACGGCAGATTATATCATTGATATGGGACCGGAAGGCGGAGACGGCGGTGGAACTGTGATTGCAGAGGGAACACCGGAGCAGGTTGCCAAATCGAAGAAATCCTATACCGGAATGTATATCAAAAGAATGTTGGAAGAAAATTGAATAAAAAACATTGAAAAATCACAATGATGGGTTATAATGGATTATGTATGTTTAATCAGGCTACAAATGGAAAAGATTAATAGGAAAGACAGATGACCGTAAGCTAAGAAATTAAGCAACTGTGAAAGGGGAATATTCAGTATGGTCTATACAGATATAGGAATTGATTTGGGGACAGCAAGTATACTGGTGTACATCAGAGGAAAGGGTGTAGTATTGAAGGAACCCTCTGTTGTTGCATTTGACAGGGACACAAATAAAATCAAGGCAATCGGTGAGGATGCACGGCTGATGCTTGGTAGAACACCGGGTAATATTGTGGCAGTCAGACCTCTGAGACAGGGTGTTATTTCAGACTATACCGTTACAGAGAAGATGCTGAAATATTTCATTCAGAAGGCGATCGGAAAGAAGACCTTCAGAAAGCCTCGTATCAGTGTCTGCGTACCGAGTGGTGTGACAGAGGTTGAGAAAAAGGCAGTTGAAGATGCTACATATCAGGCGGGAGCCAGAGAAGTAGCAATTATTGAGGAGCCGATTGCAGCAGCCATTGGTGCAGGAATTGATATCAGCAAGCCTTGTGGAAACATGATTGTGGATATAGGCGGCGGGACAACGGATATTGCAGTTATTTCACTTGGAGGAACTGTAGTCAGTACATCCATTAAAATTGCCGGTGATGATTTTGACGAGGCAATTGTGCGTTACATGCGTAAAAAGCATAACCTTCTGATTGGTGAGAGAACCGCAGAGGATTTAAAGATTAAGATTGGTACTGCCTTTAAGAGACCGGAAGTGGATTATCTTGATGTCAGAGGGCGTAATCTTGTAACAGGTCTTCCGAGAACTGTTAAGGTATCTTCTGAGGAGACAGAGGAAGCATTACGTGAGACAACTTCGCAGATCGTAGAGGCGATTCACAGCGTGCTTGAGAAGACCCCGCCTGAATTGGCAGCGGATATTGCAGACAGAGGTATTGTATTGACCGGAGGCGGAAGCCTGTTAAGAGGTCTGGAGGATCTGATTGCATATAAGACAGGTATCAACACGATGACGGCAGAAGATCCGATGACGGCAGTTGCAATCGGTACCGGTAAATTCGTGGAATTTTTGGCCGGTGACAAGACTGACATAAATTAAGTGAAGAAAAGTCTAAAGATAACAAATGACTGTGCCGATATATAGCGTATAGGCGGAGTCAAAAAATCTATGATTTTTTGACTGTCGTGAGTTTCCGATGAAGCTCACGACTGGTACATGGACGTACTGTAATTGCACATGATTAAGTGAGGTGACAAGTATGGTAAAAGGTCTGTACACGGCCTACACAGGTATGATGAATGAACAGAACAGGATGGACATCCTGACCAATAATCTGGCCAACTCGGCCACGACAGGCTTCAAGAAGGAAGGCGCGACATCTGAGGCGTTTTCTGACGTTCTTGCATATAAGATCAAGGATACTTCGGAAGCCAATATCCCCAAGGCCTTAGGGTATATGAATATGGGAGTCAAGATTGGTGAGAACTATACAGACTATTCACAGGGAGCGTTTCAGGGAACGGATAATACGTTTGATTTGGCGCTGGCGGGGGATGGTTTCTTTAATGTTGAATTTACTTCAAAGGCCGGAGAAACGAAGACGATGTATACCAGGGATGGTAATTTTACCTTGACGGCAGCAGGGCAGCTTGTGAATAAGAATGGAGATTTTCTTCTGGATACGAATGGAAATCATATTACGCTGAACCCTTTGACAGAAGCAACGATCGAGAGGAACGGCGGTATCTATCAGAATGGTGCATTGGTGGCGACGATTCAGATATCAAATTTTCAGGATTATGATTATTTAGAGAAGTATGGTGAGAATTACCTGCAGACGGTTGAGGGAGCAACGGAGATTGCTTCGGATGCAGCAGTCCGTTCGGGCTATTTGGAGGCATCCAATGTGCAGGTGGTTTCCGAAATGGTTGAGATGATTAATGTAACCAGAGCCTATGAGACGAATCAGAAGATTGTTCAGGCAATGGATGAGAGTTTGGATATAGCAGTGAATCAGGTTGGAAAAATCTAAGTGAGGTGGCTTAAATGGTAAGAGCATTATGGTCGGCAGCGACAGGAATGATCGCACAGCAGAATAACGTGGATACAATTGCAAATAATCTTGCAAATGTCAATACAACAGGATACAAGACAGAGACCAATGAATTTAAGTCTCTGCTGTATCAAACCATTCAAACAAAGACAACAACGGCAAATGGAGATCAAAAGCCGGTGGGTGCACAGGTCGGACTGGGTGTCCGAAATGCGGCAATTACATCTCAGTTCACACAGGGCTCTCTGCTTGCATCAGAAAGTCCCACGGCGCTGGCAATCAACGGGAAGGGCTTCTTTGCGGTACAAGGTGAGAATGCACAGGTTTATTATACGAGAAACGGAGACTTCCACTGGTCGGTTGGCAACGGCAATGTCATGACGCTGACTGATTCGGAAGGACATGCGGTCAAGAGTACAACGGGAGCTAATATTGTACTTCCTGCCAATTATACGGCGAATAAGGTTGTAATTGATTCAGAGGGCAGAATCATGTACCCGAATGCACAGAATAATCTGGCTCAGGTCAATGGTCTGCAGGTGGGATTGTACCAGTTCCAGAACCCAGCAGGACTTGAGAAGACCGGTGACAGCAGGTATGCGGTAACTCCGGCCTCCGGAGCAGCATTGAATGAAGCAACAAATGCAGCCGTGACAAAGAGTGAGATCAGACAAGGCTATTTGGAGGGTTCCAATGTGCAGGTAGCTGATGAGATGGTCAATCTGATCGTGGCACAGCGAGCCTACGAAATGAATTCTAAGGCTATTCAGGCGGCCGATGAGATGATGAGTCAGGCAAATCAGTTGAGAAGGTAGCAGTCAGATAGGGAGTGAAAAGATATGTCTATGGATATCAATACCTTATACAATCAATACTTAACCGATACAACAGCAACAAATGCGAAGACTTCTTCCATCGACAAGACAGTGAAGCAGGACATGACCGATGCAACCGATGATGAACTGATGGATGTCTGCAAAGAGTTTGAAGCTTATTTTCTGGAACAGATCTTTAAAGGCATGAAGGACACAGTTGTACCGGCAGAGGAAGATCAATCCATGACCATGGCGGATTATTTTGAGGATAATATGTACCAGCAATATGCCAAGGACGCATCGGAACAGGGAAACTATGGTATAGCACAGATGCTGTATGAGCAGATGAAACGAAATTATAATTTATAGATAGCAGATGCCGTAAGGTTGCATATCACGTTCCTTACGGCATTTTTATGTATAGGAAACTGGGAGCAGGGTATGGAAACTTTATCCGGATATGTGGAACATATTATATACAGAAATACGGAAAATGGATATACGGTCATGGAGGTAGCGGCAGATGGCGAAGAGATTACCTGTGTCGGCATACTGCGTCTGATTGATGAGGGTGAATTTATAGAGGCCTCGGGGGAATATGTCAGCCATCAGGTATACGGGGAGCAGTTTTCCATCAGTCGATACGAAATCAAGGTTCCTGAGGACAGCCGTGCCATCGAGAGATATCTTGGCTCCGGTGCCATTAAAGGCTTGGGGGCTGCATTGGCCGGCAGGATTGTCAAAAAGTTTGGAGACGATACCTTTCGAATCATAGAAGAGGAACCGGAGCGTCTTTCGGAAATTAAGGGGATCAGTGAGAGAAAGGCGAGGGAAATCGCAATACAGGCCATGGAAAAGCAGGATATCCGCAAGGCCATGATTTTTTTGCAGCAATACGGTATTACGAATACACTGGCAGTGAAGATCTATGATAAATATGGAATGGATACCTACAGAATCATTGATGAAAACCCATATCAACTTGCTGAGGACATTCAAGGTGTGGGTTTTAAGATTGCAGATGAGATTGCAGCCAAGGTTGGAATTCATACAGACTCAGATTATCGTATCAGAAGCGGTATACTGTATACACTCCTGCTGGCAACTGGGGAAGGACATACGTTTCTGCCCAAGGAGGAACTGTTAAAGCGGGCAGAGACAGTGCTGCAGGTCAGTCAGGAATATATTGAGAATCAACTGATCAACCTTATGATGGACAAAAAAGTGGTCATAAAGCAGATGGATGAACTGACGGCTGTCTATGCCATGAGTTATTATTACCTGGAATTAAATTGTGCCAAAATGCTGCATGATTTGAATATCACCGTGGATGAGAAGGAAAATGATATAGAATTGAAGCTTTCACGGCTGGAGGAAAAGTCTGATATCTTATTGGAGGGATTGCAGCGCGAGGCAGTCATAGGTGCAGTGCAAAACGGTGTTTTCGTGATTACGGGAGGGCCCGGTACCGGTAAGACTACGACCATCAATATGATTATCCGGTATTTCATGGCAGAGGGTATGGATATTTTGCTTGCAGCTCCGACCGGCAGAGCGGCGAAACGTATGACGGAAACAACGGGTTATGAGGCGAGAACCATTCACAGACTGCTGGAAATCAGTGGGGGAACAGAGCAGGAAAGTGCGTTGACATTTGAACGAAATGAGAGCAATCCGCTTGAGGCGGATGTGGTTATTATCGATGAAATGTCAATGGTGGATATTTCACTTTTTTCAGCATTGCTCAAGGCAATTTCAGTGGGAACCAGACTGATTATGGTAGGTGATATCGATCAGCTGCCATCGGTAGGCCCGGGAGCGGTTTTGAAGGACGTGATCGGATCAGAAGTGTTTTCAGTGATCATGCTGAAAAAGATTTTTCGGCAGGCAGGAACAAGCGATATTGTCGTGAATGCACATAGAATCAATCAGGGTGAAAAACTGATCATGGACAATAAGAGCAGGGACTTTTTCTTTTTGAAGCGAGATGATGCAAATGTCATCCTGAAAATCATTGTGAGATTGGTCAGTGAGAAGCTTCCCAAGTATGTGGATGCAACATCATATGATATTCAGGTTTTGACACCGATGCGTAAAGGCTTGCTGGGAATTGAGCGCCTGAATCCGATCCTGCAGGAATATTTGAACCCCTCCAGTCCGAAAAAGCGAGAGCGGGAATATGGGGAAGGACTGTTCCGCGAAGGCGATAAGGTTATGCAGATTCGCAATAATTATCAAATTGAGTGGGAAATTTTAAGCAAATATGGAATTCCGATCGACAAGGGGCTTGGTGTATTTAACGGTGACATGGGCATCATAACGGAAATCAACCATTATGCTGAGACACTTACGGTGGAATATGATGAACACAGGCAGATTGTTTACTCCTTCAAGCAGTTGGATGAATTGGAACTGGCATATGCCATTACGATACATAAGGCACAGGGCAGTGAATATCCGGCGGTCGTCATACCTCTGCTGACCGGTCCGAGGATGCTGTTGAATCGTAATTTACTGTATACAGGAGTGACGCGCGCCAGAAAGTGTGTTACATTAGTTGGTAGTGAGGAAATGATACAGATGATGGTAGAGAATTCTGAGGAACAGAAGCGCTTTACCAGTCTGGCAACACGGATCAGAGAGTTTGGAGGGCAATTTTAGGATTAGGAGGACTATGCTGCAGCCAATCATAGAATTACTGTTTCCGAGGAGATGTCCGCTATGTGGAGATATTGTGATGCCAAGAGGGGAACAGGTCTGCCCGGAGTGCAGGCTTGCAGCTCCGTATGTTACAGAACCGAGGTGTATCAGGTGCGGCAAGCCGCTGCAGAGGCAGGAGGACGAGCACTGCTGTGACTGTTATGTGAAACAGCATGATTATGACAAGGGACTTGCACTGTTTGCATATGATGATATGGTGAGGCAGAGCATATATCGGTATAAGTACGAAAATAAGAGAGAATATGCGGATTTTTATGCAGATGAGATATGCAGACGGCTTGGCCGTGAAATCCTGCAATGGCAGGCAGATGCGATTGTTCCGATACCACTTCATACCTCCAGACAGAGGATGCGGGGCTTTAATCAGTCACAATTGATTGCCGAACAGGTTGGACGGAGGTTAAAGGTTCCTGTTGATTCTGATCTTGTGATCAGAGAAAAGAAAACCATTGCACAGAAGCAGTTAAATCATAGTGAACGCCAAAATAATTTGAAAAAGGCTTTTAAAATACGCCAAAATGATGTAAAATTAGATACGGTCATATTGCTTGACGACATTTATACAACAGGAAGTACAATAGATGCAGTGGCCGCCCTTCTAAAGGATACCGGAATCAGGAAAGTATTCTTTATCGCGCTGTCCATAGGGAGAGATATTGAGAGCGGAATGTGCATAAGGAGGAACACAGGATGAATGTGAGAAATTGTAAAAAGTGTAACAGAATTTTTAATTATGTTGCGGGCCCGCCCATCTGCCCGGCATGTAAGGAAGCATTAGAGGAAAAATTTCAGGAAGTTAAGAAATATATTCAGGAGCATAATACAGTTCCGCTGACCATAGTAGCAGAGGAGTGCGATGTTGATGTAGCACAGCTCAAGCAATGGGTACGTGAGGAACGTCTTATATTTGCAGAGGGCTCCGGAGTCGGTGTAGAATGTGAGCTCTGTGGAGTGCCGATCATTACCGGACGTTATTGTGAAAAGTGTAAGGCAGAGACTATGAATGATTTGCTGGGAGCGGGAAGGCACACTGTTGAGCCGCAGAGACAGCAGCGGAAGGATTATACAGATAATCCCCGTATGAGATTTTTGGATAAGAAATAAGGATAGTAGGTTAATGCCATGCTGAATGAGGAAAGAATCAGATTAATGACCAAATTAGCCGCCTATGAAGAAAATGAGGGAAAGAAGACAATTCCCATCAGCAATTACTTCAGAGGTGACTATATCAGCTTTCAAGTCGTAAAGGGTGCACTGAGCGCAACGATTGCATTTTGTGTTGTGATTGCAATGTATGTGTATTATGATCTTGAACTTTTTCTGGAAGATGTTTATAAAATGGATGTTGTTTCTTTGCTGAAAACGGTAGTAACGGCATATGCGGCGATATTGATCGGATATATGCTGATATCGTATATCGTGTATTCTTATCGTTATACAAAGGCAAAGCAAAGCCTGCATCGTTATTTTATGCAGCTGCGGGAACTGCAGGCTATGTATGAAAGAGACAGCAGACGATAAAGAAACCCTTGCCGGTTGAAAGGATTTTATAATGGCCAGTTTACTTGAAATAAAAGAAAGACTCATAAGGTTTTATGCCAGATACGAGGTTTATATATTGCCCGTACTCAGATTTTTGATGGCATTAATCGTGTTGATCATCATTAACAGCAATGTCGGATATATGAACCAGCTGAAGAATCCGGCAATTGTTTTGATTGTTGCATTAATCTGCTCGTTTTTACCGACAAACATCATCATTCTTTTTGCGGCGGCATATGTGGTTCTGCATATGTATGCGCTTTCGATGGAATGTGCGATTGTGGTTTTGGCTGTTTTCGTCTTGATGTTTGTTTTATATTTCAGATTTTCACCGAAGGATTCACTGGCGGTGCTTCTGACTCCTATTTGCTTTGCATTGAAGATACCGTATACGATGCCGCTTGCCATGGGGTTTGTAGGCAGTCCGATGTCTATTGTGTCAGTTGCATCCGGAACGGTTGTTTATTATATTTTGAAATATGTGAAGAATAATGCAACGCAGCTTGGTAATTTGGAGTCGGACAGTGCGGTTACCAATTTTAAATATGTTGTAGATAACATCATAAAAAATAAAGAGATGATGCTGATGGCCATTGCATTTGCGGCAACCATTATCCTTGTATATATGATCAAGAGGCTGTCCGTGAACCATTCTTGGAAGATCGCATTGGGAATCGGAGCCATTGTAGATATATTGATTATCTTTATTGGGGATTTGTCCTTGGACATCAATGCAAATCTGGGCGCCACGATTTTAGGCACGATTGTATCGGTTTTGTTGATTATCGTATTGCAGTTTTTCGTATTTAATGTGGATTATTCGAGAACGGAGTATGTACAGTTTGAGGATGATGAATATTACTATTATGTAAAGGCGATTCCTAAGATTTCAGTGACGACACAGTCGGTCAAGGTGAAGAGGATTCATTCACAATCTGCACCAAAGAGACCTGAGTAAATCAGGAGGATCTGAAAATAGCTTGTTATAGGATGTGACTCAATGGAACACTTTTTTGAACAGGTCGGAGCATTTGGAGACAAATACCTGACATGGTTATCCATACCGAAAGTAATGCCGACGGATATTATAGAGATATGCATCATTTCTTTTCTTGTATATCATCTGTTGTCATGGATCAAAAATACGAAAGCATGGGCTCTGTTAAAGGGCATCCTCGTAATTTTGGTCTTCATTTTAGTTGCGGCAATTTTTAATATGACAACGATTCTTTGGATTGTATCTAAAGTGCTCAGTGTGGCAATCATGGCCGCAGTCATTGTATTTCAGCCGGAACTCAGGCGCGCACTGGAGCAGTTGGGTAAGAGAAATATCTTTTCTGCGTTGTTTCCGTTTGACAGCAACCGCGTTGCAGGCGAATTATTCAGTGACAGAACCATCAATGAGATCGTCAAGGCAAGTTATGAGATGGGCAAGGTTAAGACAGGCGCTCTGATTGTAATGGAGCAGATGGATTCTTTGGTTGAATATGAAAGAACCGGCATCATGCTGGATTCCATCGTGTCGAATCAAATCCTGATCAATATATTTGAGCACAATACACCGCTGCATGACGGTGCCGTAATTTTGCGCGGAGATCGTATCATATCAGCGACCTGCTATCTGCCGCTCTCTGATAATATGGAGCTGAGCAAGGATCTTGGAACCAGGCACAGAGCCGGTGTCGGCATATCCGAGCTGACGGATTCGCTGACGATTATTGTGTCGGAAGAAACAGGAAGGGTTTCTGTTGCTATGGGCGGAGAACTTTATCGTAATATTGATGCAGATTTTCTGAGAGAAAAGCTGCAGCTGATCCAGCATAAGGTACTGGAAGAGAAAAAATTCAGACTGTGGAAAGGAAGGCCGAAAGATGAAAAAAAAGCTGACGAATAATATCGGCCTGAAGATACTTGCGGTCGTAGCCTCCACTTTGCTTTGGCTGGTGGTGGTGAATATAGATGATCCTGTGAATACCAAGACATTTTCCTCCATTCCCGTGGAAGTCATTAATGGAGATACCATTACAAATGAGGGAAAGGTGTATGAGATTTTGGATGACAGTGATATCATCAGCGTTACGGTAACGGCAAAACGTTCTATACTGGATGAACTGAGCAGGGATAACATTAAGGCAACGGCCGATATGATGGACATGACTTTCATGGATACGGTTGCAATCGATGTGAAATCTAATCGTTATTCTGATAAGATTGATTCTATCACACCGAGAACGAAAAATCTGAAGGTTCAAATCGAAGATCTTGCGAGAAAACAGTTTTCTATCGAGGTGGATACGCTGGGAACACCGGAACAGGGATATACTTTGGGCGATGTCGAAACGAATGTAAATGTAGTCTCGATATCAGGACCGGTATCCGTTATTTCCGGAATTGTACGTGTTGCAGCGGAGGTTGATGCCTCAGGTCTTAGAAAGGATATTTCTACCGACACAAAGCTGGTACTGTTTGATGCCAATGGTGATGCGGTTGAGAATGATATGATTACGAGCAGCGTTGAAAATGTACATGTGGACATAGCAATGCTGCAGACGAAGGATATACCCTTGCTTTTTTCAGCAAGCGGAACGACAACGAGTGATTATGGTATGACCGGAGTGGTGGATGCTTCTCCGTCAACCATTACGATTGCAGGGAAAGGAAGTGCCTTCACTTCCACAGAAGCCATTTCAATACCGGCAGAAGACCTGGCAGTCAGCGGAGCGATTGCAAATGTGGAGCAGACGATCAATGTAAAGAAATATCTGCCCAAGGGAGTTACGCTTGCCAACTCTAAGTTTGATGGAAATGTAGATGTGACAGTTTATGTAGAACGTCTGCAGATCAAGGAGATAGGTGTGCCGACAAGTAATATTACATTTGCGAATATACCGGATGGTTATGAGGCAGTCATGACTGACATCGGCGGTACTTTAAATATGCATGTAAAGGGCTTAGGAGATATGTTCGGCGTGCTGGATGGAAGTACGGTTCTTGGAGTCATAGATGTGGGGGCAGTGCTGCCGGAAATAGGAAACGACGCAACATATACAGGTTTTTATGCCGGCCCGGTTACGTTTACATTCCCTGCGGGAATATCGGAAACGGAACCGAAGTCCATGCATTTTATCCTCAGACAGATTGGTGAGGAAATAACACAAGAAGACATTATTGGAGGAGAAGAAAGTAATGAGTAGATTATTCGGAACAGATGGAGTCAGAGGAGTAGCAAATTCAGAATTAACACCATTGCTGGCAATGCAGCTCGGGCAGGCAGGGGCATATGCCCTCACAAAGCATAATTCTCATAAGCCGACGATTATGGTAGGGTGTGATACAAGAATTTCAGGAGATATGCTGGCCAATGCACTGATGGCAGGTATTTGCTCGGTTGGGGCCAATGCTGTATATGTTGGAGTTGTTCCGACACCGGCGGTTGCTTATCTGACAAGAAAATATAAGGTGGATGCAGGCGTTGTGATTTCTGCTTCCCACAATCCTGTAGAATTCAACGGCATTAAATTTTTTAACGGTGACGGCTATAAGCTGTCAGATGCAATCGAGGATGAGATTGAAGGTTATATCAACAGTGGACTGAAGGGGATTCCGTTTCCGACAGGAGCAAGTGTCGGTAAGATCAAGTATCGTACAGATGCAAGAGAGGAATATATTAATCATGCCATGAAGGCGGTATCGGTTGACCTGTCAGGACTTAAGATTGTTGTGGACTGTGCAGAGGGTGCAGCTTATTACACTTCCATTGAGACGTTGAAGGAGATGGGTGCAGAGGTCATTGCAATTCATAACAGCCCGGACGGAACAAATATCAATGCGAATTGTGGTTCCACGCATTTGGAAGAACTGATGGCAAGAGTTGTGTATGAAAAAGCAGCTCTCGGTCTGGCATTTGACGGTGATGCAGACAGACTGATGGCAGTTGATGAAAACGGTAAGCAGGTAAACGGTGATGAGCTGATGGCAATTGTCGGATACTATATGATGCAGAAGAAAAAACTCAAGAAGAATATAATCGTAGCAACTGTTATGAGCAATCTTGGTTTCTTCCTGATGGGTGAGGACAAGGGAATTACGATTGAAAAGACAAAAGTCGGAGACAGATATGTATTGGAAAGAATGCGGGAGATAGATGCCAACTTGGGCGGTGAGCAGTCGGGACATATCATATTTCTGGATGAGAATACGACCGGTGACGGTCTTTTGAGTGCACTACATCTGCTTGAGGTATTGGTAGAGAGTAAAAAACCGTTATCTCAATTGGCAACGATCATGGAAATGATGCCGCAGGCTCTTGTAAATGCTAAAGTACCGAATCATAAAAAGGAATCATTTATGGATTATCCGGAAATCGCAGATGCGATTGATGCACTGGAGAAGCAGTTTGACGGCAAGGGGCGCGTTCTGATTCGTCCATCAGGCACGGAACCTATGGTGCGTGTCATGATAGAGGGCAAGGATCAGGCAGTTATAGATCAGGAAGCAAAGAAGCTTGCGGCACTGATTGAGGAGGTAATGCTCTAAAGGTTCGGGGCATTGGAAACATCCGGTGAAAGTACTTGTGATGTGATACAAAGAATGGTATACTATATTTTAGGGTATTTAGTAGAAATGGAGGTAGCGGGTAATGGTAAGCCAGAAGGTGGTTATCAAAAATCCCACAGGGCTACATTTGAGACCGGCGGGGATTCTATGTAAGGAAGCAATGCAGTTCAAGTCATTGATTACTTTTAATTTCAGAGAGAATACGGCGAACGCAAAGAGCGTGTTAAGTGTACTGGGTGCCTGCGTTAAGTGCGGGGATGAAGTAGAATTTGTCTGTGAAGGCGAGGACGAGGAAGAAGCACTTAAAACGTTAGTCGTTGCAATTGAGAGCGGTTTGGGTGAATAGAAACATATATATTGGATTCTTATATGCAAGTCAACAAAGTCAGTCTCAATCATGAGGCTGACTTTGAATATATGTACATTCATTTTATTGAAGGAAGTTCAGAGACAAAACAATAAAAATGGAGGATGATCACATGTTAAACTATAAGAGATACAAAAGGGTTCCGGTCATAAAGTACCCGGAGCGTGAATGGCCAAATAAGGAAATAGAGAAGGCACCGATCTGGTGCAGCGTGGATTTGAGAGACGGCAATCAGGCGTTGATCGATCCAATGGTAGTAGAAGAAAAGATGGAAATGTTCCGCCTTTTGGTTGATATGGGCTTTAAAGAAATAGAAATCGGTTTTCCGGCTGCATCACAGATCGAATTTGATTTTCTGCGTCAATTGGTAGACCGCCGGATGATACCGGATGATGTTAAGGTACAGGTACTTACACAGTGCCGTGAAGAACTGATTGACAGAACATTTGAGTCGATTCAGGGTATTAAGCAGGCTATTGTACATATTTATAATTCAACCTCAACGTTACAACGAGACGTAGTATTCGGTATGAATCAAAAGGAAATCATTGATATCGCAGTGAAGGGTACCAAGATGGTTAAGGAGCGTGCTGCAAAGTTTCCGGGTAAGATCATTCTGGAATATTCTCCGGAAAGCTATACGGGAACAGAGGATGACTTTGCGCTTGCAATCTGTACGGCGGTACAGGAGACTTGGGAACCTACGAAGGAAAATCCCATCATCATTAATCTTCCGGCAACGGTGGAGATGACGACACCGAATGTATATGCAGATCGTATTGAATGGGCCAATAAGCATTTTAAGAACAGAGAAACCGTTATACTGAGTGTGCATCCTCATAATGACCGAGGTACAGGAATTGCAGCGACAGAACTTGCATTGCTGGCAGGAGCTGACAGAGTGGAGGGTACACTGTTTGGCAACGGTGAAAGAACCGGAAACATCGATCTTTTGAATGTAGCCTATAATATGTTTTCTCAGGGCATTGATCCGGAGCTTAAAATCGAGCATATCAATCACATCGTTGAAGTCTATGAGAGATGCTGCAAGATGCCTGTTCACGACAGACATCCTTATGCCGGAAAACTGGTATTTACAGCATTTTCAGGTTCACATCAGGATGCCATCAATAAGGGCGTTAAAGCGATGCGGGAAAGAAATTCCGAGATATGGAGTGTTCCCTATCTGCCTGTTGATCCGGCGGATATCGGACGTGAATACGAACCGATCGTGCGTATTAATTCACAGTCCGGCAAAGGTGGCGTAGCCTTTGTTATGGATACATACTTCGGCTTCAAGCTGCCGAAGGGAATGCACAAGGAATTTGCGAAGGTGATCCAGTTGATTTCAGAGAAACAGGGTGAGGTAGCTCCTGAACGTATCATGGAGGCCTTTAAGGAAGAATACATTGACAGGAAAGAACCACTGCATTTCAGAAAGCTGAAGGTCGATGATCAGAGTGATGCCAATGACTCACAGTTTGACACACATGTAGAACTGACTTATACACTCTACGGTGAGGAAAGCACAATAGAGGCTGTCGGTAACGGACCTCTTGATGCGGTGCTGCGCGGTTTGAAGGAGTCTATGAATATCAATACCAAGATACTGGACTACGAAGAGCATGCATTGCAGGGCGGAGCCAATGCTCAGGCAGCAGCATATATTCACCTGCTTGATGAAGAGGACGGCAGAGTCACCTATGGTGTCGGTGTCAGCTCTAATATTACCAGAGCTTCCGTCAGAGCTATTTTCAGTGCTGTGAACAGGCTTGGTCTGGCAGAACGTAAATAAAGGATTTGATGTAGCAGAATAGAAAAAATAAACTCCCGGAGTCAGCGATTAGATGACAACGGGAGTTTTATTGTAGTATGCCTGATGGCATATGAACTTTGCAGACGGTGGTTTCTATTTATTTTCAACGGAGAAATTGTATTTGGTCTTCCTTGTGAAAATGATTGTAGACCAGTTGCAGCAGAAGCAGGAACAGGTAGAAATAGGCAGTCATATATACCGGAAAATAGTATTTGAAATAGGAGGCAGGTGCCAGTACAAATACAATAAACCAGTGTGCAATCAGCCCGCCGGTTACAAAGAAGGTAAACCAGCGTTTCCGGCACAGAGAGAAAATGCATAGTACCAGCAGAATGATGCAGGGAAGAAACAAATTGTATGCAAGTGTCTTTACAATACTAAGACAGAAGCTGAGCAATTGTCTGAGTCCCGTACCTTCGAATACAATGTGGTAGGGTTGTGCAGCATAGCAGAAGGCCCCCCATCTTGTCCGGAAAAATACATCAGGATTGTGGATACAGATTCGCTTTAATGCGGCAGCATATGCAAAGAATTCCGTGGGCCCGGCCTCAGGACGGACACCGACAAAGCCTTCCTGATACAGAATCAGCACATCCTCATAATTGATTTCGCCGTAGTATTCATTAATGGCAGCGATGGATTCCAATGATAGATAGCGGTCTACGATCGCCAGGTCTTCACGATTCTTTTCATAATCAAGTCCATTTCGATACATATTTGTAATGGTATATGCATAAAATGGCTTCATACGATCATTTGCTGCTGCCCCCATTTCGTTGGCAATCAAACCATTTTGCGGAATGGATACGATGTATTGTATTGCAAATGTGGCAAGCAGGATATACAATACGGATTTTCGGTTCCGTAGATTTGTGTATACAAGAAGCAGTAATATCGGAAGGAGAACAGCAAGATAGATTCCTTCTGTTCGCCACTGTGTCAGGACAGCTCCGAGCAGCAATATGCCAAAGGCACGCGGACGGGTCAGAGGCCGTTTTTCCAAAAGGTCAAATAAAAGCATGACGATCAGCAGCAAATATAAGAGGTAATAAATCGGAAGGCGATGTGCTGACGCTGTATATGCGATGACCGGATACAGCAGGAATGGAAGATAACCGAATTTTCCATATTTGATGCCAAGGTATTTCGTGAGACGATATACAACGTAACCAATTACAAGCATCTGGATCATGACCTTAATGATAATCGGGCCAAGCCAGCTCGGAATCAGCATCATGCTGATCATATAATAATAGGTAGTGATATAGTAAAACCATGTGTAGTGCTGCAAAGTTGATGCGGATTCAAAGATCAGGCTTTCATCATTGCTCAGGAAGCCCTGCGGCAGCTTGACAAGCAAAATAATTAAAATAGGAATCAAACAAAAAAGTGCATATTTCAATACTTGAAATTCAGCAGTTTTATTTCTGCCGGCGCCCAGAAGCACGCGATAAAGTGTCCGGTACAGAAAGAACAGAGCGAACAATGCAAGTATTTTGCAAATGCTGTAGTCCATAAGATTTTCAGAAGGTGGAACGGTAAAAATCCGTGTATCGGTGTAAAAAGTAATCAGCCAGTGTACAAAGGCAGCACAGCAGATCGGGATCAGATGATTTTGCTTCACATATTCTTTTATTTTCATTTTGAGGTCCTCTTTATGCTCTTTTTTCGGAACGAAACCAGTATAGCATATTTGGACGAAATCGTCATCCTTGCTATTTTCATGACTGTCATGTATAATAAATTCGTTATATACAAAGGAAGGATTTATGCGCTATGGACATCATTCGTGATATATTATCCAACAGGATTTTTCTTGTGGCCGCAGCAGGATGGGCAGTGGCCCAGGTATTGAAAACGCTTATTACACTGGCATTGACGAGAACCTTTGATCCGGAACGGCTTTTTGGATCGGGAGGAATGCCAAGTTCGCATTCGTCTACCGTGTGTGCGCTTGCAACAGCGGTGACGATGCAGTACGGTGCTTCGTCGTTTGAATTTGCAATTTCAGCAGTGCTTGCAATTATTGTTATGTATGATGCAGCCGGTGTCCGCAGAGAAACCGGGACGCAGGCAGCGGTGTTAAATAAATTTATGGATATGTTTGCACATATGGATACACTGGGAGATTCGCAGTTTACGCAGGAGAAGCTTAAAGAATTAGTCGGACATACGCCTCTCCAGGTGCTTGCGGGCGCGGTATTGGGTATCCTGATAGCAATTTTTCTCTATCCGGCACTTTTGTAAGGCTTTTGGATGCGGGGTTGTAAAGACAGATAAAGTAAGGTATCATAAGAAATAGAGACAGATTAGATATCATCAAGGCAGTGAAGGAGGCGATTCGCTCATGGACAGTACAACATGGCTGGTACTGGTGGTAGTAATGCTAGTGATAGAGATTATTACACTTGGCTTGACGACACTGTGGTTTGCAGGCGGAGCACTGGTGGCGTTTGTTGCATCATTATTTGGTGCACCGCTGATTGTTCAGATCATCCTGTTTTTGGTAGTTTCCATTATACTTCTGCTGGTGACAAGACCGCTGGCAGTGAAATATTTTAATAAGGACAGAATCAGAACGAATGCGGAGAGCTTAATCGGAGTACAGGCAATCGTCATCAGCGAGATTAATAATCTGCAGGGCATCGGACAGGTCACGGTAGGCGGTCAGGAATGGTCTGCCAAAGCAAAGGATAGTCAAAGAAATTTCCAGCCCGGTGAAGTAGTGAGAGTTGTTGAGATTCAAGGGGTAAAGCTAATTGTTGAGGAAGATAAGGAGGAGAATTAAATGGGTTATACAGTGATTATTTTATTTGTACTGATTTTACTTGTTGTGGCATCCTGTGTGAAGATTGTACCGCAGGCACATGCATTTGTAGTAGAGAGACTGGGTGGATATCAGGGAACATGGTCAGTCGGCATTCACTTTAAGGTACCGTTCATTGACAAGGTAGCCAGAAGGGTCAATCTCAAGGAACAGGTAGTGGACTTCGCGCCACAGCCTGTAATCACCAAGGATAATGTAACCATGAGAATCGATACGGTCGTATTTTTCCAGATCACAGATCCAAAGCTGTTTACCTATGGTGTAGAAAATCCAATTATGGCAATTGAAAATCTGACAGCTACAACGCTTAGAAATATCATTGGAGATTTGGAACTGGATCAGACTCTGACTTCCAGAGAGACCATCAATACAAAGATGAGAGCATCTCTGGATATTGCAACAGATCCATGGGGCATCAAGGTTACCAGAGTTGAACTGAAGAATATCATTCCTCCGGCAGCAATTCAGGATGCAATGGAGAAGCAGATGAAGGCAGAACGTGAGCGCCGTGAATCAATTCTGCGTGCAGAGGGTGAAAAGAAATCAACCATTCTTGTGGCAGAAGGTAAGAAAGAGTCCGTGATTTTGGATGCTGAGGCAGAAAAGCAGTCAGCCATCCTGCGTGCAGAAGCCGAGAAGGAAAAGAGAATCAAGGAAGCAGAAGGTGAGGCTGAAGCAATTCTCAAGGTTCAGCAGGCAACTGCAGACGGTATCAAATATTTGAAGGAAGCCGGTGCAGATGAGGCAGTGCTTCGAATCAAGAGCTTGGAGGCATTTGAGAAGGCAGCAGACGGACAGGCAACAAAGATCATCATTCCGTCAGAGATACAGGGTATAGCAGGTCTAGCTGCAGGAATCAAGGAAGTATTGACAAAATAGTAGGGAAATAAAACTACAGCATATAGGAATCACGTTGTCAGCAGCCGAAAGGCAGACAGCGTGATTTTGCGTGATAAGCGCGCGAAGTGCTGCTGATGCTCAAGAGTGCATAGGAGGAAGAGAGATGAGTCTTAAAGGACGTAATTTTTTGACATTGAAGGACTTTACGAAGGAAGAAATTATTGAGTTTCTGGATTTGGCGGCAGATTTAAAGGAGAAGAAGAAAAAGGGCGTAGATATTGCAAATTATAAAGGAAAGAATGTAGCCCTGATCTTTGAGAAGACCAGTACAAGAACCCGCTGTGCTTTTGAGGTAGCGGCACATGATATGGGAATGGGAACCACATATCTTGATCCTTCAGGATCTCAGATCGGGAAGAAAGAAAGTATAGCTGATACGGCTTGTGTGCTCGGCAGAATGTTTGATGGAATCGAGTATCGCGGATTTGAGCAGAAAATTGTAGAGGATTTGGCAAAATATTCTGGAGTACCTGTATGGAACGGGTTGACGAACGAGTATCATCCGACTCAGATGCTGGCAGATCTGTTGACGATTCGGGAACATTTGGGGGCATGTGAAGGAAAGAAACTGGTATATATGGGCGATGCCCGTTATAATATGGGAAATTCTCTGATGATCGCCTGTGCAAAGATGGGTATGCACTTCGTGGCCTGTGCACCGAAGCGTTATTTTCCAAATGAGGCTTTGACACAGGAGTGTAAGGACTTTGCGCAGAAGAGCGGAGCGACGATTACATTCACAGAGGATGTAGTCGAGGGAACGAAGGATGCAGACATTATTTATACGGATGTATGGGTTTCCATGGGAGAACCGGATAAGGTATGGGAAGAACGCATCAAGGATTTGACGCCGTATAAGGTGACAATGGATGTGATGAATCATGCTAAGAGCAGTGCAATTTTCCTGCATTGTCTGCCTGCATTTCATGACCTTAAGACCAAGATCGGTAAGGAAATGGGAGAACGTTTTAACTTGACAGAGATGGAAGTTACTGATGAAGTGTTTGAAAAATATGCGGATGTGGTATTTGATGAAGCAGAGAACAGAATGCATACCATTAAGGCAGTTATGGTAGCGACTCTGGGTTAGGATTAATATGAAGAAAGAAACCAGAACGTATTTTAAGAATGCTGTTCAGGCGCAGGGCTTTGCGATTGATTTAATCAACATGATTGCGGGTATTGCGATTATTGTGCTTGCAGTCCTTGCGTTATCAGGCAAAGAGAGTGAGATGCATCTGTTTCCCGTTATTTTCATACTTGGAGCAGTCCTGACCTGTCTGAATGCGGTCAAAATGATGAAACAGAACAAGCTGATGGGCATCTTTTTCATTTTGTTTTCCGTCGTGCTTCTTGCGGCATGTATATTCAGTTTTCTTGTACTGTTTTCAGGTTTGACAATATAGGATCGGGGAGGAAGCTATATGGAAGAAGAAAAGACAGTGCTCTGCGGAGCCAATGCTTATGAACAGAAATACTATTTCAATCCGCTTTTTAAAGGGCTGCCGGAATCCATACAAGAGGAGATCCATATTATCAGCGTATTATTTACGGAAGAGGTTGGCGGAATTTTCACAATGGTATTTGATGAGGACGGGGAACTGCAGTTTGAAGTAACAGCAGCACCGGAGGATTATTTGTATGACGAAGTGGGCAGCGGGCTTTTGGTTAAGGAGATTCAAAGAAAAAAGCAGGAGCTGTTGGAATCTCTGTCGCTGTATTATAGAGTGATCGTGCTGCATGAGAGCGTTGACGGACTGCTTGAGGAATAGGAAAACGTTGGAGGACAGATATATGCTGCTGGTAATTGATGTTGGAAACACAAATATTATATTTGGTGTTTATCAAAAGAATAAGTTAATTACGACCTTTCGGATTGTCTCGGCTTTGCAGCGGACATCGGATGAATATGGCATGGTCATTTCAGATCTGATCGAACGTCAGGGGGTCGAAATAGAGGAAATTGAAGGAGCAGTTATCGCAAGTGTAGTACCGAATACCATGCATTCACTTGTAAATGCAATTAAAAAATATATGAAGCGAACTCCGTTAATCATTGGGCCGGGAACTAAGACAGGGATTAAGATTGATACACCAAACCCCAGAGAAATCGGTGCAGACAGAATTGTTGATGCGGTAGCGGCATATGAGCTGTATGGCGGGCCTGTGTTGGTCATCGATTTCGGAACTGCAACCACATATGATCTCGTAACTGAGGATGGAAGATTTACAGCCGGAATTACGGCACCGGGCATCCGCATTTCGGCAAAGGCACTTTGGGAGGATACAGCACGGCTGCCGGAGGTAGAAATTCTGAAGCCAAAGTCAATCTTGGCACAGGATACGATTTCAAGTATGCAGGCGGGACTTGTATATGGACAGATCGGACAGACAGAGTATATCATACAGTGTGTCAAAAAAGAGACAGGCTATGACAATCTCAAGGTAGTTGCAACGGGAGGCTTGGGCCGCATCATTGCAAGTGAGACAAATATGATTGATCAATACGATATTACATTGACTTTGAGAGGATTACAGTTGATCTATCAGAGGAATCAGAAATGAAACTGAAGATTGGGAATGTTGAATTAGAAAATAATGTGATATTGGCACCAATGGCAGGCGTGACTGACCTGCCATTTCGTCTGCTGTGCAAGGAGCAGGGAGCAGGTCTGCTTTGCATGGAAATGGTAAGCGCCAAAGCAATTTACTTTCATAATAAGAATACGATAGAACTGCTGACCATACATGAGGAAGAACGTCCGGTTTCTTTACAGTTGTTTGGCAGTGATCCAGATATCATCAGTGAGATGGCCAAAAGAATCGAGGAGCGCCCATTTGCAATTCTTGATCTTAACATGGGATGCCCCGTGCCTAAGGTGGTCAATAACGGAGAGGGCTCTGCACTGATGAAGAACCCCCTGCTGGCGGGAAAAATCATAGAAAAGACGGTCAAAGCCATTCAGAAGCCGGTAACAGTGAAGATACGCAAGGGCTTTGATGAAGCACATATCAATGCTGTAGAAATGGCAAAGATCGCAGAAGAAAGCGGAGCAGCAGCAGTAGCCGTACATGGTCGGACAAGAGAGCAGTATTATGCAGGTGAGGCTGACTGGAAGATCATCAGACAGGTCAAGGAAGCAGTTTCGATACCGGTCATCGGAAATGGTGATATCCATTCTCCAGAGACGGCGAAAAAGATGCTGACAGAAACAGGCTGTGATGGGTTGATGATCGGCAGAGCGGCACAAGGAAATCCATGGATATTCCATAGAATCAATGCTTATTTGGATCGGGGAGAGCTGCTTCCTATACCTGAGTTGTCAGAAATCAAGGAGATGATCCTGCGACATGCTGAGCTGCTGCTTGCCTATAAAGGTGCTTATACCGGCATGCGGGAAATGCGCAAGCATGCGGCATGGTATACGGCAGGCTACCCTAATTCAGCAAAGCTGCGGCGAAGTCTTAATGATATTGAGACAATAGATGATCTGCAGAAGGTTTTGATGCATATGGTGTAAGAAGCGGTCATATATTCCTCTATGGAAACGATTCGTTTGTTACATATCATTCAAATAGAAGCAACCAAGTGGGAATGCTTTCGCGGGCACCCGTATCGAAAAGCACGAAAATGTATCATGCGGCTGATTCGGGAGAAGAATATAGAAGGAATCCTGACGACGGCGGACATTGCAGAGAAGCTGGGAGACTTGAAGCTGCCGTATCTGTATACCTACAGGCTTGTATTTCGCAGAGGCGGTATACAGCGCAATCAGCAAAGGGACTGGCATCTGGCAGTCATCGATGATGGAACACCGACAATCGATGTGGTGCTGGATCTCATATATGAGGATTTGAATTATCTGACGGTTGTAACGGACAGGTCTGAATATTTTACGGATTTTGCAGAAACAGTCTACGAGGAAACAGGACTGCTCGTCCAAATGTCCGAGAAGATTCCGAAGTACGCCAATATATTACTGTATATGAAGCCTTGACACTAATTACGTAAATGGAGTATAATACCATCATTGCGAAGCGGGATTTTAGGCTGAAAAGCCGATAAAACGATAGAGAGGCAGGGTGCTGTATATTATGGAAGAAAAAAAGAATTTATTAACGTACGAAGGACTTCAGAAGCTGGAGAATGAACTGCATGATCTCAAGGTAGTTAAGAGAAAAGAGGTAGCAGAGAAGCTTAAGGAAGCCAGAGCACAAGGCGATTTGTCCGAGAATGCAGAATATGATGCAGCGAAGGATGAGCAGCGTGATATTGAAGCACGTATCGAAGATATTGAAGCAATTCTGAAAAATGCCGAAGTCGTTTTGGAGGACGAGGTAGACTCCAACAAGATCGGCGTTGGTTCTAAGGTGAAGATTTTAGATAAAGAATTGAAAGAAGAAATGGAATACAAGATTGTAGGTTCAGCGGAGGCCAATTCACTAAAGGGCAAGATTTCAAATGAGTCTCCTGTTGGCCGTGCATTGATTGGTGCAAAAAAGGGTGATACCATCGAGGTAGAAACACAGGCTGGAACCCTAAAATATAAAGTACTCGAAATACAGAAAGCGTAATTTGGCAGTTAAGCGGAGGATACGAAGTGGGAGAGCAACAGAATCAACAGCAGAACAATCAACAGGAACCGGATATCAAGCAGCTGCTTAAAGTGCGTCGCGAAAAGCTGGCACAACTGCAGGCAGACGGCAAAGACCCTTTCCAGATTATGAAATATGATGTGACTCATCACAGCACAGAAATCAAGGAACATTTTGATGAACTGGAGGGTAAGCAGGTATCGATAGCGGGCCGCATCATGGCTAAGCGTGTCATGGGTAAGGCTTCCTTCTGCAATGTTCAGGATCTGCAGGGAAATATTCAGTCCTATGTTGCCAGAGATTCCATTGGTGAAGAAACTTATGCGGATTTCAAAAAATTTGATATAGGTGATATCATTGGCATTGAAGGTGAAGTTTTTAAGACAAAGACAGAGGAAATTTCCATTCATGCGTCAAAGGTAGTGCTGTTGTCCAAGAGCCTTCAGATCCTGCCGGAAAAATATCATGGATTAACGAATACAGATATTCGTTATCGTCAGAGATATGTAGATTTAATCATGAATAGTGAAGTGAAGGATACTTTTATTAAGCGTTCAAAGATTATCAGTACCATTCGCAGCTTTTTGGATTCACAGGGCTTTATGGAAGTAGAGACACCGATGCTCGTATCCAATGCAGGCGGTGCGTCTGCAAGACCCTTTGAGACACACTTTAATGCACTGGATGAAGATTTAAAGCTTCGTATTTCATTAGAGCTGTATTTGAAGAGACTGATCGTAGGTGGTTTGGAAAGAGTCTATGAAATCGGACGTGTATTCCGTAATGAAGGCTTAGATACCAGACATAATCCTGAATTTACCCTGATGGAGCTTTATCAGGCATATACAGATTATAATGGCATGATGGACTTGACAGAAAACATGTATCGTCATGTAGCACAGACCGTTCTTGGCACCACTAAGATTGTATACAACGGCATTGAGATGGATCTGGGCAAGCCCTTTGAGAGAATTACCATGCTGGATGCAGTTAAGAAATATGCTAAGGTGGACTTCAATGAGATTCATACACTGGAGGAAGCAAGAGCCGTAGCAAAGAAACACCATATTGAATTTGAGGAGCGTCATAAGAAGGGCGACATCCTGAATCTGTTCTTTGAGGAATTTGTAGAAGAGCATCTGATTCAGCCGACTTTCCTCATGGATCATCCGGTAGAAATTTCACCGCTGACCAAAAGGAAACCAAGCAATCCTGACTATGTAGAGCGTTTTGAGTTTTTCATGAACGGCTGGGAAATGGCAAATGCTTACTCAGAGCTCAATGATCCGATTGACCAGCGCGCACGCTTCGCTGCACAGGAAGAAGCGTTTGCAGCAGGTGATGAGGAAGCCAATCACACCGATGAAGATTTCCTGAATGCCCTTGAAATCGGTATGCCGCCAACAGGTGGTATCGGATTCGGCATCGACCGGATGTGTATGTTGATGACAGATTCGTTGGCGATACGAGATTGTCTTTTGTTTCCGACAATGAAGTCGTTGGACAAATAAACCCAGTGTTTATGCGGGTTTTCAGA
>CAZABT010000010.1:0-40923 GCA_964483395.1 uncultured Lachnospiraceae bacterium
CTGCGTCAGATATGCAAGAACATAGCTGCTGCAGGGTGCGCAGCAGCTATGTAAAAACAGTTTTTTCCGTATTCCCTCTGATTGCAGTCCTGCAATCAGCTGTTCCAATTCTTTCTGATAATTTCTATCCATGGAATCCTTTCTCTCAACTCAATCTGTCTTTTGATTGAATCTCTCTTCAAATTCTGCAATCGGCATCGGCTTTGCATATAAATAGCCCTGTGCAATATGACAGCCTATTTCCTTCAGCATTTCAGCCTGCTCCTTTGTTTCGACACCCTCACATACGACCTTGACACCGAGCCCCTCTGCCATCTCCACGATTTTCAGCAAAATCCATTTGCTGGCCTTCGAGGTTGCTGACTCGTCCAAAAAGCCACGATCGATCTTCAGCACATCAAACGGAATGTCCTTGAGCAAATTCAAAGATGAAAAGCCTGATCCAAAGTCATCAATCGACAGCATGACATTAATATCCTTCAGTCTGCTCATAACACTGATCATGTGCTCGCGTTCTAAGAAAAATACCGTCTCTGTCAGTTCCAGCTCCACATAATCCCGCGGAATCTCATATTTTAACAGGATGTCCTGAACCATGCGCACATATGCCTTGTTGTGCAGCAGATATCTGGACTGGTTAATGGACACCGGATAGACCGGTTTCCCTTCATCCAGCAGCCGCCTCACGTATCGGCATATGGATTCCAGCATATAAAAGTCCAGCTTCTCCACAAATCCGTTCTTCTCAAAAATCGGAATAAAATCATTTGGATAAATCATCGTGCCATCCGGTTTTATCCAGCGTACAAGCGCCTCTGCTCCGGCAACCTTATCCTCTACCATATCCCACTTAGGCTGCAGGAAAGGGACAAACTCTCCATTTGCCAGTGCATCCTCCATTTGAGATTCTATATATTCGCGTCTGCGTGTCTCCTCTATTAATGACTCCTCATAGTAGGCACACGTCTTCTTGGAATCTCCGGTTATGGACTTTCTGGCAAGATCAGCCTTATCAATCATACTCGGAATCTGCTCGGTATAGTCAGTCACAACATAAAATCCGCTTTTAATTCTGATTGGGTAATTCACGGCAATGGTACTCGCAAAACGATTGACCCTGTCTTCTACGAATTCCTTGCGCGCCTTATCTCGCCCGTCATCGATTGCCAGACACACGAACTTATCTGCACTGATTCTGGCAAAGGTTTCGTTATAACTAAAGCTCTCATTGGATGCCTTGACCAAAGCTTCTAATATTGCATCTGCCTTTTCGTGCCCATAGCCCTCATTCATATAGCGGAAGTTCACAATATCAAAGCAGATAACGGCATAGGGCAGATCTCTGTTCTCGTTCAGCAGCTCCCTTGCCTTCATTTCAAAATAGTGTATATTTCTGGCGCCCGTCAGGGTGTCGCAATATGCCAGTTCCTCCATGCGGGTCTGATCCCCAATGATATGCTTCCAGACAATAATGACCAGAATCAGCATGATCAATATGACTGACAGACAGGTCAAAATCGCCCTGATCACAATTGGTCGCACCATGACATTAATGGCAGAATCATATAAACAACAGGAGTAATTCCAATCCTCAGTTCCCTCGATCGGATAACTGCTCAAATAAATATCTGCATCCTGCAATTCAAAGGATACCTGAATCGGCTCCCGTAATTCCTGTGTGATCTTTCCGGATTCCATCAGTTTTTCCATCTGTTCCGGATTCTTAGCATGCTCCAGCAAATAATCAAAGATATTTTCATTGCGTGGAACATTGGCATTGTCCGTTGACGACAAGATTGTTCCGTCATTCGCTGTCAGATACGACAGTGCACTGTCATTTAAATATCCAAGAGATACATGATCCAATATAGATTCCGTTGAATCTACTCCCACAAAATAGCCTTTGAACAGTCCGCCAGCGATCACCGGGGCAATTGCCATAAAGCTTTTATCCGTACCGTCAGAATTATTGTTGTCCAGATACACACCGCCATCCACTTTGTCATCTACCATTTGTGTGTATTCCTCGATGGCTACCTGCGACAGACTTCCGTCCGGATGATACACCGTACCGATGGAATTGATAAAATACACATCCTGAAAACGTCCCTGTCTCTCACACTCTGCAAGCATCTCACAAATCACCGCATGAGACAGACCTCCCTTATGCGCCATTTCCAACGCTTCTGAGGTTACAATTTCAATATTCTTTTCAAACATCTTGCTTAATACCTGGCTTGCCATCTGTGTCTGTACATTGATTTTCTCCAATGTCGTCTCACGATAGCTGCGTGTCAGATCCGTAACATGAACCGTACAAATCACAATGCATATAGCTACCAGTATGATGATAATGCCATAGAGCTTCACTATATCCGTATTGAGTTTTTTCTTCATTTGTAATCCCACCTGTGTTTACTCAGATTTATTGATAGTATTTCACACCTGACTCAAAAATCTGCATATCCTGATTGCCATATATATTGATGGCAACAGCTTCGCCCCGACGTTCAGCATGTCCCATCTTGCCAAAGCATCGTCCATCCGGGCTTGTAATACCTTCGATTGCCTGATAGGAACCGTTGATGTTCCACTCCTCATCCATGGAAGCAGTTCCCGTAATATCCACGTACTGTGTTGCTACCTGTCCGTTTGCAAACAGCTTCTGCAGCCATTCCTCATTTGCCACGAAGCGCCCTTCCCCGTGAGAAGCCGGAATACAATAGGTTTCACCCAGTTTGGCGCCCTGCAGCCATGGAGACAGATTTGACACCACCTTCGTGTATACCATTTTGGAAATATGTCTGTTAATGGTATTATATGTCAAAGTCGGTGATTCTGCCGTCTGTCCGGTAATCTCCCCGTTCGGCAGCAGTCCCAGCTTAATCAATGCCTGAAAACCATTACAGATACCGAGTGCCAGTCCGTCCCTCTTCTGCAGCAGATCGTTCACTGCTTCCTTCAGTTTTGCATTCCTGAAGGCCGTTGCAAAGAACTTCGCAGAGCCGTCCGGTTCATCACCGGCTGAAAATCCTCCCGGGAACATAATGATCTGTGCATCACGGATTGCTTTTTCAAAAGCATCCACCGAATCTCTGATGTTCTGCGGGGTCATATTGGTAAATACCTTGGTCACAACCTCCGCTCCTGCACGTCTGAAGGCTGCCTCGCTGTCGTATTCACAGTTCGTTCCCGGAAATACCGGAATGAATACGGTAGGCCGTGCAGTCTTATTCTTACATACATAGACCTGTTCGCGCGGTATATTGTACAGCTTTGTCTCAACCGGTTCTGTGTTCTTGGAAGCCTTCGTCGGAAATACCTTTTCCAGCTTTGACTTCCACGCCGTCAGAGCCTCGTCTACCGGTATGCTCGCATCACCACAGGTAAATACCGCAGTGTCATTCACCTCACCGATGACCGTATACGGAACCTTGATCTCAGCCAGCTTATCCCCGGACACTGTCGCGATGATGTTTCCGTTTTCCCTGCCGAACAGTTCCTGTACCGTCAGACCCGCATCAATTGCTACACCCATTTTGTTTCCAAATGCCATCTTGCTGACTGCCGGTAGGATTCCCTTGCCATCCAGTGCATATGCCGATACGATCGTATGATTATGAATCAGTCTTGTGATTTCCTCGTATAATGCCATGACCTGACTGTAAACCGGCACATCAAATGCATCCTTTTCTATTGTAAACTTAATGATCTTGTTCCCTGCCTGTTTGAACTCCGGTGTAATCAGCTCCTGATGCTTTGCCACATCGACAGCAAAGGATACAAGTGTCGGCGGAACATCAATCTGCTCGAAGGTTCCTGACATGGAATCCTTCCCTCCAATGGAGGCCAGTCCGAATCCCATCTGTGCATCATAGGCACCCAGCAGTGCCGCAAATGGCTGACTCCAGCGTTTCGGCTCCTCACTCATGCGACGGAAATATTCCTGAAACGTAAAACGAATCTTCTTCAGGTCACCACCTGCTGCCACGATCTTGGCTACCGACTCAAGCACTGCATATACGGCACCGTGGTACGGACTCCATGAAGACAACTCCGGATCAAAGCCATAACTCATCATGGTAACGGTATCTGTCCTGCCTTCCCTCACCGGAAGCTTGGCAACCATAGTCTGTGTCTCCGTAAGCTGATATTTTCCTCCATACGGCATCAATACCGAACCGGAACCGATAGAGCCGTCAAACATCTCCACAAGGCCCTTTTGTGAGCAGACATTCAGATTCTTCAGCGTCTCCAGCCATTTCTCTTTTATGGAAACTGCTGCTGTATCCTGTGCTGCAAAATATGCATTTTCCCGCTGCGGCATCTCAACCTCAACCTCTGTCTCCTGATGTGCACCGTTGGTATCCAAAAATGCACGGGAAAGGTTCACGATCTCTTTGCCTCTCCAGGACATCACCAGCCTTGGCTCCTTTGTCACGACAGCAACGCTGACTGCCTCTAGATTTTCCTCCTCCGCATACTGTAAGAAGGTATCAACATCCTTTGGATCGATGACAACCGCCATTCTCTCCTGAGATTCAGAAATTGCGAGCTCCGTTCCGTCCAGACCTGCATACTTCTTCGGCACCAGATCCATATTGATCTGCAGTCCGTCAGCCAGCTCTCCGATTGCAACCGATACACCGCCTGCACCGAAATCATTACATTTCTTAATCAGTCTGCTGACTTCCTCACGTCTGAATAATCTCTGTATCTTACGCTCTGTCGGTGCATTTCCCTTCTGCACTTCTGCTCCGCAGGTCTCAATGGAAGCTGTCGTATGTACCTTGGAGGAGCCGGTTGCTCCGCCACAGCCATCACGTCCCGTCCTGCCGCCAAGCAGAATAATGATATCACCCGGATCTGAATTTTCACGAATGACATTGCGTCTGGGCGCCGCTCCCATAACAGCACCGATTTCCATTCTCTTTGCCACATAGTTCGGATGGTAGATTTCCTTGACATAGCCTGTTGCCAGACCAATCTGATTACCATAGGAAGAATATCCGCTTGCTGCCCCACGTACCAGCTTCTTTTGTGAAAGCTTGCCCTGCATCGTTTCACTGACAGAAACCGTCGGGTCTGCTGCTCCGGTAATGCGCATGGCCTGATATACATAGGCACGTCCCGACAGGGGATCACGGATGGCTCCTCCAAGACAGGTTGCGGCACCACCGAACGGTTCTATTTCCGTCGGATGGTTGTGTGTTTCATTTTTAAAGCTAACCAGCCATTCCTCTGTTCTGACATCGTTCTTCGCATATTCAATCTGAACAGGCACAACAATCGAGCAGGCATTGATCTCGTCTGATTCTTCAAGATCCTGTAGTTTTCCGTCCTTCTTCAGCTTACGCATTGCCATCAGTGCAAGATCCATCAGGCATACAAATTTATCACTTCTGCCTGCAAAAATTTCTTCCCTTGCAGCCAGATAGTTCTCATAGGATTTCTTCATCGGAGCCTGATAGTAGCCATCCTCAAACACGACCTTCTTCAGTTCTGTTGAAAATGTGGTATGACGGCAGTGGTCTGACCAGTAGGTATCCAAAACCCTGATTTCCGTCATGGTCGGATCTCTGTGTTCCTCCTCTGCATAATACTTCTGTATATGCTGAAAATCCTTAAAGGTCATGGCCAGTCCCAGTGATGCATACAGCTCCTGCAGCTTGTCCTCCTGCATTGTCGCAAAGCTGTCAAACACAATTACATCCTCAGGTTCCTCAAATATTGTCTGCAATGTATCCGGCTTATGCAGATCCGTTTCGCGTGAATCTACAGGATTGATGCAATAGCTCTTAATCTTCTCGAACTCTTCTTCTGAAATACCACCCTCCAGACAATAGGTGACTGCTGTCTTGATGGTCGGTTCCTCATCCTCTTTTAAGAATTTTACACACTGTACTGCAGAATCCGCTCTTTGATCAAATTGTCCCGGCAAAAACTCTACCGAAAAGGTTCTTGCATCAGGCTGTAGATCAAACGTTTCCTCATATAAAATATCTACAGGCGGTTCTGAGAACACACAGGTACACGCCTGTCGGTAGGTCTCCTCTGACAGATTTTCAATATCATACCGGATCAATACCCTGACGCGACTGACAGCCTGTATGTCGAGGTAGCTCCTGATTTCCTCACACAATTCCTTCGACTTGACTGCAAACGGTTCCTTTTTCTCTACATAGATACGCTTAACCATGTTCTCTCTCCCTCGTGTTATGTTTTCTTTATTCTTCTTCGGCGATCAGTCCCTGCATCATATACAGAATCTGCTGATCTACCGTCTTTTCTGATACTCCGATGGTTCTGCTGGCAACCTTCAGACCTTCCATGACAAACATCATATTTTTTGCTGCCGCAATAGGGTCCTCACAATATAGTTCTCCCATTGATATTCCTGCATCAATCATTTCAGCCAATAGCTTTACACCCATTTCAAACTGTCTGCGTGCCATATTCTCTTTCTTAGGAAACTTCGTATCAAAGAAAAACTCATAGGTTGCGATGGTCAGATTGTCCTGAGCGTTCAGAATTTCCTTCTTTTGCTCTTTAAAAAACAGTGCCAGAATATCGGCTACTGTCATTTCCTCCTCAAGTGTCTGCTCCAAAGCATCGTCAGTATCTTCCTGCTCCTTTTGCAGCACCGCCAGAAAGATTTCGGCTGTACTGTCAAAATAAAGGTATAGTCCGCCTCGACTGATGTCACATGCTTCCACGATGTCCTTCATGGTTACATTTTTATAGCCCTTTTCCATAAACACTTTTCTTGCTGTTTCCAGTATATAGGCTCTCTTCTGCTCTGATTTTTCTCCCATACATGCCTCTCTTATGTTGATTGCCGTGTATTGCGGTCAAACCCGCATTTTTATCTTATGACACTCCTGTCACTCTGTCAACCAAAACTGCCCTTTTTCTATATGAAATCGATTGCCTCTTGTACAGATTTTACACCGATCAGCTTCACTCCCTGTATTTTCTTTAATGCAGCCAGCGAACTCTCGGGCACAATACAGGTCGTAAAGCCCAGCTTTTTTGCCTCCTGTACACGTGTCTCTGCCATATTGACCGCACGTACCTCTCCGCTCAGTCCAATTTCCCCAAACGCCACCAGTTTTTCATCAATGGCCCGGTTCTTGAAGCTGGATACGATTGCAAGGGCGATTCCCAAATCAATTGCCGGCTCAGACAGCTTCATGCCTCCTGCAATATTAACATAAGCATCACTGTCTGCCATATGCAAACCGATTCGCTTTTCCAAAACCGCCATCAACAGGTTCACACGGTTAAAATCGGTTCCTGTTGCCTGCCGTCTCGGAATCCCAAAGTTCGTCCGGCACACCAATGCCTGTATTTCCACAAGGATTGGTCTGGTGCCTTCAATAGAGCAGGTCACAACCGAGCCAGAGGCATCCTCCGGACGTCCGTTCAACATAAATTCCGAGGGATTTTCCACCTCGACCAAACCCTTCTCACGCATTTCAAATACACCGATTTCATTGGTTGAGCCAAAACGATTTTTAACACCCCGCAGGATACGGTAAGCAGCATGCCGATCCCCTTCAAAATACAATACCGTATCCACCATATGCTCCAGCACACGCGGTCCCGCTACTGTACCTTCCTTCGTTACATGTCCCACGATAAAAACTGAAATCCCCAGTCCCTTCGCAAGCTGCATCAGTATGTTGGTCGATTCTCTTACCTGTGATACAGAGCCGGGTGCAGAACCGATTTCCTCACTGTACATCGTCTGGATGGAGTCAATGATGACGGCCTCCGGCCGGGAACGGCGGATGACCTCCTCAATGATTCCCAGATTGGTTTCGCACAACAACAGCAGTGATTCTGTAAAATCCCCAATTCTGAGTGCTCTGAGTTTGATCTGTTTGAGCGATTCTTCTCCCGAAATATATAGAACCTTACGGCTGTCATCTGACAGCTGTCTGCAAACCTGCAGCAGCAGTGTAGACTTTCCGATGCCCGGATCTCCTCCTACCAAAACAAGGGAGCCCGGTACGATACCGCCTCCCAATACTCTGTCAAGTTCACCTATATGTGTCAGAACCCTCTCATCCTCCTTTAATGTAATGGAGGAAAGGCTTGCCGGCTCCTGCCGTCCTGCTGCGACTGTTTTTACAGTCCCTGTTCCCGAAGATTTCTTGACTGCTTCTTCTACGAAGGTATTCCATGCCTTGCACGCAGGGCACTGTCCCATCCATTTGGAGGATTCATACCCGCACTCTCCGCAGAAGAACACAGTCGTTGTTTTCCCTTTTGCCATGAGCATTTCTGCTCCTTTGATTTATTTCGCCTGTACTTCGATCTGTACCTCACCGGCTCCTGCAAGCTCGGCACTGATGTTCAGCTTTCCGCCAAGATTGGTCTTCATTGTTCCCACACTGTTTCCGGCAACGAAAACCTCATACTCTGCATCCTCTGTCAGACCGATCGTAATCTGAGCATCCTCTGCACCCTCTACTAAAAACGCAACACCGTCTGCTGTCGTCTTAAAATCATTTACGCTTGTTCCCGGAACTGATTCATATACAAACATCCCATCACGCTCCAGTTTGGTCATGGCTGCGGATGTTTTTACCTTGTACAGATTCCCGCCGAATTCATAGTCTTCCTTCTTTGCTTTTTCTGCAAGTTCATGGTTGCCAAAACTGATGGTACCGTTCTTCTCTGTACGAATTAATTCCTGTACTACTGACATTTCTTTTGTCCTCCTATTGACAAGCTTTTGTTAGTATGCTTCAGTCTGATGCCATAACTCAGCTGATATGTTCATTTTACATCATCGACTGATTTCTGACAATGTTCAATCTGACTTATTTCACTGAAAACTTGATTTCTCCCTTGACCAAGGATACAACAACCGTATCTCCCTGCTTCACATGATGGTTCAGCACCTCTTCCGCAAGCTTATCCTCCAGCATATTCTGGATTGCCCGTTTGAGTGGTCTGGCTCCGTATTTCTTATCTGCACCCTTTTCCACGATATGGTTTTTCACCGCATCACGAACGACAAGCTGCAGCTTCATCTGCTCCTCTGCTCGTTTGCTGAGTTCCTTGATCTGCAGTGTCACGATCTGTTTCATATTTTCCTTATTCAAAGCATGGAATACGATGATCTCATCAATACGGTTGATGAATTCCGGCTTAAAGATACGTTTTACTTCCTCCATGACACCGGATTTCATTTTGTCATAATCCTGTTTTTCATCTTCCTTTGCTGCAAATCCAAGCTTCTTCGGATCTACAATCCGCTGTGCCCCCGCATTGGAGGTCATGATGATCACGCAGTTCTTGAAGCTCACCTTACGCCCCGTAGAATCGGTGATATGTCCGTCATCCAACACCTGCAGCAATACATTAAACACATCCGGATGTGCCTTCTCGATCTCATCAAACAGTACAACCGAATACGGATTGCGCCGAATCTTCTCCGATAGCTGTCCGCCCTCGTCAAAGCCCACATAGCCCGGAGGTGATCCGATCAGCTTAGAGACTGTATGCTTCTCCATATACTCAGACATATCGACTCGGATCATGGCGTTTTCACTTCCGAACAATACCTCTGTCAACGCTTTGGAAAGTTCTGTCTTTCCCACACCGGTAGGTCCCAGAAACAAAAAGGAACCAATCGGACGATTCGGTGCCTTCAGCCCGACTCGGCTTCGTTTAATTGCCTTTGCAACTGCCGTCACCGCCTCATCCTGTCCGATGACACGCTTCTGCAATTCATTCTCCATGCGGAGCAGCTTCTTTCCTTCTGCTTCTACCAGCTTCTTGACAGGTATCTTCGTCCACTCTGACACGACATCGGCAATCTCATTTTCGTCTACCGTCGGCCGCTTATCATAAAGCCCCTTTTCATAGCGGGCTGTTCTCCTGTCATATGTGATCCTCAGTTTTTCCTGTTTTCGTCCCAGAGCGCCTGCCTCTGCATAGCTGCCGGCTTTCAGCAGTGCGACCTTCTCATCCTCCATCTGCTTCAGCTCAGCCGCAGCCGCCTCCAATGCCGCCGGACGTCCCATCATAGAAAGTCTCGCCTTAGCTGCCGCCTCATCCATCAGATCGATGGCCTTATCCGGCAGCTTCCTGTCACTGATATAACGCTCCGACATTTGAACTGCTGCCGTAATTGCCGCATCCGTAATCGTAACACCATGATGCTCCTCATATTTGCTTCTGATGCCCTGCAGGATCTCAATGGCAACCGGAACTGCCGGCTCCTCTACATTGATTGGCTGAAATCTGCGTTCCAGTGCCGCATCCTTTTCAATATGCTTTCTGTACTCCTCATAGGTGGTTGCACCGATCAGCTGTATTTCACCTCTTGCCAGAGATGGCTTCAAAATATTGGATGCATCAATGGCACCCTCTGCACCGCCTGCGCCGATAATCGTATGCAGCTCATCTACAAAAAGCAGGATATCACCTGCCGTAATGATTTCCTTGATGACACGCTTAATTCTTTCTTCAAATTCTCCACGATATTTACTGCCCGCGATCATTCCGGACAGATCCAGTGTCAATACCCGTTTGTTTTTCACGGTATTGGGCACATCACCCGCCTGAATGCGCATGGCCAATCCCTCAACGATTGCCGTCTTGCCAACTCCGGGATCTCCGATCAGACACGGATTATTCTTGGTACGTCTGCTCAGCGTCTGTATGATACGTGTGATTTCAGTCTGTCTTCCGATCACCGGGTCCAGCTTCCCATCGGCTGCAAGTGCTGTCAGGTCACGGCTGTACTGGTCTAATGTCTGGGTCGGACTCTTCGCCTTTTTCTTTCCGCTCTTTAATCCCTGAATTTCCTCTGCATATTTTGCAGGGTCTTCTCCTATGGACAGCAGGATTTCCGCATACAGCTTCTGCAGATTCACGCCTACCGTAGTCAACAGTCGTGCAGCCACACTGACCGGATCCTTAATAATGGCCAACAGCAGATGCTCTGTCCCGATGCCGTTGGATTTCAGCCTGATGGCTTCCTGTCTGCTGCTTTCCAGAAGATCACGTGCACGAGGCGTAAAGCCGTCACGCTCGGCAACTGCTACCATCTGCTCAGGTGCGATCAACTGCTCTATTAGTTCGATCAGCTGATCCTCTTCTACTCCGTTTGCAAACAGCACCTTCGATGCAACACCTGTATTTTCACGCAGCAGCCCCAGCAGAATATGCTCAGAGCCAACATAACCGTGTTTCAGTTCCTTTGATGTCTTAAAAGCAAGGTCCAGCGCCCGCTGAGCCTTTTCCGTATATTGCATTGGCATGGATAATGCCCTCCTTAATTTGAATACTCGTCATAAATCTCTTCAATCAGTTCATGTACTTCATCGCGGGATATATTCTTTAAACATCCCTTCGCCAGTACGATCAAAAGATCATGCTTCATCTCTTCCATCGCCTTCAGCTTGTCAATATCAATGGCGATCATGGCACCGTGCCGTCTGTCCACCTTGACAATTCCTTCCTGCCGCAGCACAGAATATGCTTTATTGACAGTATGCATATTAATCCCTATGTCATCTGCAAGCTGTCTGACCGAGGGCAGCAGATCTCCCTCCTGTATCCGCGAGGTTGCAACCCCCAGAATGATCTGATTTCTGAGCTGCATATAGATGGCCTCATCACTATTAAAATCTATCTGTACTTCAATAATCATTTTGCTCACCTTCTATTGCCTTCATGTATCTTTTGTTATATACATACTAGCACAACTACTTCTGTTTGTAAATTAGGTTTTTCAGCTTTTGGAGAGGACATTCCACTTGCATTTCAAACCTCAAAATGTTAAGGTATATAACATAGAAAACAGGAGGAAAATCATGAGTTATATCAAGCACAAATCAGAAGAGTCCGTTGAAGACTATTTAGAAACCATATTGATACTGAGCCAGCGGCTTCCTGTCGTCCGCTCCATTGATATTGCAAATGAATTATCCTACTCCAAGCCCAGCATCAGTGTTGCCATGAAAAACCTGCGCGGAAATGATTATATCACGGTTTCCGAGGAGGGTTATATTACACTGACCGCAGCCGGAAGAAAGCTGGCTGAAACTGTCTATGAACGCCATACGATTCTGTCCGGCATGCTCATCCGTCTTGGTGTGACACCTGAAATCGCCCTTGCCGATGCCTGCAGGATGGAACATGATATCAGTCCTGAAAGCTTTGACGCAATCAAAAAGCACGTCCAGAGTATCCCTAATTCAAAATAGGCGGCAGGCCTGTGCTGTCCAGATAGGAAGACAGACTCATACAGATCAGTATCCTGTCAATCCCATGCTCCTCTGCATAAGAGCTTAGCTTCTGCTTATAATAACGCGGATCGATTAAATGCACTTCCGAATAGGCCGTTGCCAGAAACGGAGCCATGCTGTCCAGATAGGAGTCCCGTACAACCAGCAGACGTTCCCCCTGTACATCCGGATTCTGAACCACTACAATCGGCTGATTGCCCCCAAGGAAGGTCGTATATTGATTTTTTTCCTTTAAATGCTCCTCTGCATACAATTCACCCTTTTGATAGCTTGTTCCATTATATACTGTAACGGATATGGACTCTTCCGGCACATATGCATGGATTTCATCCGGTACGATCCACGAAAACGGCGCACTGGAATACAGCGTTCCCAAAAAGTGATCCGACAGAAGCTTGTCCTCATAATGCGTGATCGGAGTGAACTCCTCCCCCAGTGATTCCATATAGCCTGCAAATCCATAATAGGCTCCCAGACTCGTCCAATGATGATCCGTATGGTAATAAATAGATTCCTGCCTGTGCTCCGCCAAAACAGAATAAAGATCAACGCAGGCAACCGGACTTTCCTGTAACTGTTCGTATATGTTCTGTATTTCTGTCTGCTGCTCCGGGTTGGGCGCATACTCCGGCAGCTTATCCTTCCATACTCCCGCCGCTCCGGGAATCAATGCAAGACAGACCGGTATCTCCGTATTCTGCGCATACTTCGCAATAGCAGAGGTAATATAAGCCTCTCTTTTCTGATCCACCTGCAGCTTGCGAATCAGTGTGTCATCCTTTGCATAATATACATCTCCAAACTCACGGAGGCCCAGTGCATAAGATTTGAAGGCTGACAACCGCACGAAAAAATCCCGCATTGCAAAATGGTCATTCAGATAAGTTTCAAACTGTTCCTCAAAGCTTCCGTCTGCCACACTTCGCAGAGACACCCCCGGCAGCTCTGCCAGATAACGGTTCTCCATTTCGGAAAATGTCCGCTTTGGTGCCGCCAGACTATAAAGGCTCATACCGAAGATCCATGCCAAAAATATAACTATTATGATGTGTTTCTTTTGTATCATTCATTCTTCCTTTCAAGAAGCTGCGCAGTTCTCTTTACAGCATTTCCCATATCTGCACTTAAAATCTGAAATACAGAAATGGATTGTAGGTAGAGTCTACGATCACTGCTGTTGCAAGTACCAGTCCACACAACAGAAGCAATGGATACAGTACACGGCGAAGCCTCTCCGGCAGTCTGCGCAGCAGTGTGGCTGCACACGGCAGGGAGGCGGCTCCCGCAAGCAGGAAAATAACCAGATAGCTCAACAGGTAGTAAAGATCTGTTTCACAAAGCAGGGCTTCTGCACCGATGCCCCACATCCGTCCGAGCATCAGCCTGCAGCCGGTCAACGAATCATTGGCAAATATTGCCCAGCCGCACACGACAATCACTAACGTATACAAATGTCTGCACCAGCGCGGCCAGCGTTCCAGTTTTCGATACAGCCACAGTTTTTCCACAATCAGAAGTACCGCATAATACAGACCCCACAGCAGAAAGTTCCACGCTGCTCCATGCCACAGACCCGTAATCGTCCACACAATCAGCAGATTCAAAACATTGCGCCATTTTCCCCTGCGGTTTCCGCCCAACGGAATATACAGGTATTCTCTGAACCACGTAGAAAGCGAAATATGCCACCGCCGCCAGAAATCAGTCACCGAATCTGCAATATAAGGATAATTGAAATTCTTCATAAATTCAAAGCCAAACATTCGTCCAAGACCAACTGCCATGTCCGAATAGCCCGAAAAGTCAAAATAAATCTGAAAGCTGAAGGCAATCGCCGCAAGCCATGCGCCCACAACTGACATATTCTCGATGCCTGCCGCCTGATAAGTATCCCACAGCACTCCGATGCTGTTTGCAAGGAGCACCTTCTTGGCCAGTCCGATCACAAACAGCTCCACACCGTCTGCAAACTTCTGTGCCGTATGCTCCCGTGTGCTCAGTTGTGTGTCAACATCCTTGTACTTTACGATTGGCCCGGCAATCAACTGTGGAAACATTGTTACATAGGTTCCGAAGCGAACATAGTTTTTCTGTGCTCCGGAATCTCCGCGGTAAACGTCAATCACATAAGACATCTTCTGAAAGGTGTAAAAAGAAATGCCGATCGGCATAACGAGCCCCAGCGTATGCAGCCCCGAAAATGCCGGTATCTGCTGTAGATTGGCAAGCACAAAATCCAGATATTTAAAAAGAAACAGCACCCCAAGGTTGATCACGATGGAGGTGATCAGCCAGACCTTTGCCCGCTTCCTACAGACGGAATCTTCCGGATGCGCATGATTTTTCTCAATCAGCCTGCCGAAGCCATAATCCAGTGCTACCATGAACACCATGAGAAATACATAGACAGGCTCCCCCCACCCGTAAAAGACCAGACTGAATGCAAACAAAACCACATTGCGCCATCTCAGCGGAACAATGTAATAAACAGCCAGTACGATCGGCAGATATAAGAACAAAAATAATGTACTTGAAAAAACCATGGTCAATCCTCAATTCATTTGATCAAAACAATGGAACGAAATCATATGCATCACATTATACTACCGATGACGGAACTCTTTCAAGGTGAAGAATATACCTTTCCTTGATTTCCTTGATTTACTGTCCGGAATTGTCTATAATAGCTGTGACAGCCAGAGAAACGGAGCGTATGAATATGTATCAGAACACCGAATATTTTCTTACCACAGGCGAATTTGCCAAGATGTGCAGCACGACGCGGGATACCCTACGCCACTATCATGAGATTGGTCTGATTACACCCCAAAAAAACGAGGAAAACGGCTACTATTATTACAGTCTGGCACAGGTGACCTCATTCTATTTCATCAGCCTGTTCCGGCAGCTGGATACCCCTCTGGCCAATATCAAGGAATGCCTGACAGCCTCTGATGAAACCACCTATTATAACTTCTGCAGGGATCAACTCAACAGTCTCGTGAAGATGCGTACAGAAATCAACCGTAAGATTGTTGCACTCAGCAATGCCACAATGCTCATGCATCATATGAAGCATGCCGCAGAAGGCGAACCGCATGTCTTTTCTTTTCGGGAGCAGACGGTCTATTATTTCACGCCGATCGAATCTGCCCGTTCCAATCATGCCGGTGATATTGCCGACGACATCAGACGGCACATTGAATACTGCAACAGTCGGCAGGAAATCTACACGTTCCCGATTTCCGCCACCATAGACAAGGAAGATTTCTTTCACGGAATCTATCAATATAAACAATTATGCAGCAGCACCTCTGCCAAAGAAAACGGCACAACGATCCGGCGGATGCCCTCCTACTCGGTTGTAGGCTGTTCCTGCAAGGACAGTGCAACAGATATCAGAGAGGTCTATCGAAAGCTGCAGCATTATATTGAAGAAAATGAAATAGCGGTCATTTCCGATTTGTTCTCCATCAATCTGTTTAACTTCGTGGATACACAGGCGGAACACCGCTATCTCAAATATCTTTTTTTTTGCATTCAGGATTGAGGCTTCGTTAACGCTGTTCCTGTCTCTGAACAATATAATCTGCCAGCAGGTCTGCCGTTAGTTTTTCGCCCAGCTTGCTGCTGTTCACCGAGAGGTCATAATTTCTTGAATCTCCCCATTTGCCCTTGCAGTAATAATTATGATAGTGCTTTCTCTTGCTGTCCTGACGGTTGATAAAGCTTTCTGCTTCCTCTGCGGACATTTTGTAGAGTCTGGTCACACGCCCTACCTTGCTGTCCCAGTCACCTAATACAAAAATGGAGATCAGCGACGGATACTGATGCAGAATGGTTTCTGCACAGCGTCCTACTACAATAAAGGATTCTCCCTTTTGCGCTTTTTCCTTCAGGAATTCAAACTGCATATTGGCAAGATTTTCTTCCATGGAATTGGAATACCCGCTGACGGTTCTGGTAATCCACATATTCCTCGGCTTTTCATCATATTTTTCGAGTTGCTTTTCATCGATTTGTCTTTCTTCAGCGATACTTTGCAGCAGATTTCTGTCATACAGCTTAATGCCGAATCTCTCTGCCAGCATCTCCGCAATTTCATGTCCGCCGCTTCCAAATTCTCGACCAATAGAAATAATCAATTGTTTCTCCAATGTTCTTCCCCCTTTGGATTATAGATATTTTATAAAAATAAATATCATGGTGACCAGTATCACCATAATGGTTGCCGGTGCCATCACCTTGCAGTATTTTCCCCAGCCAATCGGATGTCCTTCCTTTGCCGCCACTGCAGTTCCAACGACATTGGCCGATGCCCCGATCGGAGTTGCACTACCGCCGATGTCCGTACCCATGGAAAGCGTCCACGCAAGCACTGACAAATCAATCCCCTGTGTTGCTGCCAGGCTCTTGATGACCGGAATCATCGTAGCCGCAAACGGAATGTTATCAATGAATGCGCTGGCAATTGCTGAGCCCCATATGATAATTGCTACCATCAGTTTAACATTTCCACCACTGATCTGGCCAATAAAATTTGCAATGATCTCTAAAATTCCTGTCTGCTCCAAGCCCCCAACCACAACAAAAAGTCCAATAAAGAAGAGAAGTGTCTTATAATCCAGCTTCTTCAGCAGGGCAAATGCTGCTTTGCCGGCCGTCAGCAGTGTCACTGCCGCTATCGACAAGCCGATAAAAGCTACTGTCAGACCCGTTGTTGCATGTGTGATGAGCATCACGACCGCACATAGGAAAATAATACAGCTGACTGCAAAGTCTTTCTTGTTCTGAATGGCCTCACGAGGCTCCGGGAAAGCAGATACGTCAACCTCTGCCGTTCCTGCTGTCAAATCCTTTTTGAATACAATATAGAAATACACTATGGACAAAATCAAAGCTACTCCTGCCATCACACCGGTATTGGCCATAAAGTCTGCAAAGGAATAGCCCAATGAGGTGCCAATGATGATATTGGGAGGGTCGCCGCACATAGTTGCGGAGCCGCCCAGATTCGCGCAGAAAATTTCCGACAGGATCATCGGAACCGGATCAAACTTCAGCAGATGCGCCAGTTCTACCGTGACGGCTGCCAAAAACAGAATGACCGTAATACTGTCAATAAACATGGAAAGAATACTGGACATCAGCATAAAGGTAATAAAAATAGAAAGCGTCTTATAGTGCACCAGCTTGGCAATTCTCATACACAGCCAGCGAAAAAAGCCTGCACGCTCCATTCCTTCAACCATAACCATCATTCCCGCAATAAAGATGATGGTGGCCCAGTTGATGCCGCTGGAGGCCTCACTCGACTCTCCCGCCTGATACCAGAATCCACCGGTAAAGATCTCCTTGAAATTCAGGGTATTGATAATTGCGTCCCAGCTGTGCATTCCGATGCCAAATACCAGAACCAGAGTCAGCAGACCACATAATAAAGTGACTATATGTCTCTCCAGCTTCTCCGTAATGATCAAGAGAAACATCGCAAGAAATATAATCACAGCCATAATTTGTACCATATCTTTTGTCTCCTTTCTTACGCCACAAAAATACCATTCCGCCGTGACAGGCAAAATGGTATCTTTGTCGTACCGAGTTATTATATATGCAAACCTAAAGTCTTTCAAGTATTTTTTTTTGTTTTCGGTGTCCCGATTGTTTTCTTAGCATTTTCTTAACGCATCTGATCTGCTGCACTCCTTCTATTGGATGCCACAGCAATTTCAGTCGAAAAACAGCTTGCTTCTGTCTTTGCGTCGAATCTCGTCTCTGCGGATCTTTCCGTTGGTCGTCTTGGGCAGACTGTCCGTGAATTCAATGACACGCGGATATTTATAGGGTGCAGCTTCCCGCTTCACAAAATCCTGTATGTCCGTCTTTAATGCATCACTGGCTGTATATCCTTCGGACAGAACAATGGTTGCCTTGACAAGATATCCTCGCTTTTCAGACGGCACACCCGTCACAGCACATTCCAGCACTGCCGGATGGTCGGCGAGAATGTTCTCTACCTCGGAAGGCCCGATGCGGTAGCCACTCGATTTAATGACATCATCCTTTCTGCTGACAAACCAAAAATATCCTTCCTCATCTCTATAGGCCAGATCTCCGGTATGATAAATATGATCTCGCCATACATAACGGTACTGCTCTTCATCATCCGCATAGCCTGAAAACAAACCAATCTGGCGTTTTCCATGCTTGGGACGCAGGATGATCTCTCCCTCCTCACAGGGACCCACAGAAACTCCGTCCTCATCTATGATATCCACATCGTAATAGGGAGTCGGTCTGCCCATGGAACCGATGCGCAGCTTGGCATCACGCAGATTTGCCAGTGTCAGGGTCGTCTCGGTCTGACCGAAGCCCTCACGGATAGATAAGCCGGTGGCCTTCTGAAATGCCTGATAGGTATCCTCGCTCATTGCCTCTCCTGCCGTTGTCACCTGCAGCAGCGAAGACAGATCATATTTTTCCAGCCTTGCGCGTACCAGATAGCGATAGATTGTAGGTGGTGCACAGAAAGAGGTGACCCGGTATTTTTCTATGATATGCAGTATCTCATTTGCATAAAAATGATCATAATCATATGCCATAACAGCACTGCCGCACAACCACTGTCCGTAAATCTTGCCCCATGCTGCCTTGGCCCAGCCGGTATCTGCCAGCGTCAGATGCAGGCCTCCATCCACGACACACTGCCAATACTCTGCCGTAATAATATGCCCCAGCGGATATGCATAATCATGCAGTACACCCTTAGGCTCTCCCGTCGTACCGGAGGTAAAATACAGAAGCATTGGATCAGATGTCTTCGTCTCCACTCTTGAAAAGGAAGTATCTGCCGCAGCAATCTCTGCATCAAAATCATAAAAGCCATCTTCAATCCCTTTGACCAGCAGACAGTCCCCGAGTTTTGGACATTCCTGCTGTACCTGCCTGATATAAGACGGAATCTTCTCCTCCGGAGTACAAATGATCGTCTTAATCTGTGCATTATTGACCCGGTATGCAATGTCGCGCTCAGTCAGCATATGCGTAGAAGGTATGGCCACTGCCCCCAGCTTATGCAGTCCTAACAGCGCATACCAATACTGATAATGTCGTTTCAGGATCAGCATGACCTTGTCGCCACGCCCGATTCCATGCCTGCGAAATACGTTGGCGGCCTGATTGCTCAGCAAACTCAACTCCTGAAATGTAAATATACGTTCCTCACCATGCTTATCACACCAGATCAGCGCCGGACGTTCCGGTGTTTCCCGTGCAATGACATCCACCACATCATAGGCGAAATTAAAGGTATCCTCACATACAATTTCAAGATCAGTCAATACTCCGTTTTCATCAAAGGTTTCTTTACAATATTTTTTATAAATCACGATGATCGTTCCTTCCTATCTTTCTGTACTTCTCGTACCTTGCATTTAATAATTCCTCTGTATCCTTCTGCAGCAGCTCCTGCAGCTTCGTGTAAAGCTCCGTACGCAGCCCGCGGTAAAACCGGTCATTTTGTACGCCTGCAATATACTGTCTTGGTTCTTCTATAATCTTTTCAATGACTTCCATTTGTATCAGATCCTCTGAGGTCAGCTTCAGTGCCGCCGCTGCCCGGTCTGCCAGCTGCGGTTCCTTCCATAGAATGTTGGCACAGCTTTCCGGGGAAACCACGGAATAATAAGCATTGGAAAGCATCCATACCTCATCTGCCACTGCAAGTGCCAGCGCACCGCCGCTTCCACCTTCTCCGATGACAATTGAAATAACGGGAACACGCAGCAGCATCATTTCCATCAGATTTTCTGCAATTGCCTGCCCCTGTCCTCTCTCTTCTGCTCCAATGCCGCAATAAGCACCGGCGGTATCGATCAGACAAATCACCGGCCTGTGAAATTTTTCTGCCAGCTTCATCTGGCGCAATGCCTTACGATAGCCCTCCGGATGCACCGCTCCAAAATTACATTCTATCTTTTCCTTGGTATCATGTCCCTTTTCGATTCCTATGACCGTCACCGGCATATCTTCTAGCGAACCGATTCCTGCCACCAGTGCATGATCATCTCCAAATCGGCGGTCGCCATGCATTTCCATGAAGTCCTTGATCAAAGCTGCAATGTAATCTCCTGCTGTCGGTCTTTCCTTCTCTCGTGCCATCAGTACTCTGTCATACTCTGTCATATTCCACCTCACTGTATACCAAATGCTGTGCCCTTATGGCTGTGCAGCCGAAGCAGCTTTTCTATATAGTCCTTCTGCATGGGTCTCTCAACGATTTCATCCACGAATCCACAGGAAAGCAACGCCTCTGAACGCTGAAAACCCTTAGGCAGTTTCTTTTTCAGTGTCTGCTGTATGACACGCGGCCCGGCAAAGCCGATCAAGGCATTCGGCTCTGCGAGAATGATATCTCCCTGCATCGCGAAGCTTGCCTCGACCCCTCCGGTTGTCGGATTAGTTAACATAACTATATATAGTAGTCCTGCATCACTGTGCCGTCTGACTGCACCGGATACCTTGGACATCTGCAGCAGGGATAACATCCCCTCCTGCATTCTGGCCCCGCCTGATACCGTAACACCTATGACCGGAAGTTTATGCACTGTCGCATACTCGAAAATTTCTGTAATCTTATCTCCGACCACGGTTCCCATGGAACCCATCATAAATCCGGCATCCATAGAAAAAATGCAGCATGGCTGTTTTCCAATGGAAATCGTTCCGCATACAACGCCTTCCTTTTCGCCGCTTTTCCTCTGTGCCTGCTTCAGTTTCTCATCGTATTCCGGAAAAGCAAGCAGATTGGAAGATTCTCTGTCTGCATCTGATTCTTCAAAAGAGCCTTCATCTGCAAAAAGTAAAATTCTCTTTCTGGCTCCGATATGAAAATAGTATCCGCACAGCGGGCATATATAATAATTGCTGCGTGTTGCCTGACGATCAAGCATATTCTTACATGCCGGACATTCATACTCTGCTGCTCTGTCTGCCGCCTTGTCCGTGGTTCTGCTCTCATCCCTGCCATCGCTGTCAGTTCTGCCTGTACCCTCAAGCACATTATCTGCAGTCTTAAACAACTCTCTTAAATTCATTGATTTCTCCGTTCTGTCCTGCTTCTGCAAAATCTGTATTTCCGGATGCAAGCTTTGTTTCATTCACAAAGCCGGTCGAATAGATTCCATCCATAAAAGAGGCTTCCGAAATTGCCCGCAGATGAAATTCGCTATTATTTTCCACGCCATAAATAATCAGTTCCGATAGTGCGCTCCGCATCTTACGAATTGCATTCTCACGAGAACGTGAGCATACAATCAGCTTGCCAAGCATCGAATCATAGTATGGCGGTATCACACAGCCCTGATACAGTGCACTGTCAAACCGGATATTCGGCCCGCCCGGTTCATGCAGTACCTGTACTTCACCGCAGCAGGGCGTAAAATCATCTGCCCGTGCGGCGCATATCCTGCACTCAATCGCATGTCCGTCAAGACGAATGTCCTCTTGGTCAAAACTGATGACACAGCCTGCTGCTGTCCTGATCTGCCATTTTACGATATCCACCCCGCATACCATCTCGGTCACGGAATGCTCCACCTGCAATCTGGTATTCATCTCCATAAAATAGAACTGATCTCCTGCCAGCAGAAATTCGATCGTCCCGACTGTCACGTAGCCGACTGCCGCTGCTGCCCTTTTTGCAGCCTCGTACATCTGCTCCCGTATTTCCTGCGGCAGCGCCGGAGCCGGGCATTCCTCGATCAGCTTTTGATTCTTATATTGAATGGAGCAATCTCGTTCCCCTAAAATAATAATCTTGCCACTTTGATCTGCAAGCAGCTGTACCTCAATGTGCTTGACACCGGTCAGATATTTCTCCAGATACAGTGCTCCATCTCCGAAAGCCTCTCTCGCCTCTTCGCCGGCACTGATAAACGCCGGTGCCAGTTCACTCTCCTGACTGACTGCACGAATGCCCTTGCCGCCCCCGCCGGAGCGCGCCTTGAGCAATATCGGATAGCCCACCTTCAGAGCTGTTTTCTTAGCTTCCTTAACATCCTTGAGTACATCACTTCCTGCTATGATCGGTACTCCGGCTTTTTTCATCGTCCTTCTGGCTTCATCCTTGTCACCCATTTTGCGGATGACCTCTGCCGACGGACCAATGAACGTAATCTTGTTCTTCTCACATTCCTCTGCAAAATCAGCATTCTCAGACAGCAATCCATAACCGGGATGAATTGCTTCAACGCGGCACTTTTGAGCCACTGTCAATATTGCATTTCGATTCAGATAGCTGTCGCTTACAAGCGGCCCACCGATACAATAACTCTCATCAGCCATACTGACATGCAGTGCCTCGGCATCTGCCTCTGAATAGACTGCCACTGTCTTAATCCCCATTTCCTTGCAGGCACGTATGATCCTGACTGCTACTTCTCCTCTGTTTGCAATTAAAATCTTCGAGAACATGATTACACCTCCTACTGCTTCGATTCAATGCCTGCGAAGCTGAAGTCTCCCTCCATACAACGCTTTCCATTGACACTTGCAAGCCCATGAATAAAATAAAAAGGCTTCTTTATACGCGTGAGTTCTCCATGAAAGATTACGGTATCTCCCGGTCTGACACTCTCACGAAACTTCACATTGTTGATTCCGGTATACACGAACAGCTTATTTTCTCCCATATCCTCCTGAAAGAGCACCACCGAGGATTGTGCCAGCATCTCACAGAGCATGACTCCCGGCACGATTGGATTTCCCGGAAAATGACCCTGTAAAAAAAACTCATCTCCTCTCACAGTATAAGAACCTGTAAAAGTTCCATCCTCATTCACTGCTGCTTCATCCACCAACAGCATTGGTTCTCTGTGTGGAAGAATCTTTTTCAATGCTTCACGATCCATTGTTCGACCTCATTTCCTGCTTTGCTAAGTATTTTACATAATGTATTTACATAATTTCAAATATAACCTGCCCATACTCTACGATTGCATTTTCCTCTGCGCAGACGGCTGCAATGACACCATCCCGTCCCGCAGTTATTTCATTCATCATCTTCATGGCTTCGATTACACACAGCACGTCACCCTTCTTCACCGCATCACCCTCCTCCACATATACCGGCTCGCTGGGTGAAGGTGCCCTGTGAAAGATTCCGAGTAAGGGAGCCTTGACTTCATCGTATTGCTGACTGGAAGCACTCTGTGCTACCGCAGAACCTGTGCTCACTGCGGAAGTTCCTGCATCCTGTCCGGCATTGTCTGCCGGATAGCCTCCGGATACCATTACCGGTGCCGCCACTTCTTTTTTCAGCAGCAGACTCGTGCCCTCCTCTTCTATCTTTAACTCCGTCAAAGACAGCTTTTGAAACAATTCTCCATAGAATGTTGCCTGTTGTTCCGTCATCACTGCCTCCTACTCTGCTTTCCGAAAAGCAATACACCCATTGTGTCCTCCGAATCCAAGTGAGGTTGACATAACATAGTTGATTTCTGCCTTCACTGCCTGATTGGGCGTGTAATCCAAATCACATTCCGGATCTTTTTCCTCATAATGGATGGTCGGCGGAATCAGACTGTTCTTCATGGCCAGAATCGAAGCCATTGCCTCTGCCGCTCCGGTTGCCCCCAGCATATGCCCTGTCATGGACTTGGTCGAGCTGATGTGAAGCCGATATGCGTCTTCTCCGAATACCTGCTTGATGGCCGCGGTTTCCATCTTATCATTCATTGACGTACCTGTTCCATGTGCGTTGAAATAGATCTGCTCCGGCGCACATTTTACATTGCTCTCTTCTAGTGCAAGCTTGATGGCTCTGATGGCTCCGAGTCCTTCCGGATGCGGTGCCGTAATGTGATAGGCATCTGCTGTATTCCCGTAGCCGCATACCTCAGCATAAATTTTTGCATTTCTTTGCTTTGCATGCTCATACTCCTCCAGTACCAGTATGGCCGCACCCTCTCCCATGACAAAGCCGCCGCGTCTTGCATCAAAGGGGAGCGATGCCGCATCAGGATCAGCACTGACAGACAATGCCTTGCAATTTGTAAAGCCTGCTATAGACAGTTCATTGACCGTACTTTCCGTACCACCTGCCAGAATCGCATCTGCATAACCATGCTTGATTGCATGAAATGCCTCTCCGATCGTATTGGTAGAAGTCGCGCATGCTGTCACAATCGGCAGAGTCGGGCCCTGTGCATTCAACCGGATGGATACTGCACCGGTCGGCATGTTGGAAATCAGCTTTGGAATAAAGAAGGGAGAGACTCTGGTCGGGCCCTTCTCCAGCAGATTTCTGTATTCCTCCATAAATGTATTCATACCGCCTATGCCGGAACCAATATACACGCCCAGTCTGGTCGGATCTGTATTCTCCTCTGTCATGCCGCTGTCCCGATATGCCTCATCAGACGCTGCAACCGCATACTGCATTACAAGATCAGAATGTCTGATTTCTGCAGGCGTGGCATAATACTTCTTTGCATCAAAATTCTTAACCTCTGCTGCCACTTTTACGGCATAGTTTGCTGTATCAAACCGACTGATCAATCCAACTCCGCAGATTCCGTTTTTCAAACTGTTCCAAAAAGTTTCTGTATCATTTCCGACAGGAGATATGATTCCCATTCCTGTCACGACTACTCTCTTCATATAATTCTCCCTTCACGATCAAAACCTGTTTTCCTTTGTTTTTTATATATACATTCCGCCGTCTACTTTGATGACCTCTCCGGTAATATAGGAGGAAGCCTCCTGCGCCAAAAAGCTGACAGCGTTTGCCACATCCTCCGGCGTTCCGTAACGCTTGACAGGCACCTGCTTCATGATCGCTTCCGCCGCCTGTTCCGATAATACCTCTGTCATCTCTGTTCTGATATAACCCGGAGCCACTGCATTGCATGTGATTCCCTTTGCCGCATACTCCTTGGCAACGCTCTTGGTCAACCCGATGATACCTGCCTTCGAGGCTGCATAATTTGCCTGTCCTGCATTCCCCATCATCCCGACTACAGAGCTGATATTGATAATCCTGCCGCTCCGCTGCTTTATGAAGGGACGAATGCATGCCTTCATCATATGAAAACACCCCTTCAGATTCACAGCCATGACCTGATCAAAATCTTCTTCCTTCATTTGCAGCAGCAGCATATCCTTTGTGATTCCGGCATTGTTCACCAGAATATCAATTCTGCCGAAATGCGCAAGCACCTGTGCTACCGATGTCTGAACTGCCTCAGCCTCTGCCACGTTGCAGGCAAAAAAGACAGCTTTCCTGCCCATGCCTTCTATTTCCTTGACAACTGCTGCGGCTGCTTCATTTTCCTTCGTTGCAAAAATGGCAAGGTCTGCCCCTTCTGCTGCCAAACGCAGTGCAATTGCCCTGCCGATGCCCCGCGTGCCTCCTGTGACCAGTGCTGTCTTTCCGTCAAGCATCCTGCACCACCTCTCCGGTCAGTTCCTGAATGGTCTTCTGCAGACTCTCGCTGTCCGTCACATTCATGACCTTTACATCCGTCAATGTCTTTTTCACCAAGCCGCTCAGGGTCGTTCCTGCACCGACCTCGATGAATGTATCTACGCCGCATTCCTGCATATACCGCAGTGTCTTTTCCCATCTGACACTGTGAGAGGCCTGACCTGCAATCAAATCCACAATTTCTGCCCTCGCAGACGGGTACGGCTCCGCGGTCATATTAGAAATCAGCGGAAGCTCTGCTGCCTTGACTTGCAAACCCTGCAGACAGTTCTTCAATTCCTCAGAGGCTTCCTGCATATAGGGGGTATGAAATGCACCGCTGACCGCAAGCGGAAGCGCTCTGCCTCCTGCTGCCTTCACAGCCTCAGAAAAGAGCTCCATCTGCTGAGTGTTTCCCGCAGCCACTGTTTGTCCCGGACAATTGTAATTAACCGCCCAAACTTCCTCGTACTGCATACAAGCAGTCTCAACCTGTTCTGCAGATAAACGCAGTACCGCTGCCATAGCGCCCGGATGCCGTTCAGCGCACTCTGCCATTTTTCTGCCGCGCAGTGTAACCAGTTGAAAAGCCTCTTGATCCGTCAGGATACCTGTATAGGCCAGTGCTGCAATCTCACCAAGTGAGAAGCCTGCTGCCATGTCTGCCTGAATCCCGTGTGCTTCCAATACCCGCGCACAGGCAAGATCCATCAGAAACAGACAGGGTTGTGTATTCTCTGTCCTTGTCAGCGTTTCCTGATCCAGTTCAAAGCATTGTCCGAGCGTACCCGGACGCATCGCCTCGCCCATATCAAAGACCGCCTTTGCAGCCGGCTCGTTTTCATAAAGATCCTTTCCCATACCGACCTTCTGTGCTCCCTGACCTGTCATTAAAAATGCTATTTTACCCATTGGTCTGCTCCTCGTAATATCTGTTCTGCTTCTTCCGTAATGCTCCTGATGATCTCAGCACATGTATTTCGTTCTGTCACCATACCGGCAATCTGCCCGCACATGAAGGAACCTTTTTCGAGGTCGCCGTCAATTGCTGCCATTCGCAGAGAGCCTGCTCCAAGCTGTTCCAGTTCTTCATTGGTCACTGAAGCATCATATTCCTTTTGAAAAAACATCTTGGAAAAAGGAGTCTTGAGCGAACGTACCGGATGCCCCAGACGTTTTCCTGTGACAATGGTTTCTATGTCTTTCGCCTTCAAAACCTTTTCCTTATAATTCTCATGTACCGGACACTCCTCTGCGGTCAGAAACCGTGTGCCCATCTGAATCGCACAGGCTCCCAGCATCAATGCTGCTGCCATGCCTCTGCCGTCAGCGATACCGCCTGCCGCAACGACCGGAATGTCTACCGCATCCACTACCTGTGGCACTAACGTCATCGTTGTGAGATCACCGACATGTCCACCGGACTCTCCGCCCTCAGCCACAACAGCAACGGCGCCCTTTTTCGCAACCAGCCTGGCAACGGCAACCGACGGAACAACCGGAACAACCTTGATTCCCGCTTCGATCATCTGCTGCATATAAGCTGATGGATTACCGGCTCCTGTGGATACAACCGCAACCTGTTCCTCACAAACCACGTCTAGCGCTTCCTTTACAAAAGGACTCATCAGCATAATATTCACGCCAAAGGGCCGATCTGTCAGTTTCTTTGCCTTCCTAATCTGCTCCCGTATCTGTTCTCCGTTGGAGTTCATTGCGGATATCATTCCAAGACCTCCTGCATTTGATACTGCAGCGGCAAGACCTGCATCTGCGATCCATGCCATTCCGCCCTGGATGACCGGATAGCGGATTCCCAGTAATTCGCATAATTCACTCTTTATCATGATTCACTCCTACTGATTGTTTTCAATATACTCGACCAGAGCATCAATTGTATTGATATCCTGTGACATTTCGATGCTGCAGCCAAACTCATCCTCCATCTGCATCACAAGCTCCGCTGTATCCAGTGAATCAATTCCCATGTCCGTAAAGGTTACGTTTGTTGCAATTGCAGCAGCATCCTTTCCTAAATACTCTGCTATCATTTCTTTCATTCTTTCTTTCATGATCCTTACCTCCATATTTGTAATTTTTCCCAATGTTTCTTCAATTTAAACCATGGGGTAACCCCCATGTCAATGAAAATAAAATAAAAAAGTGAGCAGTCACCTTTATGGTCATTGCTCACTTGCTGTTCCTTTTGATTCTATTCCGCTGTCTGCGCTTCCTTGTTTCCGTTACGGCTGCATGCTACTTACACACATCCACCCAGCCTGTATATCCCGAACATTCCTCCAACTGCGGTATTGTCATTTCGATTGCACTGTTGCTGCTGCCTGCTGCCGGAAATACAGTTTCAAAACGCTTCAGCGATACATCCAGATATACCGGCACTCCTGCATTGATCCCGAACGGACAGACACCGCCTACGGCATGCCCGATCAACGGTTCCACCTCATCCTGAGAAAGCATCTTTGCTTTTGTTTTGAACTGTTCCTTATACTTGTGGTTGTCCACCTTGGCATCTCCTGCTGTCACGATGAGGACTGCGCCGTCACCGACCTGAAAGGATAATGTCTTTGCGATTCGTTCCGGAGCACACCCGAGAGCTGCCGCCGCAAGCTCTACCGTCGCACTGGATACTGCAAATTCAATGATCTGCCCGTCCATGCTCCATTTCTTCAGATATTCTCTGACCTTGTCAATTGCCATGCTTCAATTCCTCCGTATCTCGACCCGATTTGGGTTTTCTATATAATAAAACGGACAGCAAAAAGCCCACCAGCAGTCCACACAGATGTGCTGCATTATCCGTTGCGGGACTTGTCAGTCCGGAATAAAGACAGAAACCAATAAAAATCACAATGCGGAAGGTCGTGATATCCTCCAGCTTTCCCTTATTACGGATTACAATGTACAGAACCGCACCAATCACTCCAAAAATAGCACCTGATGCACCCGCGGATACAACAGGCTGACCAAGGAGCAGATAATAAAGCATTGAACCCATGCTTGCAAGAATTCCGCTCATAAAATAAATCACCAGATATTTGATTCTTCCGACAGCACGTTCAAGATTATCTCCCAGAAAATAAAGACCGATCATATTGCTCATCAGATGGTCTATTCCGAAATGCAGGAACATACAGGTGATCAAACGATAGTATTCACCATTTTCCAGCACATAGGGTGCATACATGGCTCCATGTTCTGCCATAAATGCGGCATCTCTGACATTCCCAAGAAAAGAAAGAACAATAAACACAATCACATTGACTGCAACAATCAGTGTATTCATGCTTGTATAATTCCTTCGGATAAAATCAAGCAGCCCGCCGCGTGTTCCGTTTCGTTCGCCTGAATGACTCTGCGGCTCCGTCCCGACTTCTTCCTCTTCGGTCGGAGCTTCTATGACACAGGTTTCATCCATGGCTCGCTCCAGCATTCCCTTAATGCCATAAAAATCTTCTGTCTGTCCTTCATATGGAACAATTTCCTTCCTGCTGAGATCGACAATCCAGCAGGCGGATTCCTCCGCGCATTGAAGCAATTCCTGATCCGTGACATGTGTCAGGATCAACGTAAACGCATGCAGGTTTCGATAACCCTGATCCTCAAAAGCTGACTGTGTGTTGTGAATCACCATCTGAAGCTGCTCTCGTGTAATCCGATAGCCCTGAGACAGATCTATAACCTCTACCAACTGTGCCCTTTCAAAATTGCCTGCCAAAAACAATTGAAATTCCGGCATCTGGGATTCCAGCTTGAGATATCCATGCTCGGAAAGCAATATTCCTAATCTATCTATCACCATATTGTCTGCTCCGGTTCTCAATAATAACTAAGTATACCATAATCTTTTCCGTCGGTCACGCTTCTTTCACAAAGTCGATAATTGCAGTCTCTCCCTGTGCATAGTATCGGATAATGTCCTCCACTGCTCTGTTTAGCTGCTGCAGCATGACCGTCTCTGCTGTCACCTGCGTAAAAATTTTTTCTACTGTTTTTCCTATAAGCAGCTTTGTATATAAATCCGGATTGCCTTGTCCCATCATATCCTCTATGGCAGTTCTGACTGTCAGAAGCTGCTTTTCACCGGCCTCCAATTCTGTTTTTGCCTGCGACAGCATAGGGAAACTGACCACAAAGCCCTCAGAAGTTCCTCCAATGACCGTCTTAGTCAATCTAGTTGTACTCTCCACAATTTTGGCTAATTCAAACTGCATTGATCTTTCAGAACTCAGGACACCCGCCAGTATGCCTGCCAGCGTCCGGTAAATATCCTCACTGATGCCATAGGGCAATTCATCCAGCAGGAGGACACCGTTTGCAAGATAGGCCTTCAGTTGTCTCATGTCTGCAGCCTGCTCCCTGAAACTTATAAATTCTCCTGTTTCCGGATCAAAGGTATTATCAGTCAGCAGGCGGACAGCACTGTGCGCCTCCGTACCATTTCCCTGGTTTTCCACAAAAATTTGTCTTCCTGCAATTGATGTCAGCAGGATATTGACAAAATCATTGTGTGCACTGATTGATGTCATCTTACTCTGTGCTGCCCTCACCTGTTTTGTATTAGACAGAATAAAATCCCGGCTTTGTCCCTGTCCGTCGAAGGATACGCATCTGTCCACCTGATCACCACAGACCACCGTTACATACTGTGCCAGGTTACCACCCTTGGAATGTCCTGCCACTGTCAGCTTTTGATATGCTCCGCACTGATTTGCAAGAAAGTCCGATGCCTTCTTCTGCAGTCTCGTGTCCTTCTGACAGCCTCCCATAATATTGTCTGTCCACGCCTCATACCCCCCTCCGGTTCCTCGGAAAACAACGGTTCCGTCACCTTCTGTATTTTCAAAGCAGGCCCCTCGGATTCCGTCCTGATCCACAGCCTGCGTCACTCTAAGAGAACGAAACTCCTCAGACGATGCCTGCATTTCCTTGAGCACCGTCAGTACATCCTCTGTCTTCATATCTCCAGAAGCCGCTGGCAGCAACGCCGGATCAAAGGCTCCGTTCTCGTCCTGCAAAGCAGACAGTGTATCATGTATGCTCCCTTGCGTCACCGAAATATCCATATACATATAATTACTTAACAGCAGCAATTCCCGTTCCGATAATTCACTCATGCACATTCCACCCCACTTTCAGTTCCACCTGTCCGAGTTTCAAAAGATTTCCCAGGAGAAGTTCCGTCTCTGACATGACCCGGATGCCGTTGACCCTTGTCCCATTCGCAGACTGCAGATCACGTACGAAGAATCTGCCTCCTCTGTTCTCGATTTCACAATGCCTTCCTGATATGGTTACATCATAATCCAGCACAATCTGACTGCTTCTTGCACTCCTGCCAACGATCACACTGTCTCGAATCGGAAATGAAAAAAATTTTGCAGGATTGCTTTGATCGGTCAGAATCATTTCAAATACCTCTTCATTTTCAAATAATAGTGTTGTATGATTCTCGCTTTCTTCATCCTCCGGACGCAGCAGCTGTGTATCTGTGTTCTCATAACGTTCCCAGCTGTCCCCCGGCTCCGCCTGCCAAGCTGTATCAGGTCTGCTCCCGGACGGACGCTCTTCTGATAAGAAACGATTTTTCCTATGGTTTTCGCGGATATGCAGTACCACAACATAAATACCCAGAAGCAGTATCATTGCTCCCAAAGCAAGTCCGACTGCCCCCGCCACCCATGATATCTCCTGTTCCTGTTTCGGTACTGCAGGCTCTGCCGCAGGCAGCGGCATCATCGTGACAGATGGTTCTTCCGGGACTGCTTCTGCTGCTTCTGCTGCTTCTGCATCCACTATACTTTCCGGCTGAAATGGCATCTGCAGCTTGACATCCAGCTTGGTGACCCTTCCGCTTTTGACAAACTGCAGCTTTGCATGGACTTCACTTCCGTCCATCTGCTCTGGTTCCGGAATCATGGTGATATGCAGTATTTCCCGGTCTTCCAGCAAAGACAGTGCCATCGCTTCCAACTCTTCTTCGTTCATATGGTTCTCAAGCCTATAGGCAGCCGCCCCGGTCATGCGGGACAGCACTGCCATATGACTAAGTGCAGATTTTTCACTGCTGACACAGCCAAGCGTGTAGACGGGATATGCCTTTTCCTTCAGCCTGAGATACAATTCCTCCTGTGTATGCGTCAGAGAAGGCTGTTCCTGACCATCCGACAGAAGAATGATCCTGCGATAAACCGGTCGCGGCTCCTGTGCCTCCCACCCATCCAGCACCTCCATTACCGCATCTGTCAGGTACGTATCCCTGTCATAATATTCAATTGCCAGCACCGCATCCTCCAACGGAGTGTACAGATTCGTATACTCCGTCAGATATTCTGTGGACTCGCCAAAGGTAGCAATGCAAAAGCGTTCGTTTTCAGACGCATTTTCAAACAGCTTCAGCACTGCTGTTTCTATTTCCTCCCGATATCTGCAGCCTGTAGATAAGGAGTTGTCGATCAGCACCAAGGTTTCTCTGCCTTCTCCCGTCTCCGTCAGAGCATGCCAGCCGATTTCCGTACTGATATGCCCTCCATATCTGCAGGTGATCTCCTCCGGCTCCCAAACACCCTTGACAAATAAATGTATCGCATCCTCTGTCGTTTCCCGCTGCATCAGCATCGGTTTTACTGCTTCTCCCGCATATACACGTTCAGACAGCAGGACACAACATACTAATGCTGCTATTTCATACCTCATTTTCATAAGCATACCCCGTCCCATCACTGCTATACGATGACTTCTGTCAACAAACGATTGCTTTCCTCAAGATTGGCGGTCTCTGCACTCTGATATTCACGTGCCATCTCATTCAGATCGGTGACATGCTCCTGAACCATTTTATGGATTCTTTCTATATCATCCTGCAGTCCGTTAAACCTGTTTCCGTAGCCGGTTGCTGCATCACCCTGCCAGATTGATTTCAGACCATTGATGATTGCCGTCATCTCCTGTGTCAGCGAACTGATCGTCTTTCCAGTTGAGGAAAACTCAGCAGAAGCCTGTATCAGCTTCTCCGGTGTTACCTTCAAAATACCTTCCATTTTCAAATTCCTCCTTTAATAAACACGTGTGGTTGCCGTATCTGTATTCTTTGCTTCTGCCTGCTCATATTTCTGAGCAATCACAAGCAGGGCTGCTATATATTGCTCTATTGCTGCATGAAATTGATCCATCTGTCCTTTGTCCTTAACAAATGCACCATGAAAGGCTGAATTGGCCTGTCCCTCCCACATGCCCTTCAAAGATTGCTCCACTGCCTCCAGGTTTCCTGTTTCCGACTGAAATCTGGTATTCAGACCCCGAAGTGTCTCTGCCTGCTTCCGCAGTTCAGATGCTGTCACTTGTAGCATTGCCATTTTGATATCTCCCTTCTGTTATGATTTAACCGTTACCATCTGTAATGCATTCATCTCTGCGCGGTACATGACCTCTGCGGCAATCTGTATACTGAATGCCACATGCCGCATTGCTTTTGCCGTATCCTTGATTTCCTCTGACAGAGCATTACATTTTACCTGAAATAAAACTGCACTTTCACCCTTCCACCCCAGACCTGCATGCTGTTGCACATTTTCAAGCTGTATCTCCGCAGCATGCCCCAATTGTCCGGCCGCCTCTGTCAATGTATTGGCACTATACAGTGCTCTCTTAAAATCTATTTCTATCCGTTCTCTAGTTTGCATATCCGTTCCATCACCTCCTTCACCTCACGTTCCGTTCCCTGATAGCTGCACTCTGCCCGCTCCAAAAGCCTCCCCGCATCCCAAATGAGTGAAAGCAGCACATAAATTTCTGTCAAATCCGCTTCCACGGCTATCATAAATGCACTGTTCGCCCCACCGTCCCACTCCAACTCCAGCCGTCTGATACTGTCCTTCAGCTCTGTCACCTCCCTGACCAGTGCACAATGAATTTCCTCAATGCGCTCCGCACTTCTGCGCATTTCTCTCAGCCTTGTCTCAATCACACCTGATCCCATACTCATAGCTGCTTTTCCCTCCCTGCAATTCTTCTCTGTTCAGACCAGCAATAAACGATTTCCGCTGCGGATATGATGCCTGTTCAGAGTCCAGTCCTGATTCAGAATTTTCTTTTCTGTTACAGAACATAAAACAAAAACATGCTTGTCCTCATCCATAGAACAGTTTTCTTTCTCCGCCAATATCCTGCAGATCTGTCTTATGATTTCCTTAATCGGCACATCATCACGCAGCTTGAAATCATAACTCCGAAAGAAAACGGGGACACTGATATCTACTAAAACCACTGTTTTCCCTCCTTTTATATCATCATCGGGACAGCAATCCGTCCCCGTCCATTGCATGCAGTCCCTTCCATATGCGGAACCATTCCCTGCCCCCGCATCAGACTCTTTCCCTGTTCACTGTAGCTGACATAAGAAAAATCCAATGTCCGTTCCTCTCCAACATCACCACCCATATGTATTCCTGTATGATGTCTGAGATAGGCATCAAAAATCCGTCTTCCTGCTGCATCTGTATATTGTTCAAGAGTATATGCTGCTGCAAAGTATACATTATGTAAACTTCCTTTCTCTATTAAATTGGATATTAACGCTTCAGCATGCATGAGTGTGGAGTTTACATAATGTTCATTTGACCATTCAGACAGATTTCCGATTATGATGATACATCTCTGTTCCTTGTTCATTTCCAGATATAATTTTCTTTCCGGCAATCCTGCTTTTCGCAAAGCTGACTGCTTCCGGTTTCTGTTCGTAAAAAGGTCTCCCAACTGTTCATAGAAGGTAAAGATTTCTTCTGCTTCCGTATAGTATCCGGTAATCTCGGCTCTTTTTTCCTCTGCAAATGCCTGCAGCTTCTTATCCTTGGAATCAATTATGTAAACCATGGACTTTCTCATCGATTCTTCCGCAATGAGCAGCTTCAGCAAATTGGTCTTTCCTGTATTCTTCCTGCCGCTGATCGTAAGGCAGTGCCATTTTTCATAATGCAACACACATACCTCCGCCGTCTCTATGAACCAGCCGATTGGCAATAAATCCGCACTTGCTTCTCCAAATGTCTCATACATCTGCGCCGCCAGTGCCGCCAACGTCATTGGTTCCGGAATATGCGGTATCGTACATGCCCTTTTTCTCTCTCCCCACTGCAGATCCAGCCGTCTGCAATGCTCCCGAATCAGCTCCATACGTGTGTAATCCTCTGTTTCCGGCAAAGCCAGCGCTGTCTGAAATTCCAGTACATCACCGTCTACAATGGCCAGTCCCCTTCCACATATGTCCTCCTCCGGACAGATTTCCACTCTTGACTGCCTTAAAATTCCGGCATACTGATACTTATCCGTCAGCCGCAGGCAAATTGTCGTTCGGAAGTTCTCTGCCATTCTTGCCGTCATATCCCCGGCTCCAAAGCCTGCTGCCGTCGCGACCAGATAAATCCCGTAGGCCTCTCCGATTCTGGAAAATTCCATCAAATCACTTTCAAAGCAGCCTTCCGTTTTCTCTTTTAATATGGCATAGTTATCAATGACCAATATCATGGCCGGCAACGCCGCAACCGTCTTCACATATTGTCTGTAGTTTCCGCCCTTCAGCAGTTCCTTTCGTTCCTGTAATACCTTATGGAGCATATAAATCGTCTTTTTGATATCCTCAATGTTGTTTTCTCCCATGAAGCCGCCTGTATGCGGGGCATATTGAAATGGCGCCAAAGAATGACTGCTGCAGTCAATCAGATAAAGATGCAGATGCTCCGGCGTATACTGCGTTACCAAAGCATATAGAAGTGTTTGTAAAAAGGTACTTTTTCCACTCGTTACCATTCCGCAAATGACATGATGTCCTCCCTCGGTAAGCCGAACCTTCAGAAGTTTCTGACGCTGCTGCCTTGGATGATCATATCGCCCGATGGCAACTGCAATATCACCTTCTGCCTCTTCGGAACAGCTGCTTTGCGGCTCCTTCAGAGTTTCAAGACTAAGCACCCGCGGCAGCATTGGCAGCCACAGCTTTCTGACTGTCTGTGCACATGTGCGTTCTGCGGCCTGACCTATCCTTGCAATCACCATATCCAGCTGTGTAGGAACAGTCTGCCCCTTTCGCGCAGCTCTTTCCTCAGCCTTCTGAACATGTCCATAGTATTCCTCCCTGCCTGTCAAGGTCAGCAATGCTGCTGCATCCGCATACTGATTCCTGTTTTCTTCATAGGGTGCACTGCTCCATGCTCCCTGAAATAATTCATATAGTTCATCATTTCCTACCTGAAAATACGCTCGTCCCGCCTGTGTGATATAGGCAGCATCTGCTTTCTGCAGCATGTCCGTACTGTCCTGCCGATCCTGCACTCTGAGACACAAGCGAAATCTTGCGTTGCTGCGAATGTTATCATCTACCGTACCTGACGGCTTCTGTGTTGCCAGAATCAGATGCACTCCCAGACTTCTGCCGACCTGTGCAACACTGATCAATTCCTTCATAAAATCCGGTTCCTCTTTTTTCAGTTCTGCAAATTCATCTATGATAATCATAATGTGCGGCAGCGGAACCTCTGCCTCTCCGGCACGATAACGTCTGATATAATCATGGATATGATTCACTCCGTGTTGATTGAAAATTGCCTGCCGGCGCTCGTTTTCGCTCTTGATGGACACCATGGCCCGCTGTATCATCCTGCCTGAAAGATTAGAAATGTGACCGATCAGATGCGGCAATTGCAAAAACAGATTGGCCATGCCTCCACCCTTATAGTCGATCAGAAAGAAACCGACCTCCTCCGGTCTGTACCGGACAGCCATTGAAATGATATAGGTCTGCAGTACCTCACTCTTTCCACTCCCTGTCATTCCCGCAATCAATCCATGCGGCCCATGCGCTTTCTCATGCACATCAAGATAACAAAGTTCTCCGCTTGCCTTAACGCCCACAGGTGCTTTTAAGTACAAGTCCGGCCTGCTTTCCATCCAATTTGCCTCAATCTCCAGCTCCTCTGCGGTTCTGACTCCGAACAGTTCAAATAGTGTCAGCAGTTCCGGCAATCTTGTACTGATCTTCTGTTCCATGATTTCGATTCCTGCAAGTCTTTCTGCAAGCCTGGCCGCCTCCTCCACCGGCACTGTATCAAGACAGATTCTCTGCCGCTGTGCCTCACCGGCCTCCAGATCATAAGCCCCCGTGAAATACTTGCTTTTCTGCAAGATATAGGTGCATTCATTCGGCAATGTCTCATATTCTTCTGCAAACAAAATCACCGTAAGGCCACATTTTTCTGGCTGTTCAAACAAATAATGCAATGGCAGTTCCTCCTGCATACGCTTATAATTTTCTACCAATACGATATAATGCGGCAGTATCTTTCCATGCTCTCTCCCATCTCCTTCCGTCTCCATACGCCTTCTGCATATATGGCTCAGTTCATACAACAGTTCCTCCGGATGACCCTCTCCCAGATCGACAAATCTGACCTTTTTATCCTCCGACCACACATGCGGCAGCCATTTTACAAAGGCTCTGTTCTCTCCAATCCGGTTCATACTGCCGTCCAGAAAAAATACCAGCTTCACATCCGTATATGCATGACATACGGCGAGCTGTACGATCAATGTGTACAGCAGTTCACTTTCACCATTCTCTTCAAGTGCTCCGATCAGTCTGTTCCTGTCAAGATCCACACAAATCGGAACATTCTGCAAAAACTGATACTTCCGAATCAATTCACGTGGTTTTTCCCGCAGCGCGTCTGCATAAATCTCAAACCGCTCCTTCGGCAGCCTGATGTCTGCCTGAAACGGCAGCCTTCCAATGCCCAACCTGTGCATCAGAAAATCCTCATGCGTTGCATTGCGATTCCACAGCACATGTGTTTTCTCATCGTACCTGCACACCTCTCTTGCTGAAGGATACATACTGTGCAATGCGTTTGCGTTGTCTTCATACTGGTTCAAAATTATATGCTCCAGCCGCTGCAGGTAGGTATGATATGCTGTCTGCCGCACCTGCTCGGCTTCATAAATATGTTTTTCCTGATTTCTGACATTCAGACAGGCCCACAAACTTCCAACCAGTGCTGATGCCACCGCCGTAACCAAGCCGGTATATAAATAGATTCCTCCGATATGGCCTGATGTACGCATTCCATAAGCTGTAACGGCAAAGCCCAGCAACATTGGCACTGCCATTGTGAAGGCCGGTCCTATGGTCAGCAGCATTGACTGTTTCTGCCGAAGCTGCATGGTCGGCGGAGCCTCCAATTCTATCACATCGTTCCGCAGCGGACGCAGGACACGCGGTGCTCTGTGAAAAAATACTCTTTCAGGTTTTTCTCCCAAATCCGTCAGTTCTGTATGTTCTGCTCTTTTCAAATGAATGACTGCCTTGCTTCCATAATCCAAAACACCCAATGCCTTACCCAGAAACAGAATGCGCAGTCCGAAAACATCCAGGACATCTCCATAAGCCAGACTACAGCTTTCCTTGATTCGTGTCTGATTTATATAGAAACCATTGATTCCCATATTACGAATTGTCCATGAGCAGTTTACATAACTCATTTTCCAGTGTGTATTTGATATAAATCCGGAAATATCATATTGAATTGTATGACTGTTTTGTTTGCCAAGGGAAATATTTGTTTGATCTGCAATTGAATATAACTCGAAATTTTTACAGACATTGATCTCTGTAAATACCAGTACACACAGATTGTCTCTATGCACTGTTTTGATTTGTAATACTGACTGATTCTGAATCGGCTGGTACAGCATCGGATGACCATTGTCATAGATTTGATAGATGCGATCCGGAGGCTCCTCAAAATACCAAAGACCATCCTGCTCAAAAATCAGAAGTTCCAAAGTGTCCTGTATGAAAAAATCCTGTGCCGTAACCTCTATCGCATGCGGGGCTGTCACTCCGGAAGAGATTCTAAAGGTTCGGCAGGCCTCTTTGGAACAGATAGCAATAATCAGTTCCATCTTTTTTCCTCTGCATTTCTTTTTTACCTGCGTCGGTTTTTTCATTATAAAAGGGAACCACATAAAATGCAATCCCCTTTTTCAGCAAAAAATAACCAAATATGTTAAATTTATTTTGTTTCTTTTTTTTCATGTGACCATATATGTGATGCTTAGCCTGCTTTTTTGTTCAAATATACTGTAAAAGTTGTTCCATGCTCGCTGTCACTCTCCACAGTGATCTTTCCATGATGGCTCTCTGCAATGCTTTTGGCGATTGACAGTCCCAGACCGTACCCGCCCTCTGTTCTTGCACGTGACTCATCCGCACGGTAAAAACGTTCAAACAGATGTGTCATTTTCTCTTTTTCTATGACTTCTCCCGTATTATTCACAATCAGGACGGCCTTATCCTGCTTCTTCTCCAGCCTGACCGTCACCTTTCCGCCCGGCTCCGCATATTTACAAGCATTGTCCAGCAGAATTGCAGTCAACTGCTTCATTTGTCCTTCGTCTGCATGGATGATGATATCCGGTGTGATCTGATTGTCCATTGTAAGCTCATGCTCATAAGCAACCGATTCAAACGGCAGCAGACAGCTCCAAACCAGCTCGCTCAAATCCAGCTCGGTTTGGCGGGAGGGTGCCTTAGCCACATCAGACTTGGCAAGAAACAGCATGTCCTCTACCAGCTTCCTCATTCTGACTGCTTCATCCTTAATATATTCCACCCATTTCACCTGTGCTTCTATCGTATCCTGCCGATGACTCATCAAAATCCCCGTATTGGCAAGAATCACGGTCAAAGGTGTTTTTAATTCATGGGAAGCATCTGCCACAAATTGTCGCTGCTGATCCCACGCCTCCTTCACTGGTTTGATCGTGATCTGTGCCAGAAAAACACTGATTCCGAAAAAGGCCAGCAATGCAACAAGCCCTATCAGCAGCAAGGTCACAATCAATCTATGAAATGCACTGATAGCTCTGGATACATCTACAAATGCAATCTGGGTATCAGGCTTTCCCTTGTCTACAAGGTATCTGAGGTTATATGCGCGAAGATACCCATCCTGCCTGTCAGTCGCGAGCACCTCTTCTACAACCTTTTCCAGAAATTCGTCGGTTGCTTCTGCATTGTTGCCCCGCATTCCAAGAATCTTACCGCTCCTGTCCACATCAACACAAAACGATACAGACATTGCGAACGGCTGTGTGTCCTCGTCCTTATGCGGTGCATGCCCTACATCAAAGCGCTCTGCCGGCTGCTGACTCGGCGGCTGATCCCGCATCCCCAAGGTCATATGCAGGATTGTATCCCAGTCCCGCTGGATATTATGATAATCAGAGTAAACGATACTGCCAAAGGTAACCGCCAGCACAACAAAAACCAGACTCATATTAATTAAGATAAACTTGCGCTTTAATTTTCTAATCATTATATAAATCTCCTGTTATGCTTCTACCTCAAGCCTATAGCCTACCTTACGCAGCGTTCCGATACTAACCTTAGAACCAAGAAAGAAAAATTTCTTTCTTAGAAAGGAAATGTATGCCTCCACATTATTATCCTCTGCCTCAGATTCTGCACCCCAGATTTTATTGATCAGGCTTTCCTTGGAAATCACAATGTTCGGATTTGCCATCAGCAGCCGCAGCACTTCGAATTCCTTGTAGCCCAAATGTACGGATTTACTGCCTGACGACAGCATGTAATTCGTCAGGTTTAAGGTCAGATCTGCAAACTGCATCTCTTCCAGCACAACCTCCCCCTGACGCCTTGACAGCGCACGGATACGTGCCAGAAGTTCCTCCGGCTCAAACGGTTTTGTCATATAATCATCCGCACCGGAATCAAGTCCCTTGATTTTATCGGTCGTCTCATCCCGTGCCGTCAATAAAATAACAGGTGTTGCATTTTTTACTGCCCGCAACTCCCTTACGATTTCAAACCCGTTCCTATGGGGAAGCATCACATCCAGTACGATGACATCATATTCATTGCTGCGCGCATAATCCAGCCCTTCTTCCCCATCATACACAATATCCGTCATATACTTCTGTTCTGTCATAATCTGCCCAAGTGCCTCGGCCAGACGTACCTCATCTTCCACAATCAGAATATGCATTGGCTTCACCTCTTTCTAGCATATCTGTCTACATTATATCACGATTTGCTTTTATAATAGCAAATCAATCTGAAAATAATCTGAAACCTGTTTTTCAGACTATTTTCAGTGT
>CAZABT010000011.1:0-40394 GCA_964483395.1 uncultured Lachnospiraceae bacterium
ATCAATAAAAGGAATCTCTACAATATCAAATGTGCCACCCATTTTGTCACATATCAGCTTCTTCATACCACCAAAATACAATGGCTCCGTCCGTTTTCCCTCTGTCACTATCAAGAAGGAGTTGACTTTAGGATTTCTATATTCATATTTCCTCTTTTCTCTTTCGACTCTCCTCCTCTTGAATAAATCATCTGACCCCATTTAGTCTCCTTCCTGCATAACAAACTCTCCAAGTAACGGAATCCCTCCATATACACCTGCCAGATAATCTCTTTCAAAAGAAGCATCTGATCTTACCTTAAAATCAGATAATGCTGATAGCTGTGAATATCCGAATTCATCCTTCTGAACAAACCAAATCTGATCTCTTCTAAAGAATTTTTTATCCATCAGTGTTGTATCATGCGTCGTATAAATCAATTGGGCCGTGGAATCCTTTTCATAAAACAAATCAATAATAAATTTCAACAGCAGCGGATGAAGCTTAATATTTAATTCATCTACAAAAATTGATTTGTTATTTAAAATTGCCATACGGGCATAAATAAACAGCATAATACTTTTCACTGTTCCCTCTGATTCAGAAAGTAAATTTAGTGGATACTTTTCTCCATCCCGTCCATTATGAAAGGTTAAAAATCTAACCTCCTTTTCACTGTCATCATATATAATATCCTTAATTCCAGTATCAATGGCTGTCAAAAAGCTTACTAATTTCTCTTTTTCATTATCGATCACTTTGGGTAAAAAAGTTTCCAGTATTTTTAAGTCTTCACAAAAATCAGTTGGCACAACCAAGGTACTCATGATTTCGGAATACACATCTTTAAATAGCTCTGTTTTCAATTTCAATTTATTGAAAAAGGATAGTACCAGCGTTTCTGCTGGAATCTGCTTACTATATGCATCACATTCTTTTCTGACAGAAGAACCGAACACCACTTCTTCAGTTGTCCTTTCAAAAATAATAGACGTTCTGTTTGTAGCAAAATTCTTTCTGTATAGCCACTCTGTCACAATACAATCCTCATTGTATTCAAAACCATATCGATATTCAAAATTTCCTATCATTTCAATAATCTGAAATTCTGAATTTTCAAAAGTATTTTCAAACGAAAAAGGAACATAATATTGCTCTATCACCGTTTCCGTTCCATCACCAACATTATTTAACGATTCCATAATGATTCTCTGAAAAAAGGACATAGCCATATACAGATTTGATTTTCCACTTGCATTGGCACCATAAATCGCAGCCACCCGAAGGAATCTCTCCTTTGTCCCGTTTTGAATCAAATTACACTCATGTTCTTTATATGCGTTGATTGCCGTCAAATCCAACACTGTCTCATCTTTAAAGGATAATACATTCTTTAACATAAACTGTACTAACATCACTTAGCACCTCCCTTATACTTTTCAATATAGTTGAATCTTTAGATTATGTCAATATTTTTACGGATTTTTCGTTATTTTATGCATATAGATTGTCGTAAACGCATCATTCATTACATAATGTGTCTTTCAGTTCCCTAAATGCCTGATAATTACACTTATCATTTGGATGAACCAGGAATTGCTTGCAAATTCGACATTCATAAGGAATTCCAAATCCCTCCAGTTTGTTTTCGTCGCCGCTATCGATTCTTGAAATCAATTATTCCATACTCACAGGTTGTTCTTCTTTCAATATTAGATGTGCAAGTAAAGTTATTTTTCATTCCACATCACATCCACTATCTTATATTAAACAACCTCTGAATCCTTTATCTAAATCATAATGATGATTGATGTACTCATACACTTCATCCCAAGGATTCCTGAATCATCTGCAATCCCAGGTTATGCAGTTCTTCTGTGAGTCCAAGAACATACTCTGCCAACTTTCCAGGCTCCTTCATAAAATCATCTTCCAATTTTTCAAATCTGTTGATGCATTCTTCATTAAAATACTTTATACTTTTATTTATTTTCCATTATCCGAATAAAATTTTACGCTAGCGATGTATAATATAGCTTACAATATCAATAAAAACATTTCTTCATATGGAATATTTATATGACATCAGAAGAACGCATAAAAAACCGGCCTCCCAATCGTTAGATTTTAGTCTAACTTTTGAAGGTCGGTTCATTCAATCAATCAGAGGGGATCATTTATGAAAACTATATCGCAGCCTACGGCTGTTTTCCAATATAAGCCAAAATTCCGCCGTCTACATACAGGACGTGTCCGTTGACGAAATTAGAAGCATCGGAGGCGAGGAATACTGCGGGGCCCATCAGGTCCTCGGTGTCTCCCCAGCGTGCTGCCGGTGTCTTGGATACAATGAACTGGTCAAACGGGTGTCTGGAGCCATTGGCCTGCTTCTCACGAAGCGGTGCTGTCTGCGGGGTTGCTATGTAGCCCGGTCCGATACCGTTGCACTGGATATTGAATTCGCCGTACTCAGAGCAGATATTTCTGGTCAGCATCTTGAGTCCGCCCTTGGCTGCTGCATAGGCAGATACCGTTTCACGTCCAAGCTCACTCATCATAGAACAGATGTTGATAATCTTGCCATGTCCCTTCTTGATCATACTCGGAATCACTGCTTTAGACACGATAAACGGTGCGTTCAAATCTACATCAATGACCTGTCTGAACTCTGCTGCCGTCATGTCACACATTGGGATTCTCTTAATGATGCCTGCATTGTTCACGAGAATATCAATCACACCGACTTCACTCTCTGCCTTGGCAATCAATTCATTGACCTGATCTTCATTTGTCACATCACATACATAACCATGTGCCTTGATGCCTTTCTCGGCATAGGCCGCAAGTCCCTTGTCTACCAATTCCTGCTTGATATCGTTAAATACGATGGTTGCCCCTGCATCTGCATATGCACATGCAATTGCAAATCCAATTCCGTAGGATGCTCCTGTAATCAAAGCAACCTTTCCTTCTAATGAAAAATCATTTAAAATGCTCATATCATTTCCTCCGTTTCATTTTGATTATCTTATTTCAAATCGCACATTGCCACATCGTCCATATCACCAAATACCTGATTTTCACCAACCATGCCCCAGATAAAGGTATAGGCTCTGGAACCGCTGCCTGCATGGATAGACCAGCTTGGGGAGATAATGGCTTCTTCATTTCTCATCACGACATGTCTGGTCTCTGTCGGCTCACCCATATAATGCATTACGAAGGCATCCTCCGGCATATCAAAATACAGGTATACCTCCATTCTTCTGTCATGTGTATGGCATGGCATTGTATTCCATACACTGCCCGGCTTGAGTCCTGTCATTCCCATGACGAGCTGACAGCTCTCGACCTGTCCCGGCAGGATATACTTGCAGATGACTCTGTGATTGGACTCCTCCAGAGAGCCTAACTCCACCTTGTTCTCATCCTTGACGATGACCACGCCTTCCTCCGGTGTGCCTTCCGGCTTGATGAGTACCGTCGGATAGGTCTTGTGTGCAGGTGCGCTGTTGATATAGAATTTCGCAGGTGCTGCTGCATCCTGACTTGCAAAGGAAATATCCTTTGAGCCCATTCCGATATACATTGCCTCTTTGTAGCCTACCGCATAGGACTTTCCGTCAATCGTAATCTGTCCCTTTCCACCGATATTGATGACACCCATCTCACGTCTTTCCAGAAAATATTCTGCTCTGAGTTCATCACCCGCGGTTAGCGCAATCGGAGCTGCTGTTGGCACTGCCGCTCCTGTAATGATACGGTCGATATGGCTGTATACCAGCTTGATCTCACCCGGTACAAATAAGTTCTGAATCAGAAATTCCTCTCTCAGTCTGTCTGTTGTGTAATGCTTCACGTCTTTTGGTGATGCTGCCGTTCTAAGTTCCATGCTAATACTCCTTTCCTGTCTTCGGTTATGATTTCTTTTGTTCCGTTTGTCTTTTCTGCCTGTGTTCCTGTGGCACTTCAAGATCTTCGCTCTTTTCTATGCTTTCATCTTAGCATGCTCTATTCACAATTTCTTGTCATTTCATCAAGAAAATGTTGCAAATCTTGAACTTCCAATCGAAAACTGCTATACTTTATACAGATATATCCCTTTTTCATGAAACTCTTTTATTTTGGCACTATCCAATAGGAGATACTTATTATGCAGGAATACTCATCATGTATTGCAGCTATGGAAAGCTGTACCGAACATAAATACTTTGCTGTATCACACCTATATAAAGAAGAAAAACCTATGCAGATGCATATTCATGACTGCTATGAGATCTATTATTCCATTTCCGGTGGAAAACAGTTTCTGATCGACAATCAATTTTATGACATCCATCCGGGTGATATTTTCATCATCAACCAGTATGAAAGTCACTATCTCACACAGATTGATCAGATGGTACATGAGCGCATTGTTCTCTTTGCAGATCCGGAATTCATCAAGGCTCTCTCGACACAGGACACAGATCTGAACCGATGCTTTGTGGAGCGTCCCGCGCATTTCTCTCATAAGATATCTCTGAACAGGGAGCAGCAGCAGAGATTTCTGTATTATATTGATAAGATTACATCCACCAATGATTTCGGGCATGACATTGTGGAACGTCTGGCCTTTACGGAACTCATCGTCCTGCTGAACAAATGCTGCATCGAAACGACCAATGCCGTCAATGATAACGGCTACCAGTACAGCGAACAGGTGAAAGAAATTCTTGCTTTCATCAACCAGAATATCCATGAGACCATCACCATCGATGAATTATCGGGGCATTTTTATCTAAGCAGTTCTTACATCTGCCGTATTTTCAAGACAGCAACCGGTACTACAATCAATAAGTACATTACGGCAAGACGGATTGCCATTGCCAAGGCTCTTTTAGCAGACGGCATGAATGTAAGCGATGCCTGCGAACAGGCCGGATTTAATGATTACAGTAATTTTCTCAAGTCCTTTACAAAAGCAGTCGGCATATCTCCGAAGAAATATGCCAACTGTTGTATCAGCTAAATTTTGTTTTAAAAAATCTCCGGTTTTAGTGATGCTTTATTTTTGCATCTGATGTTGACTGCACATACCTTGTATTCCGGTATTTTTGCATATTTGTCCACTGCGGAATTGGTCAGCCAGTTGGCATTTCCGTCCGGGAAATGAAATGGCATCCAGCATTCTCCCTGCGATACCTTACGTCCCACTCTTGCAGTCGATAGGATTTCGCCGCGTCTTGAACTGACATACACCTCATCCCCCTGCTCGATTCCCAGTGCTTTTGCATCTCTGAAATTCATTTCAATGAAAGACTTTCCTTCAATTTCCATAAGTCCCTTTGTCTTGCCTGTCATGGCTCTTGTCGTATAATGATACAGGATACGCCCTGTCATCAGAACAAATGGATAAGCTTCATCCGGCAATTCCGCAGACGGCACAAATTCTGCCGGATAAAATAATCCTTTTCCGCGTGCAAATTTTCCTACATGCAAAATCGGCGTACCCGGATGGTTCCTGTCAGGACACGGCCACTGAATTGATTCGCCCCGATCCAGCCGCTTATAGGAAATTCCTGCATAAGAGGGTGTCAGTGACGCAATCTCATCCATGATCTGCGATGCGGTCAGCTTAGGCTGTTCATAGCCCATGCGATTCATGAGCTCAATGAGAATATCCGTATCCAGCCTTGCCTCTCCCTCTGCTTTGACGGATTTACGCACTCGCTGTACACGCCGTTCCGTATTCGTGAAGGTTCCTTCCTTCTCGGCATAGCTCACACCCGGCAGCACCACATCTGCATAACGCGCTGTTTCTGTCATAAAAAGCTCACTGACTACGAAGAAATCCAGACTTTCCAATGCCTTGATAATGTGATGTGTATCCGGGTCTGTAACCATAGGGTCCTCTCCATAGATAAAAAGGCCCTTGACTCTGCCTTCGATGGCTGCCGGAAATACCTCTGTCGCACATAATCCCGGTTCATGATTCAGCTTCACGCCCCATGCCTGTTCAAATTTCTTCATGACCTCCGGATTCGTAATTTTCTGATATCCCGGAAAATCACCCGGCAGTGCACCCATGTCACAAGCACCCTGTACGTTATTTTGCCCACGCAGCGGATTGACACCGCAGCCTGGTTTCCCTAGCTTGCCGACAGCCATTGCCATATTGGAAACCGACATAACACCCTCCGTACCCGTCGAATGCTCTGTAACACCAAGACAGTAAATAATCGGCGCTTTCTTGGCTGCCGCATACATTCTTGCCGCTTCACGCAGCTTGTCGGCATCAATGTGACAGATTTCCGCAACCCTTTCAGGGGTATAGTCCGCAACGATCTTCTTCATTTCCTCAAAGCCTTCTGTGCGCTCTTTGATAAATGTCTCATCTGTAAGCTCTTCTGAAATGATGACATTCAGCATTCCGTTGGCAAACGCCACATTCGTACCGGGACGCAGCTTCAGATGGATATCTGCCTCTGCAGTCAGTCCGATGTCACGAGGATCTACAACGATCAGTCTTGTTCCGTTGGCAACCGCCTGTCGGATCTGCATACCGACCACCGGATGTGCTTCCTCCGGATTTGAACCGATGAGCATGATACAGTCAACATCGTGCGTAATGTCATAGATTGGATTCGTCATCGCTCCCGAACCAAGCGTCATTGCCAGACCCGCTACCGAAGCCGAATGACATACGCGGGCACAATTATCTACATTGTTCGTACCAAAGCAGGTTCTGACCAGCTTCTGGGTCATATAGATATCTTCATTCGGAGAGCGTGAGCATGCAAACCCTGCCAATGCATCGGCTCCATACTGCTTCTTGATCTCTGTGAATTTCCGTGCAACAAGCTCGAGGGCTTCCTCCCAGGAAGCACGTTCAAATTCCCCTGTCTCATGGTTTTTGATCAGCGGATATTTCAGTCTTTCCGGAGAATGCACAAAATCAAAGCTGCCGGAACGTCCCTTGACACATAACAGCATATGATTGGATTCGCCGTCCGCAGATTTGACATCTACAATTTGGTTATCTTTAATGACATGATAGAATTGGCATCCTGTCGCGCAGTGAGGACAGGTCGTCAATACCTTCTTAACCTCCCATTCACGGTAAATCTTCCGACGTTTCAGGATCAACGCTCCCGTCGGGCAGGCACATGCACAGTTTCCACACGATTCACAGTTATGCTGCTTGAAATCCTCATCAAACGGCGCATCTATCACTGTAAATACACCTGTCTTAGAGGTTTTCAACGCTTTACGCCCGGTTACCTTGGAACACATATTCACACAGCGCTGGCAGTGAATACACAGACTGGGATCATAAGACAGGAATGGATGTGCATCTACCAGCGGCTTCTCAATCTTGATTCTGTCGCCCTCATAATCAGAATGGTCAATGCCATATTCACGACAATATAACTGTAGCTCACAGGCACCATTCTTCTCACAGGAAAGACAACTGATTCTGTGATTGGACATAATGAGATTGAGAATGGTCTTCCTGGCTGCCACAACCTGATCACTTCTTGTATGTATGACCATTCCGTCCTCTGCCATCGTCTTACACGATGCCCTAAGTTCATCGCAGCCTTCAATCTCTACAACACAAAGGCGACAGGAACCGATCTCACTGACCCCTTCCAGATAGCATAAGGTCGGAATTTTAATACGATGCTGCCTTGCTGCCTCCAGTATGGTCGTTCCCTCCTGTACCTTGACTTGTTTTCCGTCTATTGTCAGTCGTATCACGCTTCTCTGCCTCCTTCCAGTACACCGCAGCCAAAGTGGTCACAGCGCAGACATCTGCCTGCCTCCTGCATTGCCTCTTCATGGGACATCGGTATTTCTACATGTTCAAAATCTCGTTTTCTCTCATAAGGCTCACGCTCACAGATGCTGACGCGTCCGGTCGGCACACGATTATTCGGCTTTGCTGCGGGAGCCTCTGCATCACACATGACCTTATGATGATACCCCAGCATTTCATCAATGTTATACGCAGCCACCTTGCCTGCCGCAATGGCTCGGATAACCGTAGACGGGCCTGTTACGCAGTCGCCTCCTGCATAAATCTTCTCCTGCCCCTCCACCTGACAGGTCGGAAGTGTCTTCAATACCTTATGACCCGTTGCAAGTCCTGCTGCTTCAAACGGCTCACTGACAATATCCTGACCAATTGCAATCAAAATGATATCACTTTCAATCCGTACCAGTTCTTTATCTGCCTTAATGGCACTCGGTCTGCCTGCGCTGTCATAGGGGCCGATTCTCTGCGGTTGCACCCAGAGTGCAGTGCAGTTACCATTTTCATCTGTCTCAATATGATGCGGTGCACGCAGCGTCATCATATTGACGCCCTCCATGATTGCGCCCTCTACTTCGCTTTCCAGCGCCGTCATATCCTCTCTTCTTCTCCGGTAAACAATATTGACCTCCTCTGCGTGCAGACGTATGGCAGTTCTTGCACAGTCCATCGCTACATTCCCACCGCCGATGACTGCAACCTTTCTGCCGGTGTAGTCCGGATATTTTCCATATCCGATATCCCGCAGCACCTCGACCGCAGAAAAGACATTTTTGCTTGCAGCGCCTTCCATACTGATATGCTTTCCGGTCTGAGCGCCGATTGCCACATAGACAGCATCGTGTTCCGCAAAAATAGTTTCCACCGGAATATCGGTACCGATATTCACATTGTATCGAACTTCAATATCCCCTGTTCCAAGAATTGCATGGATATCCTCATCTAAGCGCTCCTTCGGAAATCTGTAATTCGGAATGCCGTATCTGAGCATACCACCAAGCTTCTCCCGCTCCTCATAGATCACTGCCTTATGTCCCATCAGTGCAAGGAAATAAGCTGCCGTCATACCGCTTGGGCCACCTCCGATGATTGCTATGCTCTTACCGGTCGATACGTTACATGCCGGAGTTGCAACCTCATCTGCCGCGATCTGATCAACGGCGAATTTTTTCATTCCTCTGATATTCAACGCCCTGTCGATCAAATCCCGCCTGCATCTTTTTTCACATGGATGCTCACAGATCATGGCACATGCCGTTGGAAACGGATTGTCCTTACGAATCAGGTTGATGGCATCCGCATACCGTTCTTCGCCTACAAGCGCAATGTATCCGGGTACATCCACATGTGCAGGACAAAGCGTGACGCAGGGAATCGTCTGTGAAATGTCCTCACGACAGGAATGATACAGAATATGGCTTCTGTATTCCTCCTTGAATACCTCCAGTCCTTCCAATATGACCTCTGCAGATTCATAACCTACTGCACAGTCTGCTGTATCCCGAATGATCTCTGCCAGCGTTTTCATTTCATCCAAGGTTGCCTCTGTCGCATCTCCCTCCAGAATCGACCGCAGCAGCTTCTCCAACTGTACCAGACCATCTCTGCACGGGACACATTTTCCGCAGGTCTGATTCCTTGACGTCTGCAAAAGAGACATCTGTACTGTAAGCGGACACATTCCGGGGGGATAGGATGTAATCTTTCTGCGAAATCGGAACAGCATCTTCTCGATTTTATCATTTGTATTTCTGGGTTGTTCCAGCACATACTTTCCCATAGCCTTCTCCTCTCTGACCTGTACTGTCTTGTTTGTTAATTTTTAGACACTTGTAAAAAAAGAGCAGCCTTTCGGCTGCTCCCGCTTATCTCTGTACTCGTCCGGAGCCATCGCCTCCGGCCAGCTTCTTGACTTCATCGACCGTAACCATATTGAAGTCTCCTTCTATTGTATGCTTCAAACAGCTTGCTGCTGCCGCAAACTCAATAATTTCCTGTGGACCATAATCATTCATGCAGCCGTAGATCAAGCCTGCACCGAAGGAATCTCCGCCGCCGACACGGTCAACGATATGTACCTTATAGCTTTTGCTGAAATAGAATTCCTTTCCGTCATAGAACATTGCCGCCCAATTATTATCACTTGCCGAAATAGAGCCGCGCAGTGTCGTTGCTACTTTTGTAAAGCCATAACGCTCCACCAACTGCTTAGCAACATCCTTATAGCCCTCGTGATTTACCTTACCGGTCGTTACATCGGTCTCCTCTGCCTTGATACCGAATACATCTGCAGCATCCTCTTCATTGGCAATGCATACATCCACATATTTGCAAAGCTCACTCATAACCTCTTTTGCTTTCTCTCGTGTCCAAAGCTTGTTACGATAGTTCAGGTCACAACTTATGGTAATGCCCTTTGCCTTGGCCGCCTTGCATGCATCCATACAGATCTCAGCCACATTATCTCCAAGTGCCGGTGTAATGCCTGTAAAGTGAAACCATTCCACTCCGTCAAATATCTGATCCCAGTCGAAGTCTTCCTTAGAAGCCGTCGCAATGGAAGAACCAGCTCTGTCATAGATGACCTTGGAGGGTCTCTGGCTTGCGCCCTTCTCCAGATAATAAATACCGACTCTGTCACCGCCGCGTGCGATATAGGTCGTATCTACACCAAATCTACGCAGTGCATTCACGCCTGCCTGCCCGATTTCATGTTTTGGCAGCTTCGTCACAAAGCCTGCATCCAAGCCATAATTAGCCAGAGAAACTGCTACATTTGCCTCTCCTCCGCCATAGGTTGCGCCATATTTTTCTGCCTGCAGGAAGCGATAATATCCTTCCGGTGCAAGCCGTAACATAATCTCTCCAAATGTAATCACTTTCTTCGCCATAATCATATCCTCCTTCTGAATTATAACCTATTTTTGAACCAAATGCACTGCAAATCCACCAACCTCATCCTGCAGATAAACGACCTTCAGGCGTCCGTCTGCATCATAGGCAGCTGTGTCCATATTGAACTGATAGCCCTGTCTGCTTAAATGATAAAAAGCTCTGTCTACTGAATTCGTCTGTACTGCAATGTGTCCATTTGCACCGAGATAAGGCTTCTTCATGATTTCAAAGCCCTTTCCTACGAAAATTGAACTGTTGCCAACCTTCTTTTCCATGCCAAACATTGCTGAAAAGGCATCTGCCACACCATCTGCCGTATTCTCGTCTGCTGCATTGATGCCTATATGTCTGATTTCAAAACCGAGCATATTTGCCACTGCTTCCTGTGTCAGTGCCTTGATCTTGTCAAATTCACCGGCCGCGATCATATCCGGCTTCACCATCCACGTACCGCCGCATGCAATGATCTTCTTAAAATCAAGATATTCGACGAGATTCTTTGCACTGATCCCACCTGTCGGCATGAACTTCATATTGCCGTACGGAGCCGACATTGCTTTGATCATATCCAGACCGCCTGCTGCCTCTGCCGGAAAGAACTTCACTACCTCCAGACCGTTCTCGATCGCCTGCTCAATATCACTTGGATTGGCACAGCCCGGTGCCATCGGGATACCTTTTTCCACACAATATTTCACTACCTTCGGGTTTAGCCCCGGACTTACGATGAACTTAGCCCCGGCTGCCACAGCCTTGTCTACCTGCTCTGTCGTCAAAACCGTTCCCGCTCCGACTAGCATCTGCGGAAATTCAGTTGTCATGATGCGAATGGACTCCTCTGCCGCCGCTGTCCGGAACGTCACCTCTGCACAGGGAAGACCGCCCTCGCACAGAGCCTGTGCCAATGGCTTGGCATCCTTTGCATCATGCAATGCAATGACCGGTACAATACCAATTTGATAGATCTCCTTCAATACTTCATTCACTTTCTCATTCCTCCTTCACTCCTATAATCTTATTCTAGCATATTGCATTTACTGTTTCTTGTTTTTTTATCCTCAAAATCTTGCATATCTTGAACTGCCTACAATGTGACGCCCTGCTTAAAGATTGCCATATCGTGAAAACCTGCTTCCTCTGCCCTGACCTTCTTACCGGAAGCAACCTCCAGCACAAAATCATACAGCTCTCCCGCCAGTTCCGGAATTGCCTGACCCTCCACAATCCCGCCAGCCGAAAAATCGATCCAGTTCTTCTTTTTTTCTGCCAAGGGAACATTACTTGCAATCTTGACCGTTGGAACAGGAGATGCAAAGGGTGTCCCGCGTCCGGTTGTAAAAAGCACGATGTGAGCCCCCGATGCCGCAAGTGCTGTCGATGCCACCAAATCATTGCCCGGTGCACTGAGCAGATTCAATCCCTTTGTCTCTACTGCCTCACCATACTTCAGAACTCCCTTGACCTGTGAGGTTCCTGATTTCTGTGTGCAGCCCAAAGACTTATCCTCCAGTGTGGAGATACCGCCTTTTTTATTTCCGGGCGAAGGATTTTCGTAAATTGTCTGATGATGCTCCGTAAAATAATTTTTGAAATCATTGATCAGTTCTACCGTCTGTCCGAACAATTTTTCATCGGCACAGCGATTCATTAATAATGTTTCTGCACCAAACATTTCCGGTACCTCTGTCAGAATGGTCGTTCCACCCTGATCGATCAGGATATCTGAGAATGCTCCCACAAGTGGGTTTGCCGTAATTCCAGAAAATCCGTCTGAACCGCCGCACTTCAGTCCGATGATCAATTCTCCCGCCGGTATTTCTTCTCTCTGAAATTCTGACGCATATTCGATCAACTCACTGCAAAGCCGAGTACCCTCTTCAAGTTCATCCTCACACTCCTGCGCAACCAAAAACCGTACACGATTTACATCATAAGCACCGATGTATTTTTTCAGTTCCTCTATATTGCTGTTCTCACAGCCAAGTCCAAGCACCAGTACACCACCTGCATTCGGATGATTCACGAGATCTGCCAGTATCTGTCTCGTATGCTCCTGATCGTCGCCCATCTGTGAGCATCCGTATGGATGCGGAAAAGCAACGACTTCCTCTACCGTTGTTGCACCCATACTATGCAAGATTTGATTTGCCTTCCCTGCAATGGTAGTTGCCACATTATTGACACAGCCGACCGTAGGAATGATCCACACTTCATTGCGCACACCTACTTTACCGTTGTTTCTGCGAAAGCCCTGAAAGCAGGTGCGGCGGTCTTCATTCTGTTTCTGATTTCCGGCTTTGAGCGTTGTTTCCGAATATTTGGATTCAGCTGCTGATTCCGGATGATAGGAATAGGTCAGCAGGTCACCCAGTGCCGTCTTCAGATTATGCGTATGTACCCATGCTCCCTGTGAAATATCTGATACTGCATGACCGATACAGGTTCCGTACTTCAGAACCTCCTGCCCGGCAGGAATGTCCCTGACTGCTATCTTGTGTCCTGCGGGAATATCCTCCCGTACACGGATTTTGCGATCGTCTACTATAATCTCACTGCCTGCAGCGGCTGCATCAACTGCTACGACAACATTATCTCTGTCCTGAATCTTAATCACTCTGTTCATTCTAAATTAATCTCCTGTTAAATACTACAGCTGCTCCATGGTCTTACGCATTCCGATCCGGTCAATCTCATCCAAATAGTCTGCAACTGCTTTACATGCATCCAATTCCTTTGTCAGATCCTGACCAAAGAAATCCTCATTGCTCATAAATACCTTTGCCAGCTCCGCATTGCTCTCACCCTTATGCTTCAAGAAAAATTCTAAAACTGCGGCATCATCCATGATTTTGTATTCCTCACCGTCACGTCTGCCAATCAGAGCGCCATCACGCAGTTCCTCTCCATTCTTATAGAAAGCCATCAGGGCAGCAAATGAAAATGTCAGATTGGTCGGCAGCGAGCCTGTTTCTTGAATATATCCGAGAAAACTGGGCATACATCTTGCTCTCCATTTTGATACCGAATTCAGTGAAATCGAAAGCAGCGCATGTTTAATGTAAGGATTGTTGAATCTGTCGATCACTGCTCCCGCAAATGCCAGCAAATCCTCCTTCGGCAGTGTCAGTGTCGGAATCACTTCTTTATAGATTGTATCTTCCATAAACTTACGAATCAGATCATCCTCCATGGATTCCTTCACATAATCATTTCCGCACAGGAAGGAAGCAAGTACGAAAGATGTATGTGCTCCGTTCAGAATACGAACCTTACGCTGCTTATACGGCTTCTGGTTGTCTGTAAAAATAACAGGCAGTCCCGCCTGATCTAACGGCAGCTCATCCTTTATTTCCCGATCGCTCTCAATCACCCATAAGCCGAATGGTTCCGCTGTTACAATCAAATTATCCTCATAGCCAAACTGCTCACACATCTGAGCCGCTTCATCACGCGGATATCCGGTTACGATACGGTCTACCAGTGTAGAACAGAATACACATGCATCCTGCACCCATGCTGTAAAGTCATCACCGAGCTTCCAAAGCTTTGCAAGCTTCAGGACACATTCCTTCAAATGAATTCCATTATCATCGATCAACTCTACCGGCAAAATAATCAATCCCTTGTCCTTAGCACCTGAAAACTTTTCAAAACGAAGGTACAGCAGCTTCGTCAGCTTTCCCGGATAAGTCTTAGGCGGCTCCATGTCAAAGCGATCTGTCTCATCATATACAATCCCTGCCTCTGTTGTATTGGATACAACAAATCGCAGTGTATCTAACAAACCATACTCTACATATTTCTGATAATCCTCAGCAGCACCTACAGCGTCTGCTACACTCGTCACGATCCTGTTGATCACGGTCTCCTTGCCGTCAGCGATTCCGCGCAGTGAAACCGTATACTGACAGTCCTGTGCCTTAAAGCGATCCAGATTGCCAAATGCAATCGGCTTCACCAGCACGATATCTCCGTCGAATTTTCCTTTTTCATTTGCAATATCAAGCATATAATCTACAAATGCCCGAAGGAAATTTCCTTCACCGAATTGCAGCACCTTGATGGGTCTGTTCTGTTTCTTTGTCATTTCTTTATTTAAGATCTGCATATTGTCTCCTTCTTCCTACTTGAATCCAATGATTCACGAACTCTGATTACATGTTTGCTCCCTGATCGACTGCCCGTTTACAATCAGCTTTTGCAAATCAATGTAAGCGCTTACATTTCAAATTCTACTCGCTTCGTTCAATTTCGTCAATCCATTTTCATATAAATTCTTCATTTTTCTGTTTTACACAACTTTCGCAAAAGATTTTTGGTGATTTTCCACAAGATGTGAACTTTCAGCATTTTCCCACTTGTAAACCAGTATTTCTTCTTATATAATAATGCTTGTGTAAGCGCTTACAGGTTTGCACAGAATTGATCACATGAAGCAAGGAAGGAAGTCCTATGAATATTTACGATATTTCAGAGAAGGCCGGTGTTTCCATCGCCACCGTATCCAGAGTCATGAACGGCAATACCAAGGTCAGTGAAAAAACAAAAGAAAAGGTACTGTCCATCATGCAGGAATATGGGTATACCCCCAATGCTTTTGCGCGTGGGCTGACGGCAAATACCATGCACACTGTAGGCATTATGTGTCCTGATTCTTCTGATACTTATCTGGCACAGGCAATCTACTATCTGGAACGGAATCTCCGTGCACAGGGCTATGATGTATTGCTGTGCTGCACCGGATATGAATTGTCTGACAAGCAGAGCTATATGCAGCTGCTGCTTGCCAAAAATGTAGACAGCATCATTCTTGTCAGTTCTACATTTGTTTCTTCCATATCAGAAGAAAATAATTACATCAGGCAGGCCTCTGAAAAGGTTCCGATCATCATACTCAATGCTTCATTAGAATCCGCAAACATATTCAGTGTATTCTGTAACGACGAAAAGGCTACTGAGGAAGCAACTGCGGCTTTAATTCAAAATGGCAGGAAACGAATTCTCTTCTTATATAATTCCCTGTCCTACAGTTGTTCCAAAAAAAGATCAGGTTACGAAAAAGCACTGACTGCCCATAATATACCGATTGATAAGGAACTGCTGCAGTTCTGCAAATCTGACAATGACAGCATCTCTGATGTCAAAGAATTTTTACGGAAATTGAAGCAAAAAGAAGTATTCTATGATGCCGTCGTCACTGCCGATGATAAGCTGGCAGTCGGAGTCATCAAATACGCCAAGGAATCTGGTATTTCCATACCGTCCGACTTAGAAATCGTCGGATACAACAATTCCACGCTTGCCGAATGCTGCGAACCGGAGCTTACCTCTGTCGACAGCAAGCCGGAAACCCTCTGTAAGCAATGCTCTGATGCTCTGATGACAGTGCTGTCCGGCGGAGATTTTCCAAACAAATCCGTGTTCACCGCGGAACTCATCAAGCGGGGAACCACTCAATTTTAATAAACTCAGGAGGAATCATCATGAATACATTTATGAACAAAGATTTTCTATTAGAAACCGAAACAGCCAAAAACTTATTCCACACCTATGCAGAAGTAACACCTATACTGGATTATCACTGCCACATTAATCCACAGGAAATCGCAGAAGATAAGCAGTTTGACAACATCACACAGGTCTGGCTCGGCGGAGATCACTACAAATGGCGTCTTATGCGCTCAGCAGGTGTCAATGAAAAATATATCACCGGAGACGCTTCTGATAAGGAAAAATTCTTCAAATGGGCAGAGGTGCTCGGCAATGCGATCGGCAATCCGCTCTTCCATTGGAGTCATCTGGAGCTGCAGAGATACTTCGGATATATGGGCGTTCTGAATCAGGATACGGCAGAGGAGGTTTGGAATCTGTGCAATGAAAAGCTGCAGAAGCCTTCCATGTCCGTACGCTCCCTGATCATGCAGTCTAATGTTACTTTGATCTGTACGACCGATGATCCCATTGATACGCTGGAATGGCATCAGAAAATTGCAGAAGATCAGTCCTTTGAGGTCAAGGTACTGCCTGCATGGCGTCCGGACAAGGCCATGAACATCGAAAAACCCGATTATCTTGACTACATTACCAAGTTGGCAAACGTAAGCGGTATCCAGATCAACAGCTTCAAGACTCTGATGGATGCTCTGAGCAACCGCATGGATTTCTTTGCTTCCATGGGCTGCAATGTATCCGACCACGCACTCGAATATGTCATGTATGCACCGGCGACAGAAGCAGAGGTCGAAGCCATTTTTGCAAAACGTGCCTCCGGCAGTGCTGTAACACGTGAGGAAGAACTGATGTTCAAGACTGCATTTATGATTGCTGTCGGCAGACAATACAGCAAACGTAACTGGATTATGCAGCTTCACTATGGCTGCAAGCGCAATAACAACACTCCCATATTCAACCGTATGGGCCCTGATACAGGCTATGACTGCATCAGCAACTATGCTCCCTCTGCCCAGATGGCAGATTTTCTGGATGCACTGAACCGTACGGACGAACTGCCTAAGACCATCCTCTACAGCCTGAATCCAAATGATAACGAAGCCATTGATTCCATCCTCGGATGCTTTCAGGATTCCACTGCAGTCAGCAAGATTCAGCACGGTTCTGCATGGTGGTTCAATGACAACAAGAGTGGTATGGAGGAACAGCTCCGCTCTCTCGGAAATCTCGGTTACCTCGCAGGCTTTGTCGGCATGCTGACAGACTCCCGCAGCTTCGTATCCTATCCGAGACACGAATATTTCAGACGTATCCTCTGCAACTTCCTTGGCAACCTTGTAGAAAATGGAGAATATCCCGCAGATATGAAGGCTCTTGGAAAAATCGTCAAAAATATCTCCTACTATAATGCTGTAATGTACTTTGGTTTTCCGCTGTAAAATAGAATCATATACAAAGACGGATATACTGTGGTTTTATCCTTTCATCCACAATATATCCGTCTTTTTTATGACTGCACTACCTCCTAATAGTATCCCTTCGCCTCTTTTTTGCTTCATACAATACCCGATCTGCCTGATTCAAAATCGAAACCAATGAGATATTTTCACTGCAATGAAAACAATCAACTCCCACGGACATCTCTATATAGTATGGCTTATCAGATTTCTGATTCAATTTCTCATAAGAACTGCGCACTGCATCTACGATCTTCTTCCCATACAAATCGCCTGCCTGTAATACGATTGCAACAAATTCATCTCCGCCAATACGTGCAACAATGCTGTTCTCACCAATTGTATCCTTTAAAATCCGGGCAGCATTTCTGATGGCATAGTCGCCCTCTATATGTCCATAGGTATCATTGATTTCCTTTAGGTGATCAAGATCCCCATAGATCAGAGTTGCTTCCTTCCCTTTATTTTCCCTGATGATCTCCAGAGCGCGTTCAATAAAACCACGTCTGTTCAGACAGCCTGTTAATTCATCATATTCAGAAATAAAACTCAGCACCTCATTTTTCTCATTCAGCATAGTCAGTGTTTCACGATACAGCAATGCCGAGCCAATCTGCATACACAAGAAATTAAACAACTGAATGTCCCCTATTTCTATATCGCACATCAACACGCCAAATTGCTTTTTCCCGGAAAATAAATTGAACAGAAATAGGTTTCCACAATCCGCTTCCATCTCTTCCAGCAGACCTTCTCCCTTATGTATCTGCATCCGCTTTGCATCTTCAAATATTTCCGGCTCTGCTTCTATTTGTCTGGCAACACGCAGCAGAGTCTCCGGGCATTTCCACGGTTCCTCCCGTGTCGGAATCACTGGTTTTTCCAGCAGATACAAGTATGTCCTCCTGCTTCCGGACTGATAAAGTGTACGCAGTATTTCACAATAAAACTGCTGCTGATCCTCCATGCATTCAGCCAGATTTTCTGCCATGAACGGAACAGCCCACATTTTCCGCGAAAATTCCCTTCGGTGCGAGATTTCATTCATATAAACCGTATTGCGCACAGTCGAAACACTTTTGGTACATCCGCAGGAATTTCTGCAGCAAAAAGCTGCCTTCATCACCTGTGAATCCGCCGTATCTCCTCGAATGACTGCATCTGCAAGCAGCAATGCTTTGTAACCGAGCAGTCGAGAATCCTGCTTCACCGTTGTTAGCGGGGGCTGCATGTATTTTGCATATTTACAGTCATCATAACCCGTAATGGCAATGTCCTTTCCAATGATCAGCCCACGCTGTTCGCATACTGTATAGCAGGCCTGCGCCATATCATCATTTGCACATACAATCGCTTCTGTATCAGGATGATGTGTCAGCAGGTTTTCTATCTGTCTGGTGACATTGGTCGAATAGTCTCCATGCTCAAACATATCGTCCGTTACACGCAGTCCGTTTTCCTCCATAACACGCAGATAAGTTTCCAGCCGTTCCTCAGCGTCCGTATTTCCGACCGGCCCGCCCATAAAAACAATCTTATGATAACCATGATATTTGATCAGATGCTCTACGCACTCCCGCATGCCTGATATGTTTTCAGATATGATATAAGAGCTTCCGGCTTTCTTCTCCTTCGCCAGAATATAAGGTATACCGTCAAATTTGTGCAGCAATTCCTCTCTGCTGCCCTGATCCGGAAACAATCTGATAGTTCCTCCCGGAATGATCAAAGCATCGACATCACCCATGCCGGCATAATCATAGATCCTGTTATATTGATGATTATGCTTCTCTGAATCGCTGTGCCAGTGCTCCTCTCCACTCTCCAGTATATTATGCGCGCCAAGAAAAAAGCAGCACCTTGACGCCTTTTTCTTCTGCTGCCTGGCATATTCCATTGATAAAGTCTTCCATATGATCAGAAATCGCATTTCCTGATAAAACACCTATCGTGCACCTGGATTTAATAGCCATCCTATAACCCCCATACTGCCGTACTATGAGATAATACGTGTTCTTTGCAGCATTGTACGGTATTCACTGGGTGTCAGACCTGCCACGCGTTTGAATACCTTGGCAAAATAATTGGAATCCTTGTACCCAACCAATTCACTGATTTCCTTCACATTAACAGCCATATTATCTAAAAGCCGCTTTGCTCTCTCAACTCTGTACTCAGAAAGATATGCTGTAAAATTCTTATCAAAGCATTGTTTAAACAGCTTGCAGAAATATGCATCGGAATAATTCATGATACGTGCAACATCCTGTAATGAAATATCCTCCTGATAGTGACTCTGTACAAATTCTAAAATCAGTCGCTGAGAGGTACTGATCCGAACCGTCTCTGCACTCTCGTCCATGAGCTGTTCCCCTGTCCGCTCCTCTTCGGAAGCTGGTGTATGCCCTCCCTCCTGGAGCAGTCGCAGCGCTTCATCCATGACTGCGATCACTTCTTCCTCCGAAGCCGGCTTCAGTAGATAATCCAGAGCACGCACCAGAATGGCTTTCTTCGCATAAGAAAAATCCTCAAAGGCTGTTAAAAATATAATACTGCATTCCTTGTCCTTTTTTCTGATTTCCTCAGCCGCCTCCAGACCATTCACCCCCGGCATCTCAATGTCCAGAATGGCAATCCTGCAGCCCTCCTGATGAAAACGCTCAATTGCCTCCCTGCCATTTACCGCCTGTATGATTTCCAACTGATCTCCGTAATTGTTCCGAAGCATCTTACTGATAATTGTCATTTCTATCGGTTCGTCATCTGCAATCAACACTTTACACATGATTTCTATTCCTCACTTTCATGTTGCGGAATGACCAGTTTCACGATAGTTCCTTCTCCCTTTCTGCTGGATATCTGAACCTCTCCACCCTGATACATTCTCTGTATCCTCTTGTAGATATTTCCTATGCCAATATGACTGGTATCCTCACTCTGAAAGACCGCTCTGATTCTGTCAAGCTCCTCCTCCGTCATACCGACTCCCGTATCAGCAACACTGAATACAACGTTGCTGTTTTCCTGCCATGCCCTGATCACGACCTCACCTCCTTCTTCCTTAGGAGAAAGTCCATGTATAATGGCGTTTTCCACCAAAGGCTGAAACGAAAAGATGGGGACGATGACCTTATTCATATCCACATCACACTCTATGCTATAATTGATGCGGTTTCCAAAACGCATTTTCTGTAAATACATATAATCATTGATGACACGAATCTCCTGTGCCAGTGTGACCTCCAGTGCCGGCGTCTTCAGATTATAGCGAAACAAAGAACTGAGTGCCTTGATCATCTTCTCTGTTGTCTCAGCACCCTCTATATTCGCCATCCCACCGATGACATTCAAGGTGTTGAACAGAAAATGTGGATTGATCTGGTTTTTCAGCAGCTCCAGCTTCGTAATCTCCAGATGTCTCTCTACTTCCAGTCTGCCCACCTCTTCCCGGTGCAGCAGATCCATCACGTTTTTCTTTTCCTCCAATGCCATGATATACTGTCCCGTGGCATACTTCATCTTATTAAATGCATTGACCAAATCATTCATCTCATCTGCATTTTCTACAATGACATCTTCTACAAAGAAATCATTTGATGCAACTCTCTTAGAAGCATTGACAAGCTGTACAATGGGTACAATGATTGCCCTGTACATCAGCCTTGCCATGACCACGGTCGCACACAGCAGAATCACACCTGCTGCCAGTGCCATCAATGGAATGCGTCTCAAAAACGGAACTCTCTGCAAATAGACTACATTTTCATCCTCTATCGTGTATCTGATCAGCTCTCTTGCATATTCCTGCAGGAATGCCTGCATGTCATATACCTCATACAGCCTCTTGACATACTCAGAGTGATTCGCACTCAAGGACAAAATCTGATTTCTTTTTACTTCATAATGCTCATAACAGTTTCGGATAGACCAGGTCTTTGCATACCGCTCCTCACTCATTGCCGTATACAAAAACGGCAGCCAGGCTACCACCTTTGCACTCCGCTCGCAGGCTGCTGTCAGCTCTCGTCTTGCCTCATCACTTGGATTCTTAATATAATCCGTAAAACAGCGGCTCTCCGTTTCGATTGCTTCCATATAATCACCGCTGCTGACATTGTCCTCCAAGACCCCCTGAAAATCATTCAAGGTCGTCTGTACCACCCAAAACGAAAACATGACTGACAAAAAGATAATAAAAAGCACAACACCGGTAAAAACCCCGATTTTTCTCTTTATCGTCATCGTCAGCCATGCTTCATGCAGCTTCTGCCGCCATTTCATCTTTGCCATGAGGCCGTATTCTCCTCTTCGTGCGCATGATGTCAATGAAGTGCTTGGTCTGTTTTAGAAAGTACATAGTTCAAAAATTGAGGTTTTTGCTTTCCAAGCACGCGGTTACTGAACAAAAAACCATGTGTTGCCGTAGAAAAAATAACAATCAAGGTCGGTTTTTTCATAATACGTTTGATTGTATTCCATGGCAAATCGGAACGATTTTCTCCTGCCGTTACATGGACTCCCTGATCATCAAATCCGATCGTCATCTGCTGCGGCAGACTTGCTACCTGCTTTTTTGCCTGTATGTACAACATCATAGGCTGAATCACCGGAAAGAAACAGCTTGCAAGTATCAGCAATGCCAAAAGCACCTCATGAACACTTTCTCCAAACCTTACCGTCAGCACGATCATTGCCACGGTAAAAACCACATTACATACGCCTATTATACTTCCATATGTATTATACATGGCGAGCTGCCAAAAATCAAAAGCAGTTGTTTGATATGCAAACTGATATCTCATCCGAGTTCAACTCCTCTTTCCAAAAACCTGCTGGCTGTTTCTTACATGGATCCGAATACAGATGGAAGCCACATACTGATTGCCGGAATAAAGGTAATCATAAATAATGTCACAAGCATACATGCGTAAAACGGCAATGTTGCTTTCACTACACGCTCCATCGGTACCTTGGAAACCGCAGAACCGATAAATAACACCGCTCCTACCGGAGGGGTCAAAAGACCAATACCACAATTCAGCACGATCATAATACCAAACTGTACCGGATCAATACCGATAGAGGTTGCGATCGGTAACAAAATTGGTGTTGCAATCAGAATGATCGGAGCCATATCCATAATGCATCCAAGAACCAGAAGAATCAGGTTCAATAAAATTGCAAGTATAATCGGGTTATTGGTAAAGCCGATGATTGCGCTTGCTGCCAAGTCCGGTACGTGTAAACGTGTCAGGCAGTATCCGAAAATACTTGAGGTTGCAATCAAGATCAAAACAATGGCAAGTGTATCCACACAGGTTTCAATGGATTTCCATACACCCTTCCAATCAAGTCCCTTGTAAATAAATACACTGACGATCAGACTGTATATAACTGCAATTGCAGCAGATTCTGTCGCCGTGAACACACCGCCGACAACACCAAATACTACGATCAGCACTGCTGCCAAAGCCCAAAAAGAAACCTTCAACTGTTTAAACAGATTCAGGAGATGGAACTTGGAGCCCTTGGGGTACTTTCTCTTTACAGAAATAATGTAAGAGCCAACCATCAATGACAAGGCCAGTAATGCGCCCGGCAAATATCCTGCCAAGAACAGGCTTCCTACCGAAATACCACCTGCTGTCATCGCATAAATGACCATATTGTGACTTGGCGGTACCAAAAGTCCTTCACAGGATGAGGTGATCGTAACTGCTGTTGAGAAATCATCATCATAACCCTGCTCCACCATCATCGGGATCATAATACTTCCGATAGATGCTGTATCTGCGGATGCAGAGCCTGAGATTCCACCAAAGAAATAGGACGCAACAATGTTAACCATTGCCATGCCGCCAGTCATCCATCCGACACAGGCATCGGCCAGAGCAATCAATTTCTCGGATATACCTCCTACACCCATCAAGCATCCCATCGTAATGAAAAACGGCACTGCCATCAGGCTGAAGGAACTGATTCCTTTTACCATCTGCTGACAGATAGTCGTCAGCGGCAGCCCCTGATACAAAAGGCATAAAAGAGAAGACAGTGCCACTGCATACGCAATGGGAAATCTCAGAAATACCATGACGAAAAAGCTGACCAGTAATATTGTAATTGCAATTGCTTCCGTACTCATGATTTCGCCTCCTCCTTCACAAAGAATCTTTTGATATGATTGTATACTGCTTCTAATTCAAAAATAACCATGGCGACTCCGGCTAGCGGAACGGGAAAATACATCCAGAATCTTGATACTCCCGGCATGCTGACATAAGAACCTTTTCCCCCAATTTCCCTTGCATAGGTCCAGCCTACGATAATCATGACCAACGCCAGTATAAATACTGCTACGTCTGCCAGCAGATCCAATGATATGACCATTTTCTTCGGCATATATCTGTCCAGTGCCGTCATACGGATATGTGAGTTCTTTCTGATTGCCAATGCTGCTGAAAGAACTGCCATATATGCCATACAGGTCAATACCACTTCCTCACTCCATGCCGGATCCGGAATGAAAGGAACGTAACGGCCGGTGACTGACATACAGGTGATGAGAACATCTATGACAAGGAGCAGCTTGCACAGCAAAAGAACGAATTTGTAGGTTACGTCATATGCAGGCTTCAGCTTGTCAATCTTACGAAATAGTTCAGGCATGTCTTACCTCCTTAAAAACTCGGGCACAGAACCTTTTTCATCTCTGTGCCCGAATATGAATGCTGTTCTGTTATGAGTATTACTGCATATCTACAATTTTCTGATACAGTTCCTTGTTATCTGCTGAGGATGTTTCAATGATATCCTTGCAGGCATCCTGCCATACTGAAATGTCACTTACCTCAACTACATTGACGCCATCTGCCTTTAACTGCTCAAGCACCTTATTTTCAGCTTCTTCAGAAATCTGTCTGTTGTAAGAGGATGCATATTCACCTGCCTGTGTCAGAACATCCTGCTGTTCCGGTGTCAGCTTATCCCATGCTTCATCCGTAATGATGACCTGAATTGCTCCAAGTGTATGTCCGTCCAAAATCAGATTCGGTGCAACTTCATCAAATGCATTTGATTTGTAATTTGCGATCGGCTGCTCAGCACCATCTACAACACCTGTCTGCAATGCTGAATAAAGTTCTCCGAAAGATACGACTGTAGGATAAGCGCCAAGGCCCTCAACCATACCGTTCATAACCGGGTCATTAGATACTCTGAGCTTCATGCCCTTTAAGTCTTCGATTCCTGCAACAGGCTCCTTTGTAAAGAAATGACGGAAGCCTTCTTCTCCATAAAACAGACCTCTGACGCCACTGCCGTTTTCGTGAGGCTCAAGCAGGAATTCCGGTGCAAGATCAGATGTAGCGAAATTCCAGAAGTGATCACGGCTTACGAAAGTGAAAGGAATGGATAACAGCTTTGACTTTTCTCCACCGTAACTTGTAAGTGCAAATGCGGAAATACGAGACATATCAATTGTTCCGCCACCGCCGAGCATAGTATCAAGTACATCATTCTCTGATCCCAATACACCGCTGGCCTGAACATCGATCGTGATTGCTCCGCCTGATAACTCTTCAACTTTTTCCTTAAATGCGGTAGCTGTCTGACCTACAATCGTATCTAGCGGATTTACCTCTGCGTATACAAGTGTAACCTCAGGCCCTACCGGTGCAGCTGTATCGGCTGCTGCCTCTGCTGCAGGCTCTTCTGCTGCAGGTGCTTCCTCTGCTGCGGGTGCCTCTTCTGCTGCAGGTGCTTCTGTTGCTGCGGCTGCTGCAGGCTGTTCCGGTGTTTTAAGTCCGCAGGCACACAATGAAACTACCATGGCTGCGCTTAAAAGTGCTGCTAATGCTTTCTTCTTCATATTACCCTCCTATGAGTTGTTAAGAAATTGTTTAATTGTTGCATTTTGTATCGATTTTCTTGACACACTCATAGTATAATTATAAGTTTGCACAAATAACACCGTAAATTCTTTAGATTCTTAGCAATATTTTAACTTCTTGAATATTTACTCCTTTTCCCCTTCGTTCAATATGTCATTTATAACATCAATATAATCTGCGCAGTATTTTTCATAAAGCGAGGATACGGCCTCTCTGAATTTCTTCTTCTCCTCCGGAGACAGTTCAATGACCTGTGTTCCGGCCTGAATTACTTTTTCCCGCGATTTTTCTTCTCTCTCCGCCCATAGCTTTCGTTCATATAATGCAGACTCAAGCGCACATTCCTGTATCGCCTTCTGGTAATCCACCGGAAGCTTATCCCAGGTCACCTGAGATATGATCTGCAGCTCCGGAACACGCGTGTGCTCATCTACACAATACAGCTTAGCAACCTCATAATGGTTGACCGATTCATAAGAGGGCCAGTTATTTTCTGCACCATCTATTTCACCCTTTTCAAATGCGGAATACACCTCTGCATACCCTAATGGAACCGGCGTTGCACCCAACAGCTCCACCATGCTTTTCATCATTTCATTATCCTGCACACGAATCCTCATACCCGCCATATCCTCAAGACATGTAATCGGCTTATGTGAAGTATAGAAGCTTCTGGCGCCTGCATCATACCATGACAACGGAACAATATCGCTCCCCGAAAAATCCTTCATATAGCTGTTTCCGATATCTCCGTCCAAAACCCTCCACATATGTTCTGCATCTGTATATAAATAAGGCAGTTGTAATACATTCAGTCTCGGAATGCCATCTATGGAGGACAAAGAAACCCTTGAAAAATCTACACCGCCAAAACGGATCTGTGCAACAATGTCCTGCTCATCCCCAAGGACACCGTTTGCACGGACCCGTATCTCAACCTTTCCACCTGTGCGCTCACTTACCAGATCAGCAAAGTAATAGGCTCCCTTCGTTGTAGGATAATCCTCCGGCTGATTTTCTGCATAAGTCAATACATATTCCGGAATCGTCTTCTCACTGTTTTGTCCGAAGCCACATCCCGCAGTCTGCAATAAAAGCATGAAGCCAAGCCATACTAAAAAACATTTTTTCATCTGTGTATCCTCTTGGTTGATAATGTTTTGTGATTCCCTCATCAGGGTATTTCCCTTCTGATTATAGCAGACCTGACCTCTGTTCGCCTAGTACATTATACTTCTTTCCAAAGTCTTTTTCACTGCGCCCTCACACTGCAGCATCTCATCAAAATATTCCTCAACCAGTTCCCCCATTCCCGCTTCATATAAATTTACTCCAAAAATCATTTCATTCTTCAAAATGGGTTCCACGATGCGATGTGTGTCATGACTACCCCCGATCCTGATGGTTGAAAGCAAAGGGCATATGGTATCTAACATCGGGTCCGGACTCAGTGTAAATGCGGCTCCATTATCATCCACTGCCAGCAAATACCGCAGCCATGCCGCAAATACAAGCGGAATCAATTTCAGATTTTCTACCTGAAGTACATCAGACTTCATATATGCCTTGATGGTTTCTCCAAATCGTATTGCCAGCTTTTGAGAAGTATCCGTTGCGATTCTCTGTGGTGTATCCGGCATGAACGGATTGGGGATTCTTACATTGACTACCTCATCAATGAATCTCTTCGGACTGATGATACCGGGATCTACAACCACCGGAAGTCCCTCCTCATATCCGATTCTCTCAACCAGCTTTTTCAATAAAGGATTTTTCATTTCCTCGGAGATCAACTGATACCCTAGCAGACATCCAAATACAGCCAGTGATGTATGCAGCGGGTTCAGGCAGGTACACACCTTCATCTTCTCCACCTTGTCCACTGTTTCGCGCGTCGTAAAATATAAGCCGGCCTTTTCCAGCTCCGGTCTGCCGTTTGGAAACTTATCCTCGATTACAAGGTACTCACATTCTTCTGCATTCACAAAGGGAGCCACATATGTATTTTTAGAAGTAATGACCTGCTCCAGCTCCTCTACTCCATCCTGCTCTAATATTTTCTGCACGGAAGCATCCGGTCTCGGTGTGATCTTATCAATCATCGTCCACGGAAAGCTGACTGCACTCTCATCAAATATATAGTTTAGAAATCCCGGCTCTGCCAGACCTGCCTCTATCCATTTCCCAGCGATTGTCTTAACAGCATTGTAAAGTTTATCACCATTATGAGAACAGTTATCCATACTTACCATGGCAATCGGAAGCTTCCCTGCCAGATAGCGTTCATAGAGCAATGCCGTCACCTTGCCGATATAGCTTGCCGCCTTCTGTGGTCCATCCTGCAGGTCAGCCGCAACATTTGTTAAGAGCTCTCCCTTTCCATTCACCAGACTATAACCCTTTTCTGTTATGGTAAAGGACACCATCTGCAGGGACGGATTTCTGAAGATTTCTTTCAGCCTTGCATAGTCTGTCTGATGCTCCGGATCAACGCGCAGTGCTTCCATAATGGAGCCGATGACATTCTTTTCTACGGAGCCGTCTGCCTTCAGTGTCACAAGGATTCCAAGATTATCATGTGGTGCATACAGCTTGTCAATGATTTCGTAATCATAGCCCTCTGCTACGATCAGACCTGTATCCATAACGTTCTCATTCAACAGTCTTTGGACAACATTGGCCTGAAAAGCGCGAAAGATATTTCCTGCGCCAAAATGAATCCATACTGGCTCCTGCTTTGTTTTTTCTGCTGCTGCATTCCTGTCAAACTGTGGAAGCGTATAGCCCTTTGCCTCCCATACAGCACGGTTTTGTATTCCTTCACGATTGATTTTCATTGTCTGCCTCCATATTGATTTGACTTCTCGATTGCTTCCCATAAACCATTCAGATAAGTGGCACCCAGCGCTCTGTCATACAGCCCATAACCCGGCATTGCCACCTCTCCCCAGATCATTCTTCCATGATCCGGTCTGATCGGGCCGTCAAATCCTATCTCATATAACGCCTTCATGATCTCGTACATATCAAAACTTCCATCCGCTGACAAATGTGCTGACTCTTCAAAGTCTGTCGGTGAATTAAACTTCAGGTTCCGGACATGTGCAAAATGAATTCTTCCTTTCAAAGAGCGAATCATATCCGGCAGATCATTGGCCAGATTGGTTCCGTAAGAGCCCGAGCAGAAAGTGACTCCGTTATGCGGATTGTCTACCATCTTCATCATACGAAGGATATTCTCCTTATTGATGATGATACGCGGAAGTCCAAACACACTCCATGCCGGATCATCCGGATGGATTGCCATATTGATATCATATTTGTCGCAGACCGGCATGATTTTTTCCAGAAAATACTTTAGATTGTCAAACAGTTGATCGGCATCAATTGTTTTGTACAGTTCAAAAAGCTCCTTGATCTTCTCCATACGCTCCGGCTCCCAGCCCGGCATGATGAAGCCGTTGCTGTCAGCTCCGATGGAATCGAACATATTCTCAGGCTTCAATGCATCAACTGCTTCCTGTGTATAAGCCAGCACTGTAGAACCGTCCTTGCGCTTTCTTGCCAGTTCCGTCCTTGTCCAGTCGAAGACCGGCATAAAGTTATAGCAGACCATGTGAATGTCTTCCTGTCCCAAATGCTCCAGTGTGGTAATATAATTCTCAATGTACTGCTCTCTGTCGGGTGTTCCGGCCTTGATCGCATCATGTATATTCACACTTTCAATGCCTGCAATTTTAAGTCCTGCTGTCTCCACTTCATGTTTCAATTCCCTGATTGCCGCACGTTCCCATACCTCACCCGGTTTCGTGTCGTACAGGGTCGTGATGACTCCGTGTACACCCGGTATCTGCCTGATCTGTTCCAATGTAACAGAATCAAATCGGCTTCCATACCATCTCAATGTCATTTCCATATCGCAAATCCTCCAATTCATTGTCTTATGTTATCCTCAGTCTACTTGGAAACAGAAAAAATGAAAATTGAATTTCTTGTTGTCAACATTGTATATCTTGCGGTAAAATAAATAGATAGACATATACAGAAGGAATGTCCGGAAAAACCTCACGTTATGACAGATGAGCCCCCATACAAAAAGGAAATCGAAATATGAAAAAAAAGACTGACCTGCAGACTGCCTTCAGCACCAGACAATATATGCTGTCCAAGGACTTTGAAATCTATTATTATAATGATATCGAACCCTATCATGTACTTTCACACGCACATGATTATTATGAGTTCTATTTCTTTTTGGAGGGTGATGTGACACTCCATATCGATCAAAATCAATATCGCATCAATCCCGGAGACTTTGTTCTGATCCCACCGAATACAGCACACTATCCGGAATTCACGGACAGCCATGTTCCCTATCGGCGCATCGTCTTATGGATCAGTCAGGATTACTGCAATCGTCTGTTAGAGGCATCCCCTGATTATATCTATATCATGCAGTATGTCGCGACCACACATAATTACCTGTTTTCCAATGATATTATCACCTTTAATTCTATTCAGGCACTCCTCTTTCAATTGATTGATGAGATCAAAAATGAACGGTTTGGAAAGAGCGCACAGATTTCCCTGCAGATCAATCAGTTGATTCTGTTCCTGAATCGTTCTATCTACAACCGTTACAACTCCGGTCGCCAAAAGAATGAAAAGGAATTGTATATGACCATCTGTGACTATATTGATCTGCACTTGGATTCAGATCTGTCGCTGGATCTTCTGGAACGGGAATTCTATATCAGCAAATTCCATATTGCACATGCATTCAAGGACAATATCGGTATCTCCCTGCATCAATATATTACAAAAAAACGATTGCAGGCCTGTAAGGATGCAATCGTCAGTGGACAGCCCATCGTGTCTGTCTATGAGTTATTTGGTTTTCATGATTATTCAAATTTCTATCGTGCTTTTAAAAAAGAATTCGGTATGTCTCCAAAGGAATACCAAACCCTATATTCACACTTTGAGACCGGCGACCGTTAAATTCTCCCCTACAAAAAGTCCTTACGCATCGGACTGAATACATCGACCAGAATCCCATCCTCAAGTGCCAGTACGCCATGTTGGGCATTCGCCGGCATATAAACACTGTCTCCCTGCTTTACAACGCTTGTCTCACCATCAATCGTAAATTCAAAGCTGCCCTTTCCCACATAAGTGATCTGTAAATGGGGATGTGCATGCATGTTGCCTCTTGCTCCCTTTTCAAACGTAATCTCACACATCATCAATTCTTCGGAATAATTCAATATCCTTCTTGTCACACCCGGCTCACAGGGTGTCGGTACTGCATCGTTTCTGTAACCTGTCATTGTCTTTCGCCCTCCATATACATCGTTTTGTTTTCATCAAAACGCACCCCTTCCGAGTCCATCTTGATTACATTTCGTTTCAGTTCAATGTTGCTTCTGCCTGCTTCCGCGTAAATTGCACATAGTTTAACACAGATAACAGGATCATGGCAACTACATTGATCAGCAATACTCCTATCGCTCCGACCAGTCCGATCCGATCTGCAACCAATCCGACAATCTGCGGGGTAATGATTCCGCCAAGTGCCGCCATGGCAAGCAACATGGAAGTTCCCAGTGTAGAACCCTTGATCGCGACACCGGCATTAGACACACAGGTCGGATAAATGCCCGCAAAGAAAAACCCAAGTCCTACGATTGCCACTGTAATGATGTTTAGACTTTGTGTGGAAATCAGCAAAACGAAAAATACAGCCGTAGCGATACAGTCTGTCAGGATCAATACCTTTTTAGAAATCTTGGAGGACAGATAAGCTGTCAGCAGCCTTCCCAGCATGACCGCCAGCCATGTAAAGGATACGAGATTGGTTGCAACGCTGTCCGTCATAATTCCCGTACTTTTGAAATAGGTTACAAACCATCCATTGACACAATTTTCAAGACCCAGATAGAAAAACAAGATCAAACCGGTGAGCAAAAAGGCCGGATGCTTCCAGAAATCCTGTTGATGAGATTTTTCTGTCTTTCCCTGCTCCTTCTTTGGCTTATCATAATCCAACTGCATCCATGCATACGCCGCCGTAGCAAGTGTCGAGCCAATGATGATCGTATATACGATTGCCCGCCAGCTCAAGCCATGCTCCAAGTATACAGACAACAGAAAAGGCGCCGCAAATGCACCGATTGCAAAAGTCATATGCAGCAGATTCAATGCAATGGGTTTTCCGTCACTGTTGTCATTCACCACTGCATTATTGATAATACTGCAGCAGCCCCTGCCAATTCCGGCTGCCACGAACAAGGCATAAATGACAGGAACAGGCGGAATTAAAGTAATCAGAAAAAAGCTGATCGGAATCAATGCCGAGGTAATGACTGTCGTCACTTTACGTCCAAGCCTGCCTGCAAGCACCGGATTCAAAAAGCTGGCCGCAAAATTGCCGATTGCAAAAGCCGATAAAAAGCCCCCTGCGATTCCATAGCTGATACCTGCTTCCTCAATCAAATACGGAAGAATTGCTCCTACCAGCAGTACCATTGCACCATTGACCAAAAAAGCAAAGTAGCATGGGAATAATAATCTTACCTTTGATTTCATGACATCCGTCCTTCTTTTGTTGATATGATTTGCTCCCCATGATAGCACAGGATGAAGTACAATATCAACCGAATCTTTTTCTTTTACCTTGATTTATCTGAGAAATTCGTATATTATGTGTATAATGTTGACAGGCAGATAATCATCTGTCATGACACCATGCGGAAAGCATGTGCCAGATTAAGCTACGTAAACCACTACGTAAGGGGAGACAATATGAATTATCAGAATCTAACGCTATTAACTGATTTATATGAATTGACAATGATGCAGGGCTATTACAAGAACAAGAGCCGCAACGATACCGTCATCTTTGACATGTTTTACCGCAATAATCCGTTGGATAATGGATATGCCATTGCCGCAGGACTGGAACAGGTGATTGATTATATCAAGAACCTTCACTTCTCGGAGGATGACATCAGTTATCTTGGCAGCCTGAATCTATTCGAGGAGGATTTTTTAGACTATCTGAGAAATTTTAAATTTTCCGGAGATATCTACTCCATTCCTGAAGGAACAGTTATCTTTCCAAGAGAGCCTCTGGTGAAGGTCATTGCTCCGATCATGGAAGCACAGCTTGTAGAAACTGCAATCTTGAATATCATTAACCACCAGAGCTTGATTGCTACAAAGACTGCACGTGTCGTACAGGCAGCACGCGGTGACGGCATTATGGAATTCGGTCTGCGCCGTGCACAAGGCCCCGATGCCGGTGTCTATGGCGCAAGAGCCGCAATGATTGGCGGCTGCATCGGTACAAGCAATGTCCTCTGCGGACAGCTATTCGATGTTCCGGTCAAGGGAACGCATGCCCACAGTTGGATCATGAGCTTTCCTGATGAATATACTGCCTTCAAGGCTTATGCAGACATTTATCCATCGGCCTGCATTCTGTTGGTCGATACCTATGATACCTTGAAATCCGGTGTCCCAAATGCCATCCGTGTCTTCACGGAAATGCGCGAAGCCGGAATCCCTTTGACCTTCTATGGTATCCGTCTGGACAGCGGAGATCTTGCTTATCTGTCCAAAAAAGTCAGAAAAATGCTGGACGAAGCGGGATTTCCTGATGCAGTCATTTCAGCATCCAATGACTTGGACGAGTTTCTGATTGATTCCCTGAAGGCGCAGGGTGCAACCATTACCTCATGGGGGGTCGGTACGAATCTGATTACCTCTAAGGACTGGCCAGCGTTCGGCGGTGTCTATAAGCTGTCTGCTGTTATGAATGAAGATGGAAGCTTTACACCGAAGATTAAACTATCAGAAAATACAGAAAAGATAACAAATCCCGGAAATAAAACCATTTACCGCATCTATGAAAAAGAAAGTGGTAAGGTGAAGGCTGACCTGATCTGTTTAGTAGGAGAAACCATAAATCCGGAAGAATCACTGCTGCTCTTTGATCCCGCAGAGCCTTGGAAAAAGACAAGACTCCATCCGGGCACCTATACCGTTCGTGAACTGATGGTTCCGATTTTCAAGCGTGGTGATTGTGTCTATGAATCCCCTAAGGTCATGGACATCCGTGAATACTGCAAGCAGGAGCTTGATACACTCTGGGAGGAGACAAGACGTCTGGTCAATCCTCACAATGTATACGTAGACCTTTCCAAGAAGCTGTATGATATGAAGATCGAATTATTAGATCGAATGAGTGCAGAATAAGCTTCGCCGACTATAGAAGCAGAGACAGCAAACACAACTGCAAACAAGAACAGGAATGATTTTTTAACATTCCTGCTCTTGTTGTTGAATCGATCCATTATAACCATCAATTCTATTCTTTTTTCTTATATCTGATTACTGTAATAATGACAATACACCGCTTGTCTGCTGATTTGCCTGAGATAGCATCGATTGCCCTGCCTGCTGCAGTATTTGATTCTTGGAATACTCTACCATTTCTGTTGCCATATCCAAATCACGGATTCTGCTTTCTGCTGCTGTTGTATTCTCAACAACATTATCTAGATTAGAGACCGTGTGCTCTAACCGGTTCTGCACTGCACCCAGCTTAGAACGTTCGCCGGATACATAGTCCAGTCCATCCTGAATGATTTGTAATGCATCTCTTGCCCCGTCCTGTGTTGAGACGTCCACTCCATTCGCACCCAATACCACTGCACTGCTCATGGCTCCGATGCTGAAATCCATATGATGTTCCGCTGCTGCACCAATCTGCAGGCTCATTGCACGATTTTCCGTAATTTCCGGCCATTTCAAAGAAACGGTATGACCATTATAGGTAATGGTATTTCCATTTACATCGATTGCTGTCTCAGTACCGGTATTGGCCACCGTACTCTCTGCCGTTAATCCGCTGGGCGCAGCTACACTAATTGGATCAGGTGATGTGTCTCCTACAATGATCTGGCAATTATTCTGAAAGAAAGTATTGACACCGTTCCAATCAGAACCCGTCGTATTTGCAGCCACGGCTTCCGTTTTCAGCTTGGACAAAATATTGTCTAAAGATACTCCATATGCTGTACCTACCTTATCTGCAAAGGATGACCTATCAGCCGTGTTATTTAAAGCTGTCAGCAGATTATTCCATGCACCTGCAGGTACCCCATCAGCTGCATGCGAAGTTTCATAATTCCGCAGATAGGATACGGCAAGCATACCGACCGAGTAATCATCTATTGTATCCGTTCCACTATTAAAATTAAATGCCCGTAAGTCATTATATGCACTTTCTATAGAAGCATTTCCATTTGTTCCAAACCGATAGTCATCCGAGCCATGGACAGCCTCTGCAATTCCTTCAATAAACCAATTCGGAATATCAGTTCTGCTGGAATTGTTATGCCCCATCAATGCATGCGTCATTTCATGTGTTAATACCCTGTCAAAATACATCTCTCCGGAACTCGGTCCGCTGGCACCATAGCTTGTATCATTTGACAGCAGATTCTCATATATGTACAGCTTAAAATCACTTCCACCATCTCTATAGCCCATTGCTGCCATTGACGAACCGCTGGTACTGGATGGTTCAAATACCACATTGATGGAAATATCTGAGTTCAAATTCCATCCAATACGACTGGAAATTGTATCTAAGCCATCCTGAAGCCATGAACCATAGAGGTTATTTAACAGTTTCCCCTTTACTTCCGAAGAAGCACCAGCACTCATGGAACCATCGATCAATTTCAGAGTATTATATTCTGTGCTTTCCGCGATACGGTCTATTTCCTCTGTCAATGCCTTAATTTCTTTCTGTATGGCATTTCTATCTGCCGTAGTATTGGTTCCTGTTGATGACTTGACAGCCAGTTCTGTCATACGATGCAGCATATCGTGTACTTCACCCATAGCACCTTCAGCAATCTGCGCCAGACTGACGCCCTCCTGCGCATTTTCAGTTGCCTGGCTCAATCCACGTATCTGTGATCTCATCTTTTCTGAAATCGTAAGACCCGCTGCATCATCCGCAGCTCTGTTGATGCGATAGCCGCTGCTGAGTTTTTCAGCAGACTTTGCCTGCTTGCCCGTAACAACTCCCAATTGTCTGTTGCCATTCATGGCCGCCATATTATGAGTAATAACCATCCTTGATTCCCCCTGCCCACATTGTCAATCCCAGTGACCGGTGACTTCCATTGTCAACCCTTTTCCACAAATCGGACATTTTATATCATCTGTGACTATTTTTTCGTATTCTTTTCCGCATTTTGGACATTTGGCAGAAAAAAGCTTTTTCTCGTGATCTGCACCTTCTATCAGCAATTCACTAAAACCATCTAAGACCTCACAGTTCCCGCAACGTCCCAAACAGGTGGTGCAGCTGCTTTTGAAATACCCATGTGCCGAAATCCATTGTTCGATTTCTTTTTGTATCCCAATGGTAAATTGCTTCTTGGAGATATCGATGTTTCCTCCGAGCATTCCCACACCCAGAAAAAATTCCTTGCTATATCCACATTGCTCACACTTTGCTCTCTTGATTTCTCCCATGCGGAACCTCCTTGGAAAACTTGTACAATTTTTTTATCGACATATTTTGTATATTTCTTTACATTTTATTTCCATCTTTTTTCTGTATCTTGATATAGTTTCTCGAAGAAAGGGAGAAATATACCTGATTTCGTATATTTCTCCCGATTCCTGCTTTTAAAAAGATTCACTTACTGTTCCATCTGGCGGCCCAAGAATCCTGCTGCCGACAAGGCCAGCTTCTGTTCGACCTCGCTCATCTTATTTGCTTCCTCTTTCGAGTAGATGATCACTGCGCCGATTGCATCACCTTCACTGATAATAGGCGCGATCACCTGTCCGGTCGCCTCCTCTGCAGCATCCTCGGAAATCGGTACAAACCTCTTTTCATCACGCTTCGCCACGATGACCTCCCTATTATCCACTGCCTCTTCAAGCTGCGGGCTGATGGATTTTCCAATCAGACTTTTCCCGCCACCGCCTGCTGCCGCAATGATCTGATCCCTGTCTGCAATACAGATCACATGCCCGGTTGTCTGCGCCAGACTTTCTGCATACTGTTTTGCAAAAAGAGTCATTTCACCGATTGGAGAATACTTCTTTAAAATAATTTCGCCTTCATGATCTGTAAATATTTCCAGCGGTTCACCTTCCCTGATCCGCAAGGTTCTCCTGATTTCCTTCGGTATGACCACACGGCCCAGATCATCTGATTGTGTCAATCAGGTGCAAAAAATTTTTGTGAAGCCCCGAAAAGCATTGAAATATAAGGATTCTTCAGCTTTCGGAGCTTTCACACCCGTCCTACTCATTGAGTCATTTTAGGACAAAAATCGACATCTTATTCAAAGATGTGAGCCAGTCGTTTCTGACTGGCTCTTTGTTATGCTGTTGCAAACAGATCATCGAACTTCCAGATGATTTCAATATTCTGATTGTCCGTGACATTGATACGCTCAACCGCATCATACATCAGTTCTTTCAGAGCTTCATCATTCATGGAGCTTGTACGCTCAACGATTGCTTGTTCCTGCTTTGCCTGATTTTCCTTTTCAAGAAAATCTTCATACGCAGCTTCTGTTTCCGCAATCTGAACTTTTAATTCTTCCATGCGTTTTTCACGCTCAGAACGGAGAACGATAAAATCCTCCTTGGTTATGCGTCCCTCACGATAGTCAAGGTAACTTTTGACCTTCTGGGTATCACCACTTTCCAACTGGCTTGCAAGTACCTTCAGACGCTGTCTGAGCAAAGCTCCTTCGGAAATGGTATTCTGAGTTTTACCCACAGTTTCGACCGTCATAACGGCAATTTGAGCCTTTAACGCAGCCAGAACAACTTCTTCAATATCCGTCATGTCCCATCTGACTGATTTGCACGGTTCTGCATCGGTGTCCCAATACGGAGTTACGCAGTAGAAGTGGACATCCGTGCCAAAGGTTCTTTGGAGCTTACGACCGCAATGAGCGCAATAGAATGGAAATGAGTTTTCTTTGTTCTTCTTTGTGTGGGGTCTGACCTTACGCAGAGCTGCCTGTGCTGCTTCAAATTCTTCTGTTGTCACAATGGCTTCATGGGCATTCTCATGGTAAATCCAATCTTCCTTTGGCACTCTACGCTGTGACTTCGCACGGATCACCATGCTCTCACGAGTGTGATTCACCATGCAACCGGTGTACTTGACATTCTTCAACATATCCAATATTCGGTTATGTGTCCATAACGCTTTGGAAGGGCTGCCTTTTCTTCTGGCAACACCTTTGTACTGTTGCGGAGTAAGGATGCCATCGGCATTTAACTCTCTGGCAACCTGACTGGTGGATTTGCCAGCGATAACATCGGTAAAAATCCTGCGTACAACCGGTGCCGTTTCAGGGTCAACAATCATTTGGTGCTTGTTTTTCGGAGAAACCTTGTAGCCATAAGTACAGCAGGTGATATAGCTACCATTACGCTGTTTTGTTCTCATAGCTGACTTGCAACGATTGTCTTAACGATGCTGGACGGGGTGTAGAACTCGCCGCCCTTCACACCTTCGTAAGCCGCAAACTGTGCGATGCAATACTCGTAAGTTCTGCCCAGAAGATCTTTGCCTTCCTCTGTATCAGACATATCCATATTGGTGAACAGATCGACAACATCGCCCAGAACTCGCTTGTCCAAATCCGGGCTTGCGTAATTTTTCGGAAGCACATTTTTCAGAGATTTGTTTTCTGCTTCAATCTCTCGCATTGCTTCATCAAGGACTGTGCCGATTTCCGGAGTGTGAGCCGCAGCTGCAACGGTAGACCATCTCGCTTTCTCCGGAACGAAGAAGATATTTTCGCCTAAATACTCGTCACGATCTTCTTCAAAGCCTTCGCCCTCTGCAACAAGCTCGTTATATTTTCTTTCAAATGCACTGGAAATATAGCGAAGGAAAATCAGTCCAATGATTACCTTTCTATATTCAGCGGCAGGGATGTGTCCCCATAACACGCAGGCAGCATCCCAAATTTGTTTTTCAAAGCCAATGTTGGCATTGTTCTTTTCAGCCATTGCCGATTCCTCCACTCTAACAATTTATTGTAGTTATGCTTCTTCAGCTTATATTCTACCAAAGAGGCTATCCCATAAAACGGACATTTTACTTTTCATCCGGAACTATTTCCATAATATCGTCGAAGGTGCAGCCCAGGGTAGAACAGATTTTCACAAGCGTATCTGTAGTTACATTCTCGCCTCGGTGCATTTTGTTGATGGTATAGTTACTCAGATTTGCCTGTTCAGCCAAATCTTTTTTCTTCATATCTCGGTCAATCAATAGCTTCCATAGTCTCTTATAGCTGACAGCCATCATTTCACCATTCCTTTCTTCCAGATATTTCGTTCAAAAAGTACCTGTACTCATAATTATAGCACGCAAATAGGTAAACTCAACAAGAAAATGAGCTATCACTATATTTTATTTTCTCATCCCAAAGAATTATCCGATTTTTTGAAGTGACAAGGCTTTTAGAGCATCGAGAAGCGGAATTTTGGGGTTTTACAAATTGGCAAGCAGTGTAAACCTGTACAGGTTCACTCATTTTCTCGATTTTCCCTTCGGTGCAATCTTCGCAAATTTGCTTGTTGGGGCAGCATCCCCAATCCCCTTTGAACGGTATCTACGATACCGGCTGCTCGTTCATTCTGAACGTTTTACTGAGAAAGAAAAAACCTGGACTGCCATTTGGCATCCAGGTTAAAATCCTAATTCCATTTGATTATTCTTTCTTCTCAATCCAACCAATAAAGGTGCTGACCTTTTCGAGTTCTTCCTCATTCATGGTTCTCAGCTTCTCGCACAATTCACGATACGAGGTATTCGCATCGTCCAGCGGGGCGAAAAATTCTGCCGGTGTCATATCAAAATACGAGATGATATTGAACAGTTCCCTGAGAGACGGCAAGGCTGCTCCGCTGGTTATTCCACGAATGTATGAGCCACTCTTATCCAAATCCAAGCTCATTTTGTGTTCGGAAATATTCTTTGCTATTCTTAATTCTGTAATCCTGATACGAATAAATTCATCATACTGCGTGTCGGCCATTCCTGTCCCTCCTTCCTCAACTATTGTAGTATGAATCAAAAGGTGACGTTGGTAGTGAAAAAACGAATTTTCTCTTTATCCTTTCTTGTATTGGTGATATAATTATCAATATCTGGGTTTGATTGGTGATATCAATACCAATCATCTCCAAAGGAGAGATTTTTATGAATTTATTCGCTGTCAGTTTCTTTGGACACAGACAAGTTGATGATCCGTTTTTGATTGAGCGACAGTTGGAATCAATCATCCGTGAGCTGCTTCTTACCAAAGAATATGTCGAATTCCTTGTTGGACGAGACGGAGAATTTGATCAGCTTGTTTCATCAACGGTTCGCAGATGCAAGCGAACCATCTGTGATGACAACAGTTCTCTCGTTCTTGTACTGCCATATATGACGGCAGAATATCGGGACAATGAGCAGGCATTTCATGAGTATTATGATGAAATTGAAATCTGTCTCGAATCCGCAGAAAAGCACTTCAAGTCCGCCCATCAAGTCAGAAACCGGTCCATGGTTGACCGGTCGGATTTAGTTATTTTTTGCGTAAAACGCAATTCTGGCGGAGCTTATCGGACCATGCAATATGCAAAAAAGGCAGATGCAAGGATCATGAATCTGCCAGATGTACCTCGTTGACTTTCGTATTATTTTTCTCGGAAAGGAAGAACATGAATAAAAAGAAACGAATAGCCGTTCTACTTGCCGTCATTATTGTTGTGGCAGTTGGAATTATAATTGCGGTGGCATCACATCAGAAACAGGAAATGGACTTCGATGAATTTGCTGACCGTTTTGAAAAGAGCGCAGAAGAAGT
>CAZABT010000012.1:0-26017 GCA_964483395.1 uncultured Lachnospiraceae bacterium
GCGGTAAAATACTGGTTCTGTACAAGAATTTCAAAAATAAGTATGAGGGCTGGGTATTACCTAAGGGAACTGTAGAAGAGGGCGAGGATTATAAAGAGACAGCAACGAGAGAGGTTCTAGAGGAAACAGGAGTCAATGCATCCATTATCAAATATGTCGGCAAGAGTCAATATACATTTACTGTGCCGGAGGATACTGTCGAGAAGAAGGTGCACTGGTATCTGATGATGGCTGACAGCTATTACAGCAAACCACAACGAGAGGAATACTTTGTTGATTCCGGATATTATAAGTATCATGAGGCGCATCATCTGCTGAAGTTCGCAAATGAGAAGCAGATACTGGAAAGAGCCTATAACGAATATCTGAGTCTCAAAAGAAGCAACTTATGGGGAAACAAAAAGTATTTGCTGTGATTTCCTATAACAGAGCTTCTATGGACAGTGATTTGTTCTGCGAAAGATCAACATAATCATTCCCGCCGCAATGAACCATCGGTCTGGATAGTTTCTGTTTATTGATAAAAACAACAACACCTTCGCGTCCGTCACTGAGCCGAACCTGCTTATTCATATATTCTTCAACCATACGCTCCAGAAAAGTCATGATATAGCCGGCATCGTATTTTTGCAGGCCTTCATTTTCAAAGATACTGATGACTTTAAAAGGACACATCGGTTCGCGATAAGAGCGGAATGAGGTCATCGCTTCATAGGAATCCAAGATGGCAATCATTTTTGCAAAGGGATCAATGTCTGCAAGAGAAAGCTTTTGTGGATAACCGGAGCCGTCACAGCGTTCGTGGTGCATCAGTGCAGCACGCTTGACATGATCGTTGATGTCCAGATCCCTGATGATATGATAGCCATGGAAGGCATGTGTTTTTACAAGATCAAATTCTAGATTGTTTAATTTTCCTTTTTTCCAAATGATATCATTCGGAAGCAGAAACTTTCCAATATCATAATAAAATCCACATAGAATCAAGGTGTTGAGCTGTTCTTCATTAAAGCGGAGCCAGTAACCCAACGTATTGCAAAGCAATGTCACATTCAGGCAATGCGCATAGGTCATATCGGTTTCATCATGCTGCAGAACATACAGCATATCAATGATCGTGGATTTTTGTCGGGCAAAGGGGGATATGATATTATCGGTGAGCTTGAGCAGATCGGAATTGTTCATAGGTACCTTTTTGTAGATAAAAGAGTCGACAGAGACTTTCCATGCCGCAAAATTGGCAGCATAGATATCTGCAAACTGCTTAAAAGTCTTGCTGACCTTCAGTTTTTCAAAATAAGTGGGAACATAATCCTCCGCCTCTTTGATGCTTGCGGTCATAATGGAATGTGCCTGTATCTTTTTGATCATGTGGATATCTAATACTGTGTTCTTGCGCATGATGATCTTGCCCTGATAATCAACAACATCTTCTGCAAGCTCCATATTCGGCTGAAGTGCGATGACAGCTACTGTTTCCATAGATGATCCCTCCATTGAAATCCCATATTTTCAGTATAGGAACTTTTGGAAATCTTGTCAACAGAATAATTTATGGAAAGTTTTTGGAGTTCATGATATACTAAGCATGATATTTTTGATAGAAAAATCATGAGGATAAAGTGATATGCTTTTTTACAGAGAACTGTATACGAGTGAGAAGATTGCTGAACATAAAGACAAAATTGTATGGAAGCTGCGGCACAATGCAGGCATGGTTGGTACGTATGTCATCACACTTGCCTCGAACGGTGTCGATTTGTTTGATATCTGTCACAGCGCGGTATTGATGCAGTCCCGTTATAAGGAGCAGGAACTGTATGTGGTCGGTCTGGCGAACGGAAAAAAGGAAGCTATGCAACTGGTACAGACCATTGTTGAGGACGTATATCGAAAGACGGGCAGCTATGAGAAAATCAGAGCCTATCTGGAGGACAGAAAATGCTACACATAATATTACTCATATTGAAAATCATCGGTATCATTTTACTGTCCGTATTATGCCTGCTGCTTTTGGCATTGCTGCTGGTTTTGTTCGTACCGGCGAGGTACCGCGGAATTGTACATTATCATGATACATTGTATGCAAAAGGCAAGCTATCATGGCTGCTGCATATCATCAGTATTTCCTTCATTTATGAAAATGAGGAGTTAAAGCAGATCATTCGGATATTCGGTATCCGGTTCCGAAAGCGAGAAAAGAAGCCCAAGCCAATCAAGATTGATCCAGTTTCAAAGGCAGAAGAAGCGCCTGCAGAGACAGAAGAACTGATTGGGACGGAAAATTCAGCAGAAGCAGAAAAATCAGCAGAAACAGAAAAATTAGCAGAAGCAGAAGAATCAGCAGAAACAGAAGAATCAGAAGAAACAGCGAAAGCGGAAGCATCTGCAGAAACGGAAGCTGAGGCAAACTCGGCAGATGCGTCAAAGGCGGGTAATACGGAAGCATCCACTGAGGAAGCTCCTGAGCGGGAAAAACTACTCTCCAAACTCAAACGGTTTTTCAAAATGTTGTATGAAAGAATTAGAAATATACAATATACAATTACACACATTTATGATAATATAGCATCAATAGGGCAAAAAATAGGCTATTATACGGATTTGCTGCAGGATGAACGTAATCAAGCAGTGTTTCGTCTGCTGTTTGGGCAGATGGGCGGACTGCTGCGTCATGTTAAACCAAGAAAGTTTCGGATGGATTTGATGCTTGGTTCGGAAGATCCGGGAACGACAGGTTCTATTCTTGCCATACTTGGAATCCTCTATCCGATGTTTGGAGGGGGACTGCATGTAACACCGTATTATGACAGAGCTGTCTTTGAGGCAGATGTGGATTTGAGAGGTCACATTACAGCATTTGTGTTTTTGAGGGCAGCATGGATCGTTTACTTTAACCAGGATGTAAAGCGTCTGCTCAGGACGTTGAAAAATAAGGAGGCTGTGTAATGGCAAATAACAACAATAATATCACGGAAGTAGTCAACACTTTAATCAAGGGAATGGATGGATTTCTGACATCCAAGACGGTAGTGGGTGAGGCAACAAAGATAGACGATACGATCATATTGCCTTTTGTGGATGTTTCCTTTGGTGTCGGAGCAGGTGAATTTAATAATGATAAGAAGAGCAACGGAGGAGGCGGATTATCCGGAAAAATGTCTCCAAGTGCCGTACTGGTTATCCAAAAGGGCAGTACACGTCTGGTCAACATCAAAAATCAGGACAGCATGACCAAAATACTGGATATGGTTCCTGATTTGGTCAATAAATTCACAGCAAAAAAGGAAGACGAACAGGTATCTGATGATGAGGCCGTTGAGGCAGCATTTCAATAAAAATGGGGCAAGAATATTACAAAGGAAGGTATTAGAAAAGTACAGGAGGTAGAAACATGGGTAGACTAAATGAGGGATTGGTTTTTACCAATGAAAAGTGTCAGGGGTGTAACAGATGTATTTCGGTTTGTCCTGTAACACAGGCTAACCACGCCACGATGGAGAGCGGTGAGAATATCATCAATGTAGATGGAGACGCCTGCATCCACTGCGGTAACTGTATCAGAGAATGTTCTCATGATGCGAGAAGTTTTAATGATGATACAGAACAGTTCTTTGAAGATCTGAGCCGCGGAACCCGGATCAGTATTTTGGTTGCACCGGCATTCATTGCTAATTATCCGAATGAGTACAAGAAGGTGCTCGGATATCTAAAGAGCAAAGGTGTCAACAGGATTATCAGCATCAGCTTTGGCGCGGATATCACAACATGGGCTTATCTGAATTACATCACAAAGAACAATTTCATCGGCGGTATCTCACAGCCGTGCCCGGCCATCGTTGATTATATTGAAAAATTTGTACCGGAATTGGTGCCGAAGCTTGTACCGATCCACAGTCCTATGATGTGCGGTGCGGTCTACGCAAAGAAATATATGAACATTTCCGATAAGCTGGCGTTTATCAGTCCTTGTATTGCCAAAAAATCTGAGATTACACGTCCGCAGAACAACGGATATATTACATACAATGTGACGTTTGAGCATTTGATGGAAAAACTGAAGGGTGTATCACTCAACAGCTATGATGCAACGGACGAAATGGAATATGGACTTGGCTCCGTATATCCGATGCCGGGTGGACTGAAAGAAAATGTGGAACATTTTGTAGGCAAGGATTTGTTTGTACGCCAGATAGAAAGTCCGGCACATGCTTATCATTTTATGAAGGCATATGCAAAGCGAGTGAAGTCAGGTAAGAAACTGCCGTTTATGGTAGATGCACTGAACTGCACTAAGGGCTGCATTTATGGGACAGCGACCGATCACAACAGAGATGATGATGAAGATATCTTATTGGAAATCCATGCACAGAGAACGGCCGATCACAGTAAAACGAAGAAGTCTGCATGGGACAAGTCTGTAAATTATGCCGAACGTCTTGCACGTTTGAATGAGCAGTTCAAGGATTTGAAACTGGAAGATTTCATGTGCACCTATAATACCAATGCAGGCATCAAGGAACTGACGGCATCCGCATCCAGATTAGATGAAATTTATGCAGAAATGCATAAATACAGCAGTGAAGCAAAAAAAATCAACTGCGGTGCCTGCGGATATGAGTCCTGTGAGCAGATGGCGACAGCAATTGCAAATGGCATCAACCATAAGGAAAGCTGTATTCATTATATTAAGGATACGCTGGAAGATGAGAAGGATGAGATCAATGCTCTGAAGGAAGAGGTACAGTCCAAACACGAAGAACAAAAGGAAATGTACAAGCAGATCCTTGAGGAATTCAAGCAGATTAAAATGTCTATGGGTGAGGTTGCCAGCGGCAATCAGTCCTCAGCGGAAGAGACAACCCATATGGCACAGGCAATCAATGCTTTGGCTGAATATGGAGAAAAGCTAAAGGAGTCACTTGCGCAGGTAGAGGTTTCAGTCAAAGGCTACAATGAAGTGAATGACTCGATCATCAAGATTTCCAACCAGACAAGCATGCTGGCCTTGAATGCGGGAATCGAAGCTGCAAGAAGCGGCGAGGCAGGAAGAGGCTTTACCGTAATTGCAAACAGGGTGCGAGATCTGTCTGAACAGACAAAGGATGCCGTGCATTACGGCAAGCAGCAGAGTGATTTGCTTGTTCCGGCAATTCAGGCATTGACGGATGAAACACAGGAATTCCTGCATAATGTCAATGAACTGAATGAGAAGACGGCAACATTGGCAGCAAGCTCAGAAGAAATATCTGCACAGTCTACGGTGGTAGAGGATGTCGTAGAGAGGATTGCAGGGCAGATGAGTGCAATTGTGGATAATGAGTAAATGAAATATAGAAGCATAAGCAAAAAGGGCAATCACTGATGAGTGGTTGTCCTTTTTTAGTAAAATGTCACAAAAACAGAAGACACAGCATATGATATTAATAGAACTGTTTGGGGAGTGATGATGATGCAGACAAGGCGTACCATTGGATATTCACTGTTTTTGATCGCCATCGGAATGTTAATGATGATGTTCATTTCCAATATTCTGATTGGAGTTGTCATCATCATTCTGTTGCTGATACTGGGCTATAATCTGTATTGCTGGTAAATATTTGTCGTTTTGTGAAAATTAACGAAAGAAAATGGTTGAAAAATAATGAAAATGAAAATATAATGATACTATATGATGTGGTGATGATACGAAAGAAACTCTATAATTTGTATTCTTTACGCCGGTATTCTGAAATGATACCGGCATTAGGAGAGATGAAAATGCATGATATCGAAAATGCATCGGCGGAAGAACTGACTCAGATAAAGACGTGGCTGTTCAAGGAAAACATTCGGATTGAAAATGAGAGAGAATTGCTGGAGCAGCAGATGCAGGAATTTGATCAGGAAAAGAATGCCATGATGAGATCCATCAGGGAACAGGGAAGTAAAAATGAGTTCGAGAGTAAGCAGCTTGAACGTGAAAAGGTTCTGTTTCATCATAAATGGGAAATACTTGAGAGTGCCTATCGGGATCTTCATGAGGAAAAAAAGAAGTTTGAAGTAGAAAAGCAGCAGCTGATCGGACGCAGGAATCAGTCAGTCTCGGCTGATTACGGTAATGTGTCCATTGCGGGTATTTTTTTCAGGGGTGTCAATAATCCGCTGGCTCTGAAGAAGCGGTATAAAGATCTGATTAAGATATTTCATCCGGATAACATGGCCGGAGATAATGATACCGTACAACTGATCAACAGGGAATACAGCAGCCTGCGTGATGCCTATCAGATGTAAGCATGCATAAAGCGTAAATATAAGCAACAAAAAAGCAGCTTTTAAGCTGCTTTTTTGTTATGCGCGTTCTACTCTGTTTGATTTTAAACAATCAGTACAAACGTGAAGTCTTCTCGGCGTACCGTTAACCATGCATTTAACTCTCTTTACATTTGAATTAAAAATTCTATTTGATCTTCTATGAGAATGGCTGACGTTATTACCAAAATGAACACCTTTTCCACAAACATCACACTTAGCCATTATTGCACCTCCTCTGATTTCATATAGTCTCGCAACAAAAATCATTTTATCAGAAGTTTTACATAAATGCAAGTAAAAGATGAAAGAAAATAACAGGAAATGAAATTATGTGCAATTATGTATTTCATTTTTAGGATAAAGCGGTTATAATAGGATAGGATTACGAAGCAGAATATATCATGGAGGTAAACTATATGAAGGGTCACATGAGCACACAGGTTGGAAACATTGTGATTGATACGGAAGTCATTGCACAATATGCAGGTACAGTTGCAGTTGAGTGCTTTGGTATCGTCGGTATGGCTGCAGTCAGTGTTAAGGACGGATTGGTCAAGCTGCTGAAGAAGGAAAGTATTACACATGGCATCAGCGTGTCATTGGAGGATAATAAATTAATTCTGGATTTCCATGTCATTGTATCCTATGGAGTCAGCATACTTGCTGTATCAGACAATTTGATCAGCAATGTGAAATATAAAGTAGAAGAATTCACCGGTCTCAGCATTGAAAAAATCAACATCTATGTAGAAGGCGTTCGAGTGATTGATTAGGAGGATTAAAATGAAGATTCAGACAATCGATGCCAAGACATTTGCAAAGATGTTTTTGGCCGGTGCAAACAGACTAGAGGCAAAGAAAGAATGGATTAATGAATTGAATGTATTCCCGGTTCCGGATGGAGATACGGGAACCAATATGACCTTGACGATCATGTCTGCATCCAAGGAGGTCGCAGGACTGACGGACATTACGATGGAAAGCTTATCAAAGGCTATATCATCGGGATCTCTGCGCGGAGCCAGAGGTAATTCGGGCGTTATCCTGTCACAGCTGTTCAGAGGCTTTACGAAGATCATCAAGGAACAGAATGAAATAGATGCAGTCATACTTGCAAATGCAATGCAGAAGGCGACGGAAACAGCGTATAAGGCTGTTATGAAGCCCAAGGAGGGCACAATCCTTACGGTTGCAAAAGGTGCCGCAGATAAAGCTGCAGAGATGGCTGCCGCAACAGATGATCTGTCAGAAATCATCAGTGCAGTGATTGAACATGCAGAGCTGGTACTCAGTAAGACACCGGATATGCTGCCGGTATTGAAGCAGGCCGGGGTAGTGGATTCCGGTGGACAGGGACTGCTGGAGGTCCTGAAGGGCGGATATGATGCATTCCTTGGCAAAGATGTGAATGTTTCTTATACAGATGCTGCTGCAGTAAAGCGTGCAGGTGCGGGAACAACGGGCACGGGCTCACTTGAAGTACAGGCAGCCATAGACATTAAATATGGGTATTGTACAGAATTTATTGTTATGATAGATAAGGTGTTCAATGCAAAAAATGAATTGGACTTGAAGGGTTATCTGGAATCCATCGGGGATTCGATTGTGGTTGTGGCAGATGATGATATTGTAAAAGTACATGTGCACACGAACGATCCTGGACTTGCAATTCAAAAGGCACTGACCTATGGCTCACTTACAAATATGAAGATTGATAATATGCGTGAGGAGCATCAGGAAAAATTATTTAAGCTTGCGGAAAAGGAAGGCAAGAATGAAACAGATTCAGCAGACGGAGGCACTACCGTTGAATCCAAGACAGCAGCTGCAGACATTCAGACTGTGCCGGCAGAGCCGAAAGCAGAATCTGCCGCAGTGCAGGAAGCTCAGGCGGCTGATGAGCCGATGAAGCCATATGGATTTGTGGCCGTTTCCATCGGAGACGGAATGAATACCATATTCAAGGGACTTGGAGTTGATTATGTCATTGAGGGCGGACAGACGATGAATCCCAGCACGGAAGATATGCTGAATGCAATCAATGCGGTTCATGCAGAGAATATTTTTATACTTCCGAATAATAAGAACATTATCCTTGCGGCGAATCAGGCAAAATATCTTGTAGAGGGCAAAAATATCATTGTCATTCCGACCAAGACAGCACCGCAGGGCATCACGGCCTTAATCAACTTCATACCGGAGCAGTCGGCAGAAGAAAATGAGCAGTTGATGACGGAGGAAATCCAAAAGGTTAAGACGGGACAGGTTACTTATGCTGTCAGAGATACTGTCATCAATGATATAGAGATTAAGCAGGGTAATATCATGGGAATCGGAGATCATGATATTCTTGCGGTGGGAACCGTGGTTGAGGATACGGCAAAGGAAATGCTTGCGAAGCTGGTGGATGACGATTCAGAGTTGATCAGTATCTATTACGGCAGTGAGGTTGAAGAAGAAATAGCAGGAGATCTGGCCGCGGAGGTCGAGGCATTGTATCCGTCCTGTGATATAGAGGTACATTCGGGCGGACAGCCAATCTACTATTATATTATTTCTGTTGAATAGCGATCAGAGAAATGACTTGCATACCTATCTATGCAGGTCATATTCTTTCAGTTGACTTTTGGAGAGACTACATGGAATTAAATACAAATATAGAAGAACTAAAAGGAATAGGCGAGAAAACAGCCCTATTATATCATAAACTCGGAATCTTTACACTGCAGGACTTGATTCAGCATTATCCGCGCAGCTATGAGGCTTTTGAAGAACCAAAGGCAGCATCTAAGGAGGATGTCGGACATGTGGTCGCCATCCGTGCGATTCTGCTTCAGACGCCGGTATTAAAGCGTACAAAAAGCCTTCAGATTGTGACAAGCCTTGCACTGACCGATTCCAAAAAGCTGTATCTGACATGGTTCAATATGCCCTTTTTAAAAAAGAGCATGACCAAGGGACAGGTATATATTTTTCGTGGAATTCTGCAGGAAAATGGAACAACGCTGTTCATGGAACAGCCTAAATTCTATTCTGTAGAAGCTTATCAGGCACTGCTTCATACGCTGCAGCCATTATATACATTGACAGCAAAGCTTTCTAATCAGGCGGTAACAAAAGCAATCAGACAGGTGCTGGAGGAGGCTGCGCCAACAGAAGAATATTTGCAGGAGCAGCTATTGGAACAAAATGATTTGTGTTCTTTACCGGAGGCAATCAAAGGAGTTCATTTTCCAACGGATATGTCAGAACTGATGCGCGCAAGGAACAGGCTTGTTTTTGATGAATTTCTGAGCTTTATCTTACAATTGAGACTACTGAAGGAACATACTCATGAGGTAGAAAACCATTATTCGATGCTCGAGGTTGCAGAGACAGAGCGCCTGATCGAATCTCTGCCATATCAACTGACTGGTGCACAGCGGAAGGTTTGGAATGAGGTCAAGGAAGATCTGCAGGGAAAATATACGATGAATCGTCTGGTTCAGGGGGATGTTGGAAGCGGGAAGACCATTATCGCTGTTTTGGCTGCCATCATGGCCGGAGTCAACGGCTGTCAGACGGCCTTTATGGTACCGACAGAGGTGCTGGCTGAACAACATTTTGAAACGGTTTCCAAGCTGCTTGAACAATATCGGATTCCGTTAAAAACCATTCTTTTGACCGGTTCCATGACAACCAAAAAGAAAACAGAAGCATATGAACGTATTCAGAGCGGTGAAGTACAGATTATTATCGGAACGCATGCCTTAATTCAGGAAAAGGTGCATTATCAGAAGCTTGCACTGGCCATTACAGATGAGCAGCATCGGTTCGGAGTGCGGCAGCGTGAAATTTTGTCTGAAAAGTCCGAGGGTGATATGCCGCATGTGTTGGTCATGAGTGCGACACCGATTCCGCGTACACTTGGTATTATTCTGTATGGAGATCTGGATGTGTCAGTCATAGATGAATTGCCGGCAGAACGTCTGCCAATCAAGAATTGCGTTGTGAATACCGGATACCGTAAAAAAGCATACGAGTTCATGCAAAGTGAAATAGATGCGGGACGTCAGGTATATATTATCTGTCCTATGGTAGAAGAAAGCGAGTCTATTGAGGCAGAGGATGTAATTTCTTATACAAAAAAACTGAAAGAATACTTTCCGCCGAGAGTGCAGATTGCATATCTGCACGGTAAAATGAAGCCGCAGGAGAAAAACAGGACAATGGAAGCATTTGCAAGAAATGACATTCACATTCTTGTCTCCACAACGGTGGTGGAGGTAGGCGTCAATGTGCCTAATGCAAGTGTCATGCTGATTGAAAATGCAAATCGCTTCGGATTATCTCAACTGCATCAGCTTCGCGGACGTATCGGCAGAGGAAGTGCACAGTCCTACTGTATCTTTATGAGTAGTTCGGCATCAAAGCCTACCATGGACAGACTGGAGGTGCTGAACCGTTCAAATGACGGCTTTTACATTGCATCGGAGGATTTGAAGACAAGAGGGCCGGGAGATTTCTTTGGAATCCGTCAAAGCGGGGCTATTGCATTCAGAATTGCAGATATCTTTACAGACGCCTCTATATTGCAAAAAGCAAGTGAGGCTGCAAATGAAATCTTGAAGCAGGATTCAGAATTGTGCAAAGAGGAAAATGTAAAATTGAAAAAACAATTAAACTTGTTTACACTCACTGAATTAAATGGTAGAATGTTAACAGTCTGAATTACGGAGGATTACGAGTTGAATAAGATCGCAATTGTTACAGATACAAACAGCGGGATTACGTCTGAACAGGCTGAAAAGCTTGGTATCAGCGTGGTTTCCATGCCGTTTACCATACAGAATCAAACCTTCCGTGAGGGAGTTGATCTGTCTAAAGAAGATTTTTATTCACGCATGGCGGCTGATGCCAATATCTCAACTTCACAACCTTCGCCGCATGATGTGTTGAGCCTGTGGGATCAATTGCTTGAGTCCCATGATTCGATCATTTACATACCGATGTCAAGCGGTCTGAGCGGTTCCTGCCAAACAGCACGCATGCTGTCAGAGGATTATGAGGGCAAGGTTAAAGTTGTGGACAATCAACGGATCTCGGTTACGCAGAGACAATCTGTGCTGGATGCAATCCGTTTGCGGGAGATTGGAAAGAGCGCGGATGAGATTGCAGACATTTTGATGGATACAAAACTGGAAGCCAGCATTTATATTATGCTGGATACATTGTACTACTTAAAAAAGGGCGGCAGAATCACTCCGGCGGCCGCAGCACTCGGAACAGTCCTGCGACTCAAGCCTGTATTGCAGATACAGGGAGAAAAGCTTGATGAATTTGCAAAAGCAAGGACAGTCAATCAGGCAAAAACAATTATGATTGCAGCAATTAAAAACGATATCATAAAACGTTTTGGCGGACTTGACGGTGACAAAAAGGTATGGCTGCATATCGCACATACAGAGAATGAAGATGCAGCACAGGTATTAAAGGCAGAACTGGAAAAGGAACTGCCGGGGTATGATATTTATGTGGATCATCTGCCTCTCAGCATTGCCTGTCATATAGGTCCTGGCTCTTTGGCCGTTGCGTGTTCCAAAAAGCTGCCGATATACGATTAGAAAAGAAAGTATCAAACACAAAAGCTTACACGATATTGTATGTGAGCTTTTTTTATGCCCAATCATTTGTGTTTTTTATTTGAAAAATATGAAATATATGTTATACTGTTAAAGGTATGTTTACCATTGAATTCAAACGAATCTGTACTGGTTGGCAGTCGGACTGCAGCAAAGAGTACAACACAAGGGGCAGGGAGATCATGACAAAAAGAACAACAGCCGGAAGCTATGAAGCTGACAGCATTACCGTACTGGAGGGACTGGAAGCAGTCAGAATGCGTCCCGGTATGTATATAGGAAGTGTTACGACGAAGGGCTTGAACCATTTGGTCTATGAGATCGTAGATAATTCCGTGGATGAGCATTTGGCAGGGTATTGCGATAAAATATGGGTAACCCTTGAAAAGGATGGCTCAGCAACGGTTGAAGATAATGGACGAGGCATTCCTGTCGGTATGCATGAAAAGGGTATGAGTGCAGAGCGTCTTGTATTTACGACGCTGCATGCAGGCGGTAAGTTTGATGAATCTGTTTATAAAACAAGCGGTGGACTGCATGGAGTAGGCTCTTCGGTTGTAAATGCTTTATCCTCCTATTTGGATATTCAGATCAAAAGAGACGGGTTGATCTACCATGATCGGTATAACAAGGGAATTCCGGTCATTGAGCTGGAAAAAGGATTGCTTCCGGTCATTGGAAAAAGCAGGGATACAGGAACTCTGATTAATTTCCTGCCGGATGATACCATTTTTGAAAAGACCCGGTTCAAAGAGGAAGACATCAAGAGCCGGCTGCATGAAACGGCTTATTTGAATCCGAAGCTTACCATCGTATTTCAGGACAATCGTCCCGAAGTTCCCGAATATGAGGAATTCCGCGAGCCGGAGGGAATCATTGGATTTGTTACGGAGATGAACAAAAATAAGGAAACGGTGCATGATGTAGTTTATTTCAGCGGAGAATGCGATGGCATTACAGTGGAAGCTGCATTTCAGTATGTCAATGAATTTCATGAAAATGTACTTGGTTTCTGTAATAATATTTACAATGCAGAGGGTGGTACGCATCTGACCGGTTTTAAGTCCATGTTTACCAACGTCATGAATGCATATGCACGAGAATTGAACATATTAAAGGAAAAGGATGCGAACTTTACCGGTGCCGATATCCGAAATGGGATGACAGCAGTCGTATCGATTAAGCATCCGGCGCCGCGGTTTGAAGGACAGACCAAAACAAAGCTGGATAACCAAGATGCTGCAAGGGCAGTCAGCAAGGTGACAGGAGATGAAATCGTTCTTTATTTTGATCGTAATCTGGAGGCTTTGAAGTCTGTGCTTGGCTGTGCAGAAAAGGCGGCCAAGATCAGAAAGACGGAGGAAAAGGCAAAGACCAATCTGCTGACGAAGCAGAAATTTTCCTTTGATTCCAACGGTAAGCTGGCCAATTGTGAAAGCAGGGAGGCTTCCAAATGTGAGATCTTCATCGTCGAGGGTGATTCCGCCGGTGGCTCTGCAAAGACAGCAAGAGACAGAAATTATCAAGCCATTCTGCCAATCCGAGGAAAGATCCTGAACGTCGAGAAGGCAAGTATTGACAAGGTACTGGCAAATGCGGAAATCAAGACAATGATTAACGCTTTTGGATGTGGCTTCTCCGAAGGCTACGGAAATGATTTTGATATCACGAAGCTGCGTTATGACAAGATCATTATTATGGCTGATGCGGATGTGGATGGTGCACATATCTGCACATTGTTGCTGACGCTGTTTTATCGTTTTATGCCGGAATTGATCTATGAAGGGCATGTTTATGCTGCAATGCCGCCGTTGTACAAGGCAATGCCGCAGCGTGGTGCTGAAGAATATCTCTATGATGATAAGGCACTTGCAAAATATCGGAAAACACACAAGGATTTTTCTCTGCAAAGATATAAAGGTCTGGGTGAAATGGATGCCAATCAATTGTGGGAAACAACATTGAATCCAGAAACAAGAATTTTGAAAAAAGTAGAGATTGAGGATGCAAGACTTGCATCCAATACGACGGAAATGCTGATGGGAACAGAGGTTCCGCCAAGAAAAGAGTTTATTTACAGACACGCACAGGATGCGGAGCTGGATGTATAAGGGGAGGAATTAGTCAATATGGCTAAGGGAACAACAGTTAAGGAAGAACAGATCATCAGAACCGAATTTTCGGAGCTTATGGAAAAATCGTACATCGATTATGCAATGAGTGTCATCATTGCACGAGCGCTTCCTGATGTCAGAGATGGATTGAAGCCGGTTCAGCGCAGAACATTATATGACATGCATGAGCTTGGTATTCGCTATGACAGACCTTACAGAAAGAGTGCACGTATCGTTGGTGATACGATGGGTAAATACCATCCCCATGGTGACAGCTCCATATATGATGCCTTGGTGGTGATGTCTCAGGAATTTAAAAAGGGCCTGCCACTGATTGACGGGCATGGTAATTTTGGCTCCATAGAAGGCGACGGAGCAGCAGCTATGCGTTATACAGAGGCACGCTTGGAGAAGGTGACACAGCTTGCTTATCTGGCAGATCTGGATAAGGATGTTGTTGATTTTATACCTAATTTTGACGAAACGGAAAAGGAGCCGGAAGTATTGCCGGTCAGAATTCCGAATCTGCTGATCAACGGGGCTGAGGGAATTGCGGTCGGAATGGCAACCAGTATCCCGCCGCACAATGTGGCAGAGGTCATTGATGCGGTAGAAGCCTATATGAAAAATCCAAAGATTACAACGGCTGAATTGATGCAGTATGTACCGGGACCGGATTTCCCGACAGGTGGTATTGTAACAAATCAGGATGAACTTTTACAGATTTATGAAACCGGTACAGGTAAGATAAAAGTACGGGGCAAGGTAGAGGTCGAGAACGGCAAAAGTGGTAAAACACGGCTTGTGATTACGGAAATCCCTTATCCGATGATCGGTGCCAATATCGGAAAGTTTTTAATGGATATTTATGCACTTGTTGAAACGAAAAAAACAAATGATATTGTGGATATCTCCAATCAGTCTTCAAAAGAAGGAATCCGCATTGTAATCGAGTTACGCAAGGATGCCGATGTAGAAAATATGAAAAATATGCTTTACAAGAAAACTCGTCTGGAAGATACCTTTGGTGTCAACATGCTTGCAGTGGCAGAACAGCGCCCTGAAACAATGGGAATCAAGGAAATCATCAGACATCATGTGAATTTTCAGCATGAGGTCGCAACCAGAAAATACAAAACACTTCTGGCCAAGGAATTGGACAGGAAGGAGATTCAGGAAGGACTGATCAAGGCATGTGATGTCATTGATCTAATTATAGAAATCCTGCGCGGTTCAAAAAATGTAAATGAAGCAAAGCTGTGTCTGACAGAAGGAAAAACAGGCGAAATACAGTTCAAATCCCGTATTTCCAAGAAGATGGCAGAACAGCTCCGTTTTACGGAGAGACAGGCCGGAGCAATTTTGGAAATGCGCCTTTACAAGCTGATCGGACTGGAGATTGAAGCGCTGCTCAAGGAGCATGACATTACACTGAAGAACATTGAAAAATATAAAACGCTTCTGACAGATGAAAAGGCAATGGACAAGTCTATTATTACAGAACTGGAAGGCTATAAAAAGGAATTTGGACGTCCGCGCCGCACCGCAATTGAAAATGCAGCAGAGGTTGTTTTTGAGGAGAAAAAACAGGAAGAGATGGAAGTCATGTTCCTGATGGATCGGTTTGGCTATGCTAAAACGATTGATATGCCGACGTATGAGAGAAATAAAGAAGCGGCTGATCAGGAATACAAATATGTGTTCCGCTGTATGAATACCGGGAAAATATGTGTTTTTACCGATAAAGGACAGATGCATACAATCAAGGTTATGGATCTGCCGGCAGGACGACTCCGCGACAAGGGAACGCCAATTGATAACATCAGCAACTATGACAGCAGGACAGAGCAGCTTTTGTACATTGAAGATATGCAGTCATTGACAGGCAGAAGGCTGATTTTTGCAACGGCTAAATCCATGCTGAAGCAGGTGTCAGGTGTAGAATATGATGTTGCCAAACGAACTGTGGCGGCAACCAACCTGATGGACGGGGACAAACTGCTGCTTGTGGAAGCAGTTGAGGAACAAAAGCATATTGTCTTACAGACAGCAGACGGTATTTTCTTAAAGTTTATGATAGAAGAAATACCCGAAAAGAAAAAGGGCGCTGTTGGTGTCCGCGGAATGAAGCTTGACGGAAATGATCATGTGACCAATGTATATCTGCTTCAAAACGGCATTGAACAGAACGTGGAATATCGAAGCAAAACTATAGAACTGAATAAATTGAAACTCGGAAAGAGAGATACCAAGGGAGTTAAGGTTCGATTATGAGAGTGATAGCAGGAACAGCGAGAAGTCTGCCGCTGAAGACCCCGGCCGGTATGGTGACCAGACCGACCTCAGACAAAATCAAAGAAACATTATTTAATGTGCTGATGCCCTATCTGGCGGATGCAAAATTCTTGGATCTTTATTCAGGAAGCGGTGGAATCGGGATAGAAGCCATCAGCAGAGGTGCTGAGTTTGCATGCTTTGTAGAAAAAAACCGTGAAGCAGTCCAATGCATTGAACAGAATCTGCGTTTCACGAAATTTGAAGGGCAGGCACTTGTTATGAAAAGTGATGTCATGATGGCACTGCGTCAGTTGGAGGGTAAGCATGTATTTGATGTCATATTTATGGACCCGCCCTACAATGAACAGCTGGAAGCACAGGTGTTAGAATATCTGTCAGGTTCCTCTTTGATTCATGATGATACGCTGATCGTGGTTGAGGCATCAAAAGAAACAGACTTTGATTATCTTGATGGTCTTGGTTTTTATGTGATCAAGCAGAAGGACTATAAGACAAATAAACATATATGGATAGGAAAGGAGTCCTCCTTATGAAGACGGCGATTTATCCCGGCAGCTTTGATCCGGTCACATACGGACACTTGGATGTCATCAGGAGAGCGGCTGACATATTTGACGAACTGACTGTCAGTGTGCTGAATAACAAGGCAAAATCTCCATTGTTTTCCGTAGAGGAACGTGTTAATATATTAAAAGAAGTGACAAAGGAGATACCGAATATCAGGATTGCTTCCTATGAGGGCCTGCTGGTGGATTATGCAGAGCATTCCGGTGCATCAGTGATCATCAGAGGTCTGCGAGCGATTACAGACTTTGAATATGAACTGCAGCTTGCACAGACTAACCACAAGCTGTCTCCGACAGTGGATACCATATTTCTGACGACTGGTTTGGAGTATGCATATCTGAGTTCACACACCGTAAAGGAAGTGGCGGCATTTGGTGGAGATATTCTGCAGTTTGTGCCGAAGTATGTTGCCGATCTGGTTTATGATAAATATGGAATTCAGCGTTAGAATGAGTCTTATATGTAAGTTAAGGAGAGAACAATATGAGCAGTAGGATCGAACAAATCATTGAAGAGATGGAAGAGTACATCGACAGTTGTAAGTATCAGCCGCTTTCCAATACCAAGATTGTGGTGGAGAAGGAACAGATAGATGAACTTTTGCGTGAACTTCGTATGAAGACGCCCGATGAGATCAAAAGATATCAGAAGATTATCAGCAATAAGGAAGCTATATTGAAGGATGCAAAGGAAAAAGCAGATGCATTGATCAATACGGCACAGATTCAGACGGATCATATGATCAATGAGCACGAGATCATGCAGCAGGCATATGAGCAGGCAAATGAGGTTGTGGTGCAGGCAGCTTCGCAGGCACAGCAGATCATTGACAATGCAACGCTTGAAGCAAATGATGTTAAGGCGGCGGCCATGAAATATATGGATGATATGCTGGCTGAACTGCAGAATATCATTACGCATGCAATTGATACGGCAGAAGCCAAGTATGGCGGACTGGTGACACAATTAAAGGAGTGCGAATCCGTGATTACGGCCAATCGTTCTGAGTTGTATCCACAGGTAGGACTGGAGCAGGATCTTGCCGAAACCGGCTTGCCGTCAGCGGAAGGAATCATTGCCAATACAGATGCGTTGAATAAGCCTTCTGCGACAGGTAATGGGATCAACCTGGACATGCTAACCAAATAAAATATAGGAAAACAATGCAGTCATAAGGGCAATTGCAGTTTTAGAAAGAAAATATTTCAATATGGACAGGCCTGAGCCCTGTATCATGCTGGCAGTCTGACAGATACAGGAGAAGCCGCCAAAGCTGACGAAGGACAGAGATAATATGATTTGATGGGAATATTGAATCGTGGAATCAGTGATACGACTGATTCCATTTGTTATTTCCAGCAAACCGGTCAGAAACAGACCGGCATGCAGCTGCTCCTGCGGAAGCAGGAAAAGAAGCAGCTCTGACAGGATGGAAAAGAGGATGATGTATCCTCCTAATTTAGTAATGGCCGTAAATGCATCCATGACACAATGATCAAATGAGGCTGGTGAAGCAGAGCATAATGCAGGAGAATCGGATGAGTCTATGACTGTCGGAGGCGCAGCCAGGAGGTGCAGCAGAGCATACAGCAGCAACGGTATATAGACGCAAAGGCAATACAACAGCCGTTTTTCTCTGACCTGCAGTGCAGTGGCAACGACATAGCTGCTGATAAAAGCAGGGCCGGCAATGTTACAGACAGGCAGAAGAAATTGTCCCATAGCTGTTGTGATCATGCGCTTCCTGACCAGCTCAGCACATAGCTTGGCGCCCATTGGATATCCGCAGACAAGGCCTAATAAAGCGAAAACAGCATGTCGTCCGGTGGCTTTGCCCCTACAGCAGACAGACAGAAACAGATTGGTCAGGATCATATATGGCAGCAAGGCAGGGAGAACTGTGTGAAACCATAGAAGCAGGCCTTCTGATGCACCATATATGGATGGCTCCGGAAATATAAGCAGCAATGCCAGAGCAACGATTACAGAGAGAATGAGGAGTATTTTTTGCATCATGGTTCTCCGGACAATCATAACTTGATTTTTATATATATCTATGGGAAAATATAAATAGATAGAAGTCCATTATCATTTGGACACGGAAACAGATAGGAGCGTACACTATGGCAGTATTACAGGATTTACAGCCGAAAGAGGTATTTCGGTATTTTGAAGAGATCTGTGGGATTCCCCATGGCTCCGGAAATACAGCAGCAATCAGTGAGTATTGTGTGAGATTTGCTGAGGAACATCAGCTTGCTTATATACAGGACGGGCTTGGAAATGTAATCATCAAGAAGCCTGCAGGCAAAGGGTATGAACATACTGCTCCGGTTATTCTGCAGGGGCATATGGATATGGTATGTGAGAAAAATTTCGATTATGACGGTAAGTTTGACTTTGCAAAGGATGGTCTGAAGCTTGCTGTGATGGATGATTATGTATATGCTAAGGGAACAACACTGGGGGCAGATGATGGAATTGCGGTAGCCTACTGTCTGGCAATTCTTGCAGATGATTCCTTGCTGCATCCGCCACTTGAAGTCGTGCTGACAGTGGATGAAGAGGTCGGGATGCTTGGAATTACGAATCTGGATGCTTCTTTGCTTGAAGGCAAAAGGATGATTAATATTGATAATGAAAATGAAGGAGAGTTATTATTCTGTTCAGCCGGCGGGATGTGTGCAAAATGTTCTATTCCGGTTCGCTATGTGAACAAACGGGGCAGTAAATATACAATTGTGCTGTGTGGTCTGGCAGGAGGCCATTCCGGTACGGAAATCGATAAGTACCGTGGAAATGCGAATCTGCTGATGGGAAGACTGCTGCATTTCATTGGAAAGAATATCAAATTTGATCTGATTTATCTTAAGGGGGGGCTGCAGGACAATGCCATTCCGCGTGAAGCAAAGGCAGAAATCCTAGTGCATGAAAAGGATGCCTATCAGTTTGAGGAACTGATCAGCCAGTTTGAACAAACGATACAAAAAGAATATCGATTGATTGAGAAAAATATTACAATCTATTGTGAGGATAAAGGCATTTCAGAGGAGCCGGTATTGACACCGAAAACGAAGGAAAGGGTCGTATTCCTGCTGATGACGATTCCTGACGGTGTACAGAAGATGAGTGCAGAGACAGACAGTCTTGTACAAACATCTTCCAATGCGGGTATTATGCGTCTGAAAGAAAATTGCTTTGTCATTCAGTGTAATGTGAGAAGCTCTGTTTCTTCTGAAAAATATGCACTGGGAGACAAATTGAAATACCTGACAGAAACCATTGGCGGAACCTATTGTGTAGAAGGAGATTTTCCAGCATGGGAGTATTCGCCGAAATCAGAACTGCGGGATATCATGTTTAAAACCTTTCAGCAAACTTTTGGCCGGAATCCGATTCTGGCCGGAATCCATGCAGGCTTGGAATGTGGAAATATGTATGCTAAGATCAAGGACATCGATATTGTTTCTATGGGACCGGAAATTCAGAGTATCCATACGCCTAAGGAGAAGCTCAGCATATCCTCAACAGAGAGAACATGGAATTATCTGCTGGCAGTTTTGGAAAACTTAAAATAATTTTAACCGCTCATGCATAGGATACAATGATATGACATGAGAGGCCGTTAATGAAGCATGTGAAAACGTGTGTCGTTGTAATATTGATTATGCTCGTGCAGAGTGTTCTGACCGTATATCTTGCAGATATGCTCAGAACACTTGCAGGAGCTAATTTTGTGGACAAAAAGACTGATCAGACAGCAGCACAATATCGTGCAGGCGGATACCTGCACGATGAAGGAATGAAAGTGATTTTATCAGACCTGCAATATTTCCCAATACCGGAGTCCGTTCTGACGCCGGAAGCTGTGGTATCCTACGAAAATTCATGGATGTATGAGAGAAGCTTCGGAGGAAAAAGAGGACATGAGGGCTGTGATATTATGGCAGGAATCAATGAAAGAGGTTTTTATCCGGTTGTCAGTATGAGCGCAGGTGTGGTCGAGAAAATCGGCTGGCTGCGGCAGGGTGGATATCGGCTGGGTATCAGAAGCCCAAACGGTGGATACTTTTATTATGCGCATCTATATTCCTATGCTGCTGGAATTGAAGAAGGCAGTCAGGTGACTGCGGGAGAATTGATTGGCTATATGGGAGACAGCGGGTACAGTGATACAGTTGGAACGGTTGGAAATTTTGATGTACACCTGCACATAGGCTTCTATATTCAGTCAGCAGATCAGGAAGAAATCAGCCTGAATCCTTATCCTTTTCTTCAAGAACTGGAGCGTAAAAAACTGAAGTATGTCTACTAATGAATGTCGAAATATGCTATACTGTATTTTAAAGATAAATGAGGTGTCCGGTCATGATGAACCTGCCAGAAGCATTTTTGACGTCAATGAAAAAACTGCTTACCAATGAGTATGATGCATATATAGAATCCTTTCAACAGCCACGATACTATGGACTCCGAGTCAATACGGCAAGGATTTCAACGGAGGCATTTGAAAAAATCACCCCCTTTCCGATCAGAAGGATTCCGTTTGTTTCAAATGGTTATTATTATGAAGAAACAGAAGAACCTGCAAAGCATCCTTATTATTTTGCGGGGCTGTATTACCTGCAGGAGCCGAGTGCAATGACACCGGCAGAATATCTTCCGATCGAAGAAGGCGATGTTGTTTTGGATCTCTGTGCGGCACCTGGTGGAAAAACGACAGAACTTGGTGCAAAGCTTCACAGAACAGGTACACTGCTTGCAAATGATATCAGTGCGTCCAGAGCAAAAGCACTGCTGAAAAACGTTGAACTGTGTGGCATTTCCAACTGCTATGTAACGGCTGAGACACCGGAGAAATTGGAGCATTGCTATCCGGAAACCTTTGATAAAATTTTAGTGGATGCGCCCTGCTCAGGAGAAGGAATGTTTCGTAAGGAACCTTCTTTGCGAAAGAGCTGGCTGGAGAAAGGCCCTGCAGAGTACCATGAGATGCAAAAGAAAATCATGGATTCTGCTGTCAAAATGCTGAAGCCGGGGGGAATGCTGTTATATTCAACCTGTACCTTTTCTGTACTGGAGGACGAAAATACAATTGCCTGTCTATTATCACAGCATCCTGAAATGCAGCTTCTGGAGCTTCCTAAGAAGGCAGGCTTTCAGGATGGAATTGCGCCATACCCGCAGTGCATCCGCATCTATCCGCATAGGGTAGAGGGGGAGGGACATTTTTTGGCGCTGCTGCAGAAAAAAGAAGCTGTTTCTGAGAACAGGATAACATCGAAGCATAAAAGCGGAACTCAAATACCGACGGAAGTCACACGGAGTGTTCAGAATTTTCTAAGGCATGTGAAGCGAGAAGATTTCAAGCAGCAGATACAGGAGGGCAATCTGTTCTATAAAGATGAAAATGTTTATCTGCTTCCTGGTGCATTGGAATATCGGCCATCACTGCGTTATCTGCGAACGGGTCTGCATTTGGGAACGATGGGGCATGGAAAACGGTTTGAACCGAGTCAGGCACTTGCCATGGCACTTGATGGTTCAGATTATCAGGTCTGTATGGAACTGCCCGCAGAGGATATCCGTGTGATCAAATACTTAAAAGGGGAAACAATTGCTTTACCGGAGGGCTTCCAATCGGAACAGGGAGCACCGGTTTTAGTCTGTGCAGGAGGCTATTCATTGGGTTGGGGAAAGTGCAATGGCGCAATGTTAAAAAACAAATATGCTTCAGGCTGGCGCATGCAGTAAACAGTACAGCTTAATGAAGCGGTTAATAAAGGAGACGGAAATGCTGGACAATATCAAAGCGGTTATTTTTGATTTAGATGGAACACTGGTAGATTCCATGTGGATGTGGCGCAAAATAGATGAGGAATATCTTGGACTGTTTCACCTCAGTCTTCCGGAGAATCTGCAAAATGAGATAGAAGGAAAAAGCTTTTCGGAGACAGCAGAATATTTCAAGAACCGATTTCAGCTGACTGTTTCTTTGGAGGAAATCAAAGAGACATGGAATGAAATGGCCTATGAGAAATATTATAATCATGTACCGCTGAAGTCTGGTGTGATCGAGTTCCTGGATGAATGCAGAAAAAGAGGAATCAGGCTCGGTATTGCAACGAGCAATTCCACGCATCTTGCAGAAACAGTATTATCCAAGCATGAAATCCTTTCCAGGTTTGATGCAATTACAACAGGCTGTGATGTATGTGTCGGAAAGCCTGCACCGGACGTATATCTTCGGGTGGCAGAGCAGCTGCAGGTGAAGCCGGAGAACTGTCTTGTATTTGAAGATATCACTGCTGGCATCATGGCAGGTAAAAATGCAGGCATGAAGGTGTGTGCAATAGAGGATGAATATTCAGTTTATCAGCGGGAGGAGAAAAAACGACTGGCTGATTATTACATCAGGGATTACAGAGATTTCTTTGAGAATTGCTATGAGGTGCTTGCATGAAACATGGATTTCTTCCACTTTGCAGACAGGATATGCTGGAGCGGAAAATTGAACAATTTGATTTTGTATATATCATAGGGGATGCCTATGTAGATCACCCGTCTTTTGGTCCGGCAATCATCAGCAGACTGTTGGAATCACACGGTTATACAGTCGGAATTATCTCACAGCCTGATTGGAAGCAGGATGAGAGCATTGCAATCTATGGTGAGCCCAGACTGGCATTTTTAGTTTGCAGCGGCAATATGGATTCCATGGTGAACCATTATTATGTATCCAAAAAGCCGAGACAGACAGATGCATATACTCCTGGAGGCGAAACCGGAAAGCGACCTGATTATGCCGCAGTAGTCTATGGAAACCTGATTCGGAAAACCTATAAACATACACCGGTCATTTTGGGCGGAATCGAGGCAAGTCTCAGACGACTGGCACACTATGATTATTGGTCAAATCACATGAAGCGCTCCGTCCTGTTGGATTCCGGCGCAGATATGATCTCTTATGGAATGGGAGAGCATTCCGTGATCGAAATTGCCGATGCCCTGCATGCCGGGATTGCAGTTGGTGATTTGACCTTCATCAAAGGAACGGTATATAAAACGACAACAACGGATAATCTGTTTGAAGCGGTTATACTACCGGATTATGAGCGGGTCAGCAGTGATAAAAAGGCATATTCTGACAGTTTTATGTTACAGTATGAAAATACGGATGCAGTGACCGGAAAAATACTGGTCGAACAGTATGGAAAGAAGCAGTATGTCGTTCAGAATCCACCTGCACTTCCGCTGACAACGGAGGAGATGGATGATGTCTACGGCTTGCCGTATATGAGAACCTATCATCCTTCCTATACAGAAAAGGGCGGAATTCCGGCAATTGCCGAAGTGAAATTTTCACTGATCAGCAGCCGGGGATGCTTTGGCGGCTGCAATTTCTGTGCACTGACCTTTCATCAGGGAAGAACAATACAGCAAAGAAGTCATGACTCCATCGTAGAAGAAGCGGAGCAGTTCCAATATGATCCTGAATTCAAAGGCTATATCCACGATGTAGGTGGCCCAACAGCCAATTTCAGGCAGCCGTCCTGTGCAAAGCAGCAAAAAGCAGGTGTATGCAAAAAACAACAATGTCTGTTTCCAGAAGCCTGCAGGAATCTGCGTGTGGATCATTCGGATTACGTCGAACTGCTGCGTAAGCTGAGAAAGGTGCCGAAGGTCAAGAAGGTATTTATTCGTTCCGGAATACGATATGATTATCTGATCTATGATCAGGATATGACGTTCTTTCGAGAACTGGTTGAGCATCACATCAGCGGACAATTGAAGGTTGCCCCTGAACATGTATCGGAACGGGTTCTGCATTATATGGGAAAGCCGGGTCGGAAGGTATATGACCGATTCTGCAAAAAATATCAGGAGCTAAATGAGAAGGCAGGGAAAAATCAATTTCTTGTACCCTATTTGATGTCCTCGCATCCAGGCTCGACCTTGAAGGATGCAATCGAACTGGCAGAGTATTTGCGGGAACTCGGATATATGCCGGAACAGGTACAGGATTTTTATCCGACACCATCTACGATGTCCACCGTTATGTATTATACAGAGCTTGATCCCCGCACCGGAAAATCGGTCTATGTACCGAAAAACCCGCATGAGAAAGCACTTCAGAGAGCATTGATACAATACCGCAATCCTCAGAATTATGATGCAGTCATGGAGGCTCTGCACAAAGAGCACAGAGAGGATTTGATCGGCTTTGACGAGCACTGTCTGATTCGGCCGAGAAGATTACAGCAGCGCAGAGTTGACAGTCGGCAAAGAACGGACAGCGGCAAAAAAAGAACCATCAGGACAATCCATAAAAAGAAATCATAGGAGGGATTTGTATGAATATTGCAATCGTAACGGGTGCTTCCTCAGGCATGGGCAGAGAATTTGTCAGACAGATTGACCAGGCCTATACCAAGCTGAATGAAATCTGGGTCATTGCCAGAAGACAGGACAGGCTTGTAGAATTACAGAAATTCGTCCGAACTCCGCTTAAAATTGTACCGATTGATCTGTCCAATCGAAAACAGCTTAAAATATTAGAGATATTACTGGCAGAAAATCAACCGACAATAAAAATGCTGGTCAATTCAGCAGGCTATGGAATCATTGGTGATTTTGCCAAGACCTCCTGTGAAGATGCAATCGGAATGCTGGAACTGAATTGTGCTGCGCTGACTGCTGTGACACATAGTTGTCTTCCGTATATGGGAAACGGAAGCCGTATCATACAGATGGCTTCTTCGGCAGCGTTTTTACCACAGCCCGGCTTTGCAGTCTATGCAGCTACCAAAGCCTATGTATTGAGCTTATCCAAGGCATTGAACTATGAACTTGCAGACAGAGGTATCTATGTAACGGCCGTCTGTCCCGGTCCGGTTAAGACGGAGTTTTTCGAGCTGGCAGAGAAGAATCAGTCCATTCCCATATACAAAAAACTGGCAATGGCATCTGCAACCGATGTCGTCAAGCTGGCCCTGCGGGCCTCCTCTGACCGAAAAGAGGTTTCTGTCTATGGGCTGCCAATGAAGTGCTTTTCCATATTGACTAGACTGTGTTCTCAGAAATGGCTGTTGTCCTTTGTGCAGCGTTCAAATGAAAAGAGTG
>CAZABT010000012.1:26117-38820 GCA_964483395.1 uncultured Lachnospiraceae bacterium
AAAAAGAAAGAAAAAAAGGACAGAAAACATGAAAAAAATCAGTAAAGGACAATATGGCTATCTTGGATATCAGAAAAAAGTTGTGATTCTCAGAACGGTGGCTTTGTTTGCCATTGCATTTGCCATTTTGTTGATTGGTCTGCTCAGGACAGGAACCAAGTCAAATGCACTGACGATTATTGCCATTCTCGGCATGCTTCCGGCCAGCAAAAGTGCCGTCAATATGATTATGTTTCTACGCTATCGAGACAGTTCACCGGAGCTTTATGAGCAGACACAGAAAATCGTAAGAGACCTTCCGATGAATTATGATTTGGTCTTTACAATGCCGGATAAGTCCTATCAGGTACAGCAGCTTGCCTGCAACCGCAATACAATCTGCGGCTATCGTGAAGGAGATGTACAGTCGCTTCAGAAGCTGCAGTCACATATCAAAGCTATGTTGGAAAGCAATCATTTTCAGAATGTGGAAATCAAGCTGTGGAATGATTATGAACCGTTTGCAAAACGTATACAGCAGTTACAGGAGAAGTATAATGCCTCAGAGGATGAAACAGGACAGCAGATCCTGTCTCTGTTACAGGCAATTTCATTATCATGAGGTGAACATATGAGGATTGTGACTGTATCAGAACATGAGGCGGGGCAGCGCTTGGATAAGCTGCTGCTGAAATATATGAATGAGGCTTCCATGGGCTTTCTGTGTAAGATGCTGCGTAAGAAGAATATCACGCTGAACGGAAAACGGGCTGATGGCAGTGAAAAGGTTTGTATCGGAGATGAGATTAAACTGTTTCTTTCGGATGAGACAATTGAAAAATTTACCTCAGAACGCAAATTTCAGGTGCACGAAACAGTAAAGCTGGATGTAATATATGAAGATGAGCATATATTGCTGGTCAACAAGCCGGCAGGAATGCTGTCGCAAAAAGCAAAACCTTCCGATGTATCGTTAAATGAACATTGTATTGCTCATTTGTTAAATAACGATTCCATTACACCGGAGATTTTGAAGACCTTTACTCCGAGCATATGCAATCGGCTGGATAGAAATACAAGCGGCATCGTCATTTGCGGAAAATCTCTGCAGGGTCTGCAGACAATGTCGGAATTATTGAAGAATCGTTCCATGCATAAATATTATCTCTGCCCGGTATATGGGCAAATATCGGAGGAACAGTTCATCAAGGGTTATCTGACCAAGGATGAAGCGGCTAACCGTGTGACGATTCACGAGCAGAAAGTAAAGGACAGCGCTTATATTGAAACCAGATATCATCCGCTTCGTGTGCTTCGGGACGGGACATTGCTGGAGGTGGAGCTGATTACGGGAAAGTCCCACCAGATCAGGGCACACCTGGCATCGGTCGGACATCCAATCATCGGAGATGCTAAATACGGAAGTTCCCGGCAAAATGCAATTTATAAAAAGCAGTATGGAGTGAATGCACAGCTTCTGCATGCTTACAGGCTTGTGATACCACGGCTCGAAGGTGCGCTTGCAGAAATATCCGAGCGAACTTTTACAGCACAACCACCCGAACAATTCCGTCAAATCGTTGGAACGATAGGCGAACGATAAACGTTTACAGGAGGCATACATGGCAACATGGAATTCCAGAGGACTCCGAGGCTCGGTACTGGAAGAACTGATTAACCGGACGAATGAAAAATACAGAGCGAACGGACTTGCACTCATACAGAAGGTGCCGACTCCGATTACTCCGATCAAAATGGATAAGGAGAGCAGGCACATTACATTGGCCTATTTTGAACAGAAGAGTACGGTTGACTATATTGGCGTGGTACAGGGGATTCCGGTCTGTTTTGATGCCAAGGAATGTGCTACAGATACCTTTGCGCTAGCCAATATCCATGAACACCAGGTCATCTTTATGGAGGAATTTGAGCAACAGGGCGGTGTGTCTTTTTTTCTGATTCACTATACTGCCAGAGACTTTTTTTATTATTTGCCCTTCCGCGATCTTAAAAAATTTTGGACAAGGGCAGAGGACGGCGGCAGAAAAAGCTTTCGTTTTGAGGAATTGAACCCAGTCTATGAAATATCCCACAAGCAGGGAGTCATGGTATCATATTTGGATACTTTGCAAAGAGATTTGGATTCCAGAGAAGAAACAGAGGACACAGCAGGAAAATAAAGACAGGCACAGAAATTAGAAATATGGTTGACAAGGTGGTTGTCATAACATATAATTAGTTTTGCCATGCTACCATGGTAGCACGTTAGCACAATAAAGTGCAGACACTAACAGAAATGGAAAGAGGAAGCTATGAAAGGTAAATTACTACACACTCCCGAGGGCGTCAGGGATATATATGGCGCAGAATATGAAAAAAAATTATGCATTCAGGATAAGCTGCACCATGAATTGAAACGATACGGATATCAGGATATACAGTGTCCGACCTTTGAGTTTTTTGAAATCTTTTCAAACAGAATCGGAACAATTCCGTCCAAGGAGCTCTATAAATTTTTTGATAAGGAAGGAAATACGCTGGTTCTGCGTCCTGACTTCACGCCCTCCATTGCAAGGGCAACGGCAAAATATTTTATGGAAGAAAGAAAGCCGCTTCGTTTCTGCTATATGGGGAATACATTTATCAATGCAAATGAATTGCAGGGCAGATTGAAGGAAACAACGCAGATTGGTGCAGAACTGATCGGAGATGCGTCCGTAGAAGCAGATGCAGAAATCATTGCACTTGTGGTGGCTTCCATGAAGGAAGCCGGGCTGCATGATTTTCAGGTGAGCATCGGAAATGTAGAATTTTTCAAAGGACTGTGTACAGAGTATGGCATTGATGAAGATGCCGAATTGACTTTAAGAGACTATATTTCCAACAAAAATTATTTTGGAACGATGGATATACTGGATTCCCTGAACCTGACATCAGATGCCAAGGATGCGATTCTGAAAATATCGGAATTGTTCGGCAGTGTGGATACGATACAGTCTGCCAAGCATCTTGTGTCCAATGCACGTTCTATTCACGCTGTGGAGCGTCTGGAACAGTTGTATGAGCTGTTGTGCATCTATGAAATTGAGCAGTATGTGACCTTTGATCTCGGTATGCTGAGCAAATATCACTATTATACAGGAATGATTTTCAGGGCATATACCTATGGAAGCGGAGATGCAATTATCAAGGGCGGCAGATATGATGCATTGTTAAATGAGTTTGGCAGGGATTCGGCAGCCGTTGGATTTGCAATTACCGTGGATCAACTGTTATCGGCACTGTCCAGACAAAATATTGAGGTGGAACTCCCACAGCCACAGGAACTTCTGCTGTATGAATCGGCTTTCTCCAAAGCAGCGATTCGATATGCAGATCAGAGAAGAAAAGATGGAAGCTGCGTGGAATTACTTCCGCTTACAGCGGACATCGGTGCAGAAGATTATATGTTGGCAGCAAAAAATAATCAGATTCATACGGTCATCGTAATCGAGAATGAACATCAGGCCGTCCTGCATGATTTGTCAGGACAGAGCCAAAAAACGATTTCAATATAAGAAAAGAAGAGGTGGCAGGATGAGATATATTACATTTGCGCTAGGCAAAGGCAGGCTGGCAGATAAGGCACTTGAGATGCTGGAATCCGTTGGGATTACTTGTGAAGAGATGAAGGATAAGAACTCCAGAAAACTGATTTTTGTGAATGAAGAACTGAAGCTGAAGTTTTTTTTGGCAAAAGCACCTGATGTTCCGACTTATGTGGAATATGGAGCAGCAGACATCGGCATTGTCGGCAAAGATACTATTTTGGAGGAAAACAGAAAAAATTATGAGGTGCTGGATTTAGGCTTTGGAAAATGCCGTATGTGCGTATGCGGACCGGCGTCTGCAAAAGAACTGTTGCTGCATCATGAGATGATTCGTGTCGCAACGAAATATCCGGAGATTGCAAAGGACTATTTTTATAATAAGAAACACCAGACGGTGGATATCATCAAGCTGAACGGCTCAATCGAGCTGGCCCCCATCGTAGGGCTGTCGGAGGTCATCGTCGATATTGTGGAAACAGGCTCTACACTGCGTGAAAATGGGCTGGAGGTATTAGAAGAGATTTGTCCGCTGTCGGCCAGAATGATTGTAAATCAGGTCAGTATGAAGATGGAAGCAGAACGTATCAATCAATTAATCAAGGATTTGAGGGAAAAATTATGAGAATTACAGCATTGACCAAAGAAACCAAACAGGACATTTTGAAAAATCTGCTGAAACGCAGTCCGGGACAATATCCGGAATATGAAGCAACCGTACAGGACATCATCCGCACAGTCAGACAGGACGGAGATCAGGCACTCTTTTCTTACAGCAAGAAGTTTGACGGCTTTGAACAGGATGCTGCGCATATTCGCGTGACAGAGCAGGAGATTGAGCAGGCATACGCTGCTTATGATCCGGAACTGATTGCTGTTATGCAGCGTGCACATGATCATATTGAAGAATATCATAGAAAACAGATTCGTTACAGTTGGATTGATACAAAAGAGGACGGTTCAATCCTCGGTCAAAAGATTACTCCTCTGGAAAAGGTCGGTGTCTATGTACCGGGGGGAAGGGCAGCCTATCCTTCCTCAACGATGATGTGTGTGATTCCGGCCAAGGTGGCAGGTGTGGACAGAATTGTCATGATGACGCCTCCGGGCAAGACCGGTGTGATCAACCCCGGAATCCTTGTTGCCGCAAAAATATGCGGGGTAACGGAAATCTATAAGGTTGGTGGAGCACAGGCAATTGCAGCACTTGCCTTCGGAACAGAAACCATACCGAAGGTAGACAAGATCGTCGGACCCGGAAATATATTTGTTGCATTGGCCAAAAAAGCGGTATACGGAAATGTCAGCATTGATTCCATTGCAGGTCCAAGTGAAATCCTTGTACTTGCCGACGAAACAGCAAATCCACGGTACGTAGCGGCTGATCTGCTGTCTCAGGCCGAGCATGATGAACTGGCATCGGCAATCCTGATTACGACCTCAAGACAATTTGCTGAGAAGGTGTCCGCAGAGGTGGAAATTTTGATACAGAAGCTTTCCCGTGCCGATATTATCCGCAAGTCACTGGAGAAGTATGGTTACATATTGTTGGCAGATGATCTGACGGAAGCCATCGAGGTAGCAAATGACATAGCCTCGGAGCATGTAGAAATCATGACAGCCGCACCCTATGAAGTGATGACACGTATTAGAAATGCAGGTGCAATTTTTATTGGCGAAAACTCTTCGGAACCGTTGGGAGATTATTATGCAGGCCCGAATCATGTTCTGCCGACAAATGGAACTGCAAAATTCTTTTCACCACTTGGAGTAGATGAATATATTAAGAAATCCAGTATCATTTCTTATTCACGGGCTGCACTGTGTGCAGCACATACGGATATAGAAAAATTTGCTGAGTCAGAAGGCTTGACGGCTCACGCAAATTCTATTAAAGTTAGATTTGAAGGGGAGTGAGGATATGAGCAGAAACACAACAGTCGAACGAAAGACAAAAGAAACAGATATCCATATGACATTGGAAATCGACGGCACCGGCATGAGTGAGGTAGATACGGGAATCGGTTTTTTTGATCATATGCTGGAAGGGTTTTCAAGGCATGGCTTTTTCGATTTACAGTTAAAGGTCAAAGGAGATCTGGCTGTGGACGGACATCATACCGTAGAAGATACAGGCATCGTACTTGGACAGGCTATTAAAGAGGCAATCGGAGATAAAAAGGGAATCCGGCGTTATGGCAGCTTTATTCTGCCTATGGATGACACACTGGTATTGTGTGCCTTGGATTTGTCCGGCAGACCCTATCTCGTATACGAGGGTGAGTTTGCAGCGGAAAAAGTGGGCTGCATGGATACGGAACTTGTAAAAGAATTTTTCTATGCAATTTCCTATTCTGCAGGGATGAATCTGCACATCAAGGTATTGTCCGGCACAAACGCACATCATATCATTGAAGCTATGTTCAAGGCATTTGCCAAGGCATTGGATGAAGCCACATCCATAGATGCCAGAATACAGGACGTGCTTTCCACAAAAGGAACACTTGCATAAGGAGAATCAGATGAGTTATAAGAAAATCGTGACATGCATATATTTAAAGAATGGAAAGGCCATTGCGGGTTTTGCGGATCAGAGGGTGATAGCGGAGGATGCGGTAGAGCTTGCAGTAAACTACAGTCACCTGGGCTCTGATGAGTTATTGATTTTTGATCTTTCCAATACGGATCAGGAGCATGAAGAAGCGCTCGGTATCATCAAGGAGATCAACAGACACATTGATATTCCTGTAATCGGTGCGGGCAATATTAAACGTACGGAGGATGTTAAAAAGCTGATCTATGCCGGCTGCCGGATGGCGGCCATGAACATGGCAAAGCCGGAAAACATTGCCTTGATCGAGGAAGTCAGCAAACGCTTCGGCAAGGATAAGATTGTTGTATGCGCAGACGCTGAGGAGCAGATCATTGATCATTTTGAACTGCTGGAAGCTTATTGCTGTGGTGCAATCCTGTTGAACAGTGCTCCCTGCAAGGGGTATAAGACACTGTCTGTCATTCCGGTTCTGAATGACATTACAATAGATGCAGTTTCGGAAGTATTGAAAAACACTGGGATTTCAGGAATCTCGGGAGATGTCATCAATCTGAATGTCGAACAGATACTGCAGATCAAGAAGCAGTGTGTGGATGCAGGCATTGCCATGAATACTTATGAATGCGCATATCAGTGGTCTGATTTCAAGCTGAATACAGATGGACATGTGACAGTTGTCGTACAGGATTATAAGACGGCACAGGTTTTGATGGTGGCATATATGAATGAAGAAGCATATCAGAAGACCATTGAAACAGGCAGGATGACCTATTACAGCAGAAGCCGCAATGCACTGTGGGTAAAGGGTGAAACAAGCGGTCATTTCCAGTATATAAAGGAATTGACAGCGGATTGCGATATGGATACAATATTAGCGAAGGTATCTCAGGTAGGATCGGCATGCCATACCGGGAGTACCAGTTGCTTTTTTAATGAGATACTGAAGAAGGAATACAGTGATCATAATCCCCTGAAGGTATTTGAGGATGTCTATGCTGTAATTGCTGACCGAAAGGTCAATCCGAAGGAAGGCTCCTATACCAATTATCTGTTTGATAAGGGAATTGATAAAATACTGAAGAAAATCGGAGAAGAGGCTACGGAGATTGTGATCGCAGCTAAGAATCCGGATAAGGAAGAAATCAAATATGAAATGTCAGATTTTCTATATCATGCAATGGTACTGATGGTGGAAAATGGAATCACATGGCAGGATATCACGAGAGAATTGGCAAATCGGTAACAATCTTCAAAGGAGGGTCTGTGTATGTTGAACCGGAAAAAGATGATTCGCGTTTTAGGTGCATTTCTGACAGCAGTCTGCGTGCTTCTAATGCTGCCGGAGGAAGTGCAGGCCGGAACGAAGAAATATACGGTAACGTTTATTTATGGAGATAAGATCAGCCAGCAGAAGGTATCCGACGGCGGATATGCAACCATCCCAACAGATACGTCCATTCCCGGCTTTACGTTTCTGGGATGGTCAAACAGTGCCGTCGATGTCACACAGGATCGAATTATACTTGGCTTATATGCGAACAATACGCCGTATGCGCCGCTGACCAATTCCTTCAGCTCTGTTAAAAAAATCAATGAGAATATGTCTGCACCATTTCTGCCGCAGTGGTCACTGGAGTCTCCTGAAAAAGGTGTTCCCGGTGTGACCTGCATTGTAAGATGGTATAATAGCTGGGACTCAAAGCTTTGGAAAACCGAAGTGGTTCCTTATGGAACAACCCTTGCTGACCCGAATGAGCCTGTGGAAGCGGGCATTCAATTCATCGGCTGGGAGGGCAACTGGACAAATATTACTGAGGACAGAGCCATCAAAGCATGGGGAATCAAGGAAGAGGATATTGTACAGCCGACAGAATCCACAGAAGCTTCCACAGAAGCTGAATCGACGCTGACACCGACACCGACATTGACGCCAACACCTGCTGCAGATCTGACCAAGACTACAGATGCTGCTGCAACGGTCATTCCGGCGATTCATATGGATGTAAACTAAAAAAATTAGGAAAGAGTTCCGTTTTTTTGCGGAACTCTTTTTATATTCAGAAAGAATTGTTCTTTATTTTGACGGGCGTTTTCGGAATTGGTTCTGAAAGAACCTCACATCATCATATAAATGATTGTACCATTTCATAACAGATGACAGGAGGCAGCGGTATGAAAAGCATATCACCGGAAAAGAAATTGGAACTGGTCAGAAGGATCAGAGAGGAATCCAACCAGAATCAATCCTTGATTGCCGGCAGAGAAACAATTTTAGGTACATCTGAAGGCTCGATAACAGGTATCAAGCGGCATAGTCTTATGAAACTTAGAATCATGTCCGCACTGCTGCTTTTTTTGTTCTGTATATGGGCAAAATATGGTGGTGGCGGGGAATTTCTGCAATATGACGAACTACAGACTGCCTTACAGCAGGAAATTGAATTGAATGCAATTGATTTTATGGACGAATTACCGTATACTTTAACTAATGCCGATGCATCTGCGGATGTGGGCACAATGAGGATAGAAGAAGGACAATAATACGATGAATAAGCTTGCATTACCGGAAGAAATACTGATGAAGATCGATAAACCGGCAAGATATATCGGCCATGAGGTCAATGCCGTCATGAAGGAGCCGGATCAAGTAAAGCTGCGCTTTGCAATGTGTTTTCCGGATGTATACGAAATCGGCATGTCACATCTTGGAATACAGATTTTGTATGATATGCTGAATCGCCGTGAGGATGTATGGTGCGAACGTGTCTACTCCCCTTGGGTGGATTTGCATCAGATCATGAAGGAACAGAATATTCCTCTGTTTGCACTGGAGTCGCAGGAACCGGTGCGTTCCTTTGACTTTCTGGGAATTACAATTCAATATGAGATGTGTTATACTAACATACTGCAGATTCTTGACCTGAGCCAGATTCCTTATTTGGCCAAGGAAAGGACATGGGAAGATCCCATTGTCATCGGAGGCGGCCCCTGTACTTATAATCCAGAGCCACTGGCAGATTATTTTGATTTATTTTACATTGGAGAGGGCGAGACTTCCTATGAACTGCTGCTGAATACCTATCTGGAATGTCGAGAAAACGGCTGCTCAAGAGAGGATTTTTTGTTGATTGCCGCCAATATTCCGGGCATTTATGCACCGATGTATTATGAACCATCCTACCATGAAGATGGAACACTTGCTGCATTCCGGCCGCTTGCGGATGTGCCGAAACGCATCAGGAAGGTAATCGTAAACGATGTCAGCAACACATTCTATCCAAAGAAACCGGTGGTTCCGTTTATTAAGGTGACGCAGGACAGGGTGGTATTGGAGATTCAGCGCGGCTGTATCAGAGGCTGCCGGTTCTGCCAGGCGGGAATGGTTTATCGCCCGGTGCGTGAGCGCGACATTGAGATGCTGAAGGAATACGCATATGATATGCTGAAGAATACCGGACATGAAGAAATCTCATTGAGTTCACTTAGCTCCAGCGATTATTCCAAATTAGGGGAACTGGTAAATTATTTGATTGAAGAATTTTCTGGAAAAGGAATCAATATTTCCCTTCCGTCGCTCAGAATAGATGCCTTTTTCCTTGATATTATGAATAAAGTGCAGGACATACGAAAAAGCAGTCTGACCTTTGCTCCGGAGGCGGGCTCTCAAAGGCTTCGCAATGTCATCAACAAAGGACTGACAGAGGAATCTATCTTACAGGGAGCTTCTCTTGCATTTCAGGGCGGCTGGAACAAAGTAAAACTGTATTTCATGCTGGGACTTCCAACTGAGACAGAGGAAGATATGCGTGGTATTATGGAACTTTCGGACAAGATTGCACGTCTGTACTATGAATTGATTCCAAAGGAGCAGCGCAGCGGTAAGATTCAGATTACGACAAGCACTTCCTTCTTTATTCCCAAGCCGTTTACGCCTCTTCAGTGGGCTACCATGTTTTCCGCAGAAGAGTATATGGAGAAAGCACGTTTTGTCAACCATGCAATGCATGAGCAGCTGAATCAAAAAAGCATCAGATACAACTGGCATGAAGCACATCTGAGCGTTCTGGAGGGTGTGCTTGCGCGAGGAGACAGGCGCGTGGGCAAGGCATTGCTGTCGGCTTATGAGAAGGGCTGTCTGTTCGATTCGTGGTCAGATTATTTCAAAAACGATTTGTGGTTGGAGGCATTTGCGGAGAACCATATTTCGATTGATTTTTATAACAATCGAATTCGAGATCTGGACGAGCTTTTGCCATGGGATTTTATCGATGTCGGTGTGACCAAGGAGTTTCTAAAACGTGAATGGGCACATGCCATGGCCGCGGAGGTGACTCCGAATTGCCGCGCAGCATGTTCCGGGTGCGGAGCAAAGCAATTTGGAGGAGGTGTCTGCTATGAAAATCAGAATTAAATTTTCCAAGCATGGCGCAATCAGATACATTGGTCATTTGGATGTGATGCGTTATTTTCAAAAGGCAATGAGGAGAGCGGAAATTGATATTAAATATACGGAAGGTATGAGCCCCCACCAAATCATGTCCTTTGCACAGCCGCTCAGTGTGGGCAGTGAAAGCGATGGAGAATATCTGGATATTGAAGTGAACAGTACAGCTTCCACAGCAGAATCCATGAGCAGACTGAACGCTGTCATGGCTGACGGAATTTGTGTGACAGAATACAAACAATTGCCGGAGCATGCACAAAATGCAATGAGCAGCATTGCAGCAGCGGATTATTTTGTACAGATTCGGAAGGATTACCGGCCGGATTTTGATCTCAGCGCTGCCTTGGAGCAATTGCAGAAGAAAGAACAGCTATTGATTGTTAAAAAGTCGAAACGTGGTGAAAAGGAACTGGATCTGAAACCCTTTATCTATCAGCTTCAAAATGTGGAGCCAATGGATGCAGATGCCTGTGCGGCTTTCACGATGCAGCTTTCTGCTGGGAGTGAAATGAATATTAAGCCGGGTTATGTCTTGAAAGCACTGTATGAGGGAGCAGGACGAGAATTGCCTGATTATGCACTTCATATTACGAGAAAAGAATTGTATATGAGCAATGATGAAGTGCTCGTCCCACTTGGAAGTGCAGGAACAGATATCATCTAGAAATATCCTGCCGTCAATCAATCTGAAGATTATGTTATGGATAGGGTGATATCATGCAGAAATTAGTCATTACAAGATGGCAGCAAGGCATTATGGCCATGCTTTTGGAAAATGAAATTGAGACAGAAATACAGTACAGTGAACCGGAAGAAATTGCTGTTGGCAATATATACATTGCAAAGGTTAAGAATGTCGTTCAAAACATCCATGCGGTATTTGTGGAAATATCATCAGACCGTACGTGCTATCTGTCTTTAGAAGATGCAAAATGTCCGATTTATCTGAATCGTGTAAATGATCGTGCAAGGTCGCTTGCACAGGGAGATGAAATACTGGTACAGGTCATGAAGGCGGCAATCAAGACAAAGGATGCTGTGGTTACGACCAATCTGTCCTTTGCAGGAAAATATGCAGTTCTGACAACCGGAAACCGGAAGCTCGGAGTCTCTATGAAATTAGAGGAGACTGTTCGCCGTCGTTTGAAAAAAAGTCTGGAATCCTGTGTGCCGGAAGATGTGGGAATCGTAATCAGAACCAATGCTGCCTATGCAGAGGAAGCTGATATTATAGAAGAAATCAGCCGGCTGGATGAAAGCCGAAAACAGTTGATTGAAAAAGCGCAGCACAGAACCTGCTATAGTGTCATGTATCGATCACCTGAAAACTTTCTGACCTTTATAAGAGATCTCAGACAGGAGGAAGCTGTTGAAATTATAACAGATGATCAGGTACTGTTTGAGCGCATTCAAAAGGAACTGCCCTTTCTGCGTGAGCAGGACGAACGCAGTCAAGTAAGACTCTATCAGGATAAGCTTTTACCATTGTCGAAGGTCTACAGCCTTGAGTCAAAGCTGGAAAAGGCTCTGAATCAACGTGTGTGGCTCAAATCGGGCGGCTATCTGATCATTGAACCAACAGAAGCCTTAACGGTTATTGATGTTAATACGGGCAAATTTGCGGGCAAAAAGGATGTACAGGAAACCTTTTTTAAAATCAATCTGGAGGCAGCGAAGGAAATTGCCAGACAACTGCGTCTCCGCAATCTTTCAGGAATCATCATCGTTGATTTTATCAATATGGAAAGCAGTGAGAGCCGCCGGATGCTGATGGAAGCACTCGATGAATACACAAAACATGACCGCATTAAGACAGATGTACTGGATATGACGGCACTGAATCTTGTGGAACTGACGCGAAAAAAGGTGGATAAGCCATTACATGAGGTGTTGAGGTAAGGAAGCCGAGGCGTAATGCAGTGGCAGTAGGGTTGCAGTGTTGGATAATGTTGGACAGTATTGGACAGTGCATGTTGGACAGGGTTGAAAATTGACGGTTGACGTAAAGTGAGGATTGTGCTATTATACTATGGTATGCCGCATAGAGAGGTTATAAGCGAGCTGTTGTAAGTCGTTCACAGCTTCACCATATCTAGCGAGTAATGTAAATAGGAGGTGCCCTATGTACGCAATTATTGC
>CAZABT010000013.1:0-1776 GCA_964483395.1 uncultured Lachnospiraceae bacterium
GAAGGAGAAGTAAACAACCCCTCCTAGAAGGCAAAAAGCAAGCTAGGGAGGGGAAAAGAGAGGAAAATAATCCCTCCCAGAAGACAAAAAGCAAGCAGGAAGTATGCATGAAGGGATAATTGAATTATACGAGATAAGGATGGAGAGTATTTTAATAATAAGACAAAGAAAAACAAAAACAAGAAAAGAAAGACAAAAACAAGAAAAGAAAGAAAAGAAGAAAGAGAGGAAATGAAATATGAGTGATTTGAGGGAAGCTTTATTGAAGCAGCAGGAAGAAATGGAACAGTTGATTGAATGTACGGCAGAAGCAATAAGAACAGCCCCAGAGGGATTTCTACGGATTAAACACAACAACAAAAGGAATGAGTATTATCATAAGCTAAGAAAAAATGGGGAAAATTGCAAGGCTGGGAAGTATATTAGAAAAGAGAACATTAAGCTGGCACGGAGTCTGGCACAAAAGTCGTATGACAAGGAATTGTTGAGTGTTGCGAAGAAGAATTTGGCTCAAATTCAGAGATTTTTGAATTGTTATCAGCCAGATGCTTTAGAGGAAGTGTATTGTAAATTAGGTTCTCATAGGAGAGAGATAGTCAATCCTAGAATTCTCTCAAAAGAAAAATTCTTGGAAAGATGGGAAAACATGATCTATAAGGGGAAAGGATTTGAGGAAGGGGTAGCAGAAATATATACCAATAAAGGGGAAAGAGTGCGTTCTAAGTCGGAAAAAATTATTGCTGATATGTTGTTGAATGCAGGGATTCCGTATCGCTATGAATATCCTGTGTATTTGAAGGGGTTTGGAACCGTTTATCCAGATTTCACAGTTCTGAATGTGAAGGAGCGCAAGGAAATATATTGGGAGCACTTTGGTATGATGGATAACCCTGATTATTGTGAGAAAGCACTTTGCAAAATAGATACTTATATCAAAAATGGAATTATTCCGGGAGACCGCTTAATGATCACACATGAGACACTTAAGCAGCCAATTAAAACATTTAATATAGATAAAATCATTAAAAACAGGTTGGGGCGTTCTGAATCATAGTTTTGGATTCCTTATTTTATGGCATTTTTTGAAAGTTGTTCATTACATTACTGACAGATTCAGGCTTCTGTGGATAAAACTACGGAAACTCAAGCAGTTCTATCTTGACATAAATGGTTCTATATAGTACCATTTTATATAATACTATTACTATTCCAAAGCAAAAAGGCAAAGGAAAATAGAATTAAAAGAGAATTGTGGACGTAAGGGGTAGCGAAAAGTAGGACAAGTGATGATAAGGACAAGTGATGATAAGGACAAATGGTGGTTTTCTGATCAGCCAGATAAAACAGATTCAGGGGCGTGTGTTTGAACGGCTGTTGACAGAGGCTGGAATTGATGAATTTAATGGAGCACAGGGTCGTATTCTTTATGTTTTATGGAAGGAAGACAATCTTCCGATTGCTATGCTGTCCAAGAGGACTGGACTTGCTAAGAATACGCTTACGGCAATGCTGGAACGAATGGAAGCTGCTGGGCATATTACCCGTGCACCAGATGCACAGGACAGACGACAGACTCGTATATGCCTCACCGTTGCTGCACACGGACTAAGAAAACAATATGAAGATGTTTCAGAACAGATGACAGCACTGTTTTATGAGGGGTTTTCCGATGACGAAGTCATTTTGTTTGAAAACACATTGACACGAATTCTGAACAATTTGGAGAGACACCCAAAATGATGAAAATCATAATTCATTGGAATGAATATAAAAGAA
>CAZABT010000013.1:1876-33580 GCA_964483395.1 uncultured Lachnospiraceae bacterium
TAGAAGAACCAAAGTAGAGAAACCAAAATGAAGAACCAAAATGAAGAAACCAAATGGAGGTACATGATAAATGATGAGAGATGTGGAAAAAACAATCGGAAATCTGATTGCTAAACGGAAGACGGCTTATATCAGTTCTATTGATGAGGAGGGGTTCCCGAATACAAAGGCAATGCTACCGGCTAGAAAGACGGTTGGAATCAAGGAATTTTATTTTACGACCAATACATCTTCCATGCGTGTTGAGCAGTATCGCAAAAACCCTAAGGCCTGCGTTTATTATGCAGATACGAGATTTTTCAGGGGCGTCATGCTGAAGGGAACGATGGAAGTGCTGACAGATGCTGACATCAAGCATGAATGCTGGCGGATAGGAGATGACATGTACTATTCGGAGGGAAAAGACGATCCGGATTATTGTATTCTGAAATTTACAGCTTATGCAGGCAGATACTATGCAAACTTTAAGAAAGAAAGCTTTACGATTGAATAAAATGGAATAGAGAAGGAAAGCTTTACGATTGAATCAGATAGATATAGAAGCGGAAAACTGTTGTATTTCAATGGAGTTTCGGATAGAATAGGGGTATGAAGAGCATCATTGAAGACATCAAAAATAATAGCTATAAGACAGTTTATCTGTTGTATGGTGATGAGGCATACCTGAAAAAGCAGTACAAGGATAAATTGAAAAATGCATTGTCTGCATCGGATGATACGATGAATTATGCATATTTTGAAGGCAAAGACATCAATGCAAAAGCGGTGATTGATCTAGCAGCAACAATGCCGTTTTTGGCAGAGCATAGGCTGATCATCATGGAGAACACAGGATTTTTCAAAAGCTCCAATGAGGATATGGCCTCTTTTGCGAAAGAAATTCCGGAAACGACCTGTATGGTATTCGTAGAGCAGGAAGTAGATAAGCGAAGCAAGATGTTTAAGGCGGTGAAGGATGCAGGCCGTGTCATTGAGATGGCACGACAGGATGAAGGCACTTTGAAACGCTGGATCATGGGAATCTTGAAGCGTGAAAACAAGACGCTGACAGAGCAGACCCTGAACCTGTTTTTGCAAAAAGCAGGAGATGATATGGAAAACATCGAAAAAGAGCTTGAGAAGCTGATCTGTTACTGTATGGGCAGAGAGATTATCACAAGCGAGGATGTGGAAGCAGTCTGTGTAACCAGGGTCACCAATCAGATATTTGATATGATCAATGCCATTGCTGAGAAGCGTCAGGAGGCAGCATTGTCGTTGTACAAGAATCTGCTGACTCTGAAGGAGCCACCGATGCGGATTCTTTTTCTCATTGCCAGACAGTTCAATCTGCTCATGCAGGTCAAGGCAATGCGTGCTGCAGGAAACAACAACCAGAGTATTGCAGAAAAAACGGGACTGCATGGTTTTATTGTCGGCAAATATATTACGCAGTCGGGTAAATTTACACGTGAAATGCTGCGGGAGGCAGTGGAAGCCTGCGTCAATACAGAAGAGGCAGTTAAGACAGGCAGGATGAATGATGTCATGAGTGTAGAACTCCTGATTATCAAATATAGCAGTCAATCATAGCAACAGACGGTCAATGACCGTAATCAGAGAAAAGAGGTTATGACAATGGATGAGTTTCAAAAGGTAGTACAGGACATCGTAGACAAGACAAAGGAGCTGACAGGCGCGGCAAAGATCCATGCGGATATCAAGAATGAAGAACTGAAGATTCAGAGAAAGTATTACGAACTTGGCAAGAAGTATTATGAACTGTATAAGGATGCCCCGGAGCAGGCAATGAAGGAGTATGTTGACGCAATCGACGGCTGCAATGCAAAAATCTGGGACTGCAAAGAGAAGCTGGATGAGATGAAAGCGCATGATGCACAGAAGGATTAACTTTACCTTTGTGAATTGTCTGTGAATTAAACGCAAAACAGTATAATGACTTGCAATTCGCACGCCCTTGAGGTATACTTATCTTAGGAACATGGGCATTGCTATGAATGGGCAAAAATACCCTGACAAATGCCTTGGATAGAATCAAGTATCACATGGAGGTGGTATGATGAGTGTAGAGACGATTCAAAGTGTCTCAATCAATGCATCAGACACGAAGCTGCCCAAGCTGCATCAGATGAATGTTAATGAAAGACGCGAATCTGCCGCAGACTCTCATGCAGTGATCGACCCGGAGGTGAAGGAACTGGAGACAGTCATTCCTTCCATTGCCGCTACAAAGAAAACACAGCAGGTCATCAATGCAAAGGTGAAGCAGACACAGGAAGAGCGCAGTGAAGAAAGTGCTTCCGAGAAAAAATACAATGAAGTTATGACGGAAAAGGCAGTGGAAAATGCCAACAACCGGATACGCAGCACGAAGACGAATGCAAAGTTTGCCTATAATGAAGACATTAACAGAATTACGATTACCATTACAGATGCAGACAATGAGGTCGTTAAGGAGATTCCTCCCGAAGCCACTCAGAAGATGCTGGAACGTATCCATACCTTCTCCGGAATGATGATGGATGAAGAAGCTTAAAATACAAGGAGGTAGATTATATGTCAAGTATACAGGGAGTCACATCAGGAATCAGTACCGATTACAGTCAGATTGCAAGTGGAAAGCGCATTAATTCCGCAGCGGATGATGCAGCAGGGTTGACAGTTGCCAAGAAAATGGAATCACAGACCAAAGGTCTGGATGCCGGAACCTCCAATGCACAGTCAGGCAAGGATGCATTGAATATTGCGGACGGAGCCCTTGGAGGAATCAATGATTATTTGCAGAGAATCTATGAACTCAGTGTAAAGGCATCTAATGGATTGAACTCAGGCAGCGATCTCAGTTCCATGCAGAAAGAAGTGGATCAGTTGATGCAGGGTATTACCGAGACTGCTTCCAATACAGAATACAACACGATGAAGCTGGTTGACGGCAGTATGGCAGATATGAGTCTTGCAACCAATCCGGATGGTACGGGGCAGTCCATTAAAATGGCAAATGCAACGCTGGAATCACTTGGAATTGATGGATATGATCTGACAGGCAGCTTTGATATCAACCGCATCACCACTGCAATGGACAGGGTGAATGAAGCGAGAAGTGCAGGCGGAGCAGCCTCCACTGCAATGGACTATGCAATTGATTATAATAAATATGCATCTCAGAATACGACTGCGGCGCAGAGCCGAATCGAGGATCTGGATGTACCGAAGGCGATTTCGGAACAGAAGAAAAATGAAGTGTTGGATGAGTATCAGATGATGATGCAGAAGCAGAAAATGGAGACAGAGTCCAATTCAGTTTTAGGATTGTTTAAGTTCTAAGTAGATGTGAGAGACGAATGATGAAAACAGTATCACATAAACGGTGGTACTGTTTTCTTAATGTCACACCATAAACGGTAGACATTGGCAGACGATATGCAGCGGGATACGGCAGACGTGACCGTCAATGGCAGAAAGAGGAGAAGCAGTATGAGACAGAATCCACAGGCACTGGAGATTTACAGACATTTCAAGGGGAAATACTATCAGATTGTAGCAATGGCAATGCATACAGAGACAAGTGAGGAACTGGTCATTTACAGGCCTCTTTATGATAACGCCAGAATCTATGCCCGCCCGCTTGGAATGTTCATGAGTGAGGTAGATCATGAACAATATCCGGAAGTAAAACAGCAGTATCGGTTTGAACGCGTTGATTTCGATGAGGCGCAGTCTTCTGGACAGGCATTTGCACAGAAAGAGGCACATGCATCGGAAAATGTAACAGCAGATCGGGCAGCAGAGAGCGTTGGAAACAGTCGGTCAGCGGAAGAAGTGCATCATGAAAGCAGAAATCAGAATGCGTATGGCGGCGGAAGAACTGCAGGCGTCAGAGAGCAGCGGGAGCATAAGGAGTTTACAGTGATGGATTTTCTGGACGCTGATACTTATGAAAAAAAGCTTGAAATACTCAGGTTGCTGCGCAATAAAATGGATGACAATATGATGAATACCATTGCAGTATCCCTTGATCTGGAACCAAAGGGAACCTCCATTGAGGAGAAGTATGAGGATCTCAAGTATTGTCTGGCGACATTGGAGAAATACGAATGCAATCGTTTGAGATAACGACAGACATTGAAAAATTGCTAGAATGGTTTGCGCATCATGCACGCAGGCTTCCATGGCGTGAAAAACGGACACCCTATCGTATCTGGGTGTCTGAAATCATGCTGCAGCAGACACGTGTGGAGGCGGTCAAGGGATATTTTGAACGCTTCATGGAACAGCTTCCGGAGGTACAGGATTTGGCATTGGTGCCAGAGGATGCTCTGCTGAAGCTTTGGGAAGGCTTGGGCTATTATAATCGTGTTAGAAATATGCAGCGGGCAGCAGGCATCGTTTGTGAGCAGTATGGCGGAAAACTGCCGGCTGATTACGAAGCACTTCAGAAGCTGCCGGGAATCGGTACTTATACGGCCGGAGCAATTGCGTCTCAGGCATTTGAGATCCCGGAGCCGGCAGTAGACGGAAATGTATTGCGTATTCTGGCCAGAATTGACGGAGATGACAGCGATATTGCAGATACGGCAGTCAAGGCAGAAGCAGAAAAGAGACTGCGTCATATTATGCAGACGATTTTGCCGAAAGGACAGGCAGGAAATTTTAATCAGGCCCTTATGGAGCTTGGAGCTACTGTTTGTGTGCCAAATGGTGCACCCAAATGTGAAATATGTCCAATGCAGTTCAGATGTGTGGCATTTGCAGAAAACCGACAGGATTTTCTGCCGGTGAAAGCTCCGAAGAAGCCGCGCGTGATCGAAGATAAAACGGTGCTGGTCATTGTGAATGACAGACAGGTATTGATCAGAAAGCGAGGGAAAAAGGGTCTGCTGGCGGGAATGTATGAGTTTCCGAATACGGAGGGCTTTTTGGACGAGCAGGAGGCACTGAAGTATGTGGAAGCGCTGGGCTTTATGAGCCTTCGTATAGAATCGGTGCCTGATACGAAGCATATTTTCACACATCGTGAATGGCATATGAAAGCCTATCGCATCAATGTGGCAGACGAACCTGATATGGAAAAACTGCCACAGGAGTTTCTGTTTGTAAATCGTACGCAGATCGAAGAAAGCTATGCCATTCCGTCTGCATTTTCAAGGTTTACGAAATATGTTAAGCTGTGTTACAATGATTAAAACATTTTCTGCAAATAAAAGTACGCTGGAGGTTCTATGAAATTATTGACAGTAGCAATTCCTTGCTATAATTCAGAAGCATATATGAGCCATTGTATTGAGTCACTGCTCCCCGGTGGAGAGGATGTTGAGATACTGATCATTGATGACGGCTCCAAGGATGGGACGGCGAAAATTGCCGATGAATATGCGGCAAAGTATCCATCCATCATCCGCGCAATCCATCAGGAGAACGGAGGCCACGGTGAGGCGGTTAACGCAGGGCTTAGAAATGCAACCGGGATGTATTATAAGGTAGTAGACAGTGATGACTGGCTCAAGGAAGATGCATATCTTGCTGTTCTTGCCAAGCTGCACGAATTGGCGGATGCCGGTAAGGGTCTGGATATGATGATTTGTAATTTTGTGTATGAGAAGGATGGACTGAAACATAAAAAGGTGATGACTTATCGTACAGCATTGCCGAAAAATCAGCTTTTTACCTGGGATCAGGTAAAACACTTCCTGCCGGGACAGTATATGCTGATGCATTCCGTGATTTATAGAACAAAGCTGCTGCAGGACTGTGGTCTGGAACTGCCGAAGCATACCTTTTACGTAGACAACATTTTTGTGTATCAGCCGCTTCCGAGCGTTAAAACGATGTATTACATGGATGTGAACCTGTATCGTTATTATATCGGACGTGATGATCAGTCAGTGAACGAACAGGTCATGATCGGGCGTATTGATCAGCAGATTCGTGTGAATCGCATTATGATTGACTATATGGCAGTACAGAAAATTCTGCATCCCAAGGTAAGACATTATATGATGAATTATCTGGATATCATTACAACGGTTACCTCTATCATGCTGATCAAATCAGGTACAGAGGAAAATCTGCTCAAAAAGCGAGAACTGTGGCAGTACATTAAGGACAAGGATCACTGGATGTATCTCCGGCTTCGCTTTGGAATCCTGGGAAGTGCCATGAATCTTCCGGGAAAAGGCGGCCGCAAAATTTCAGTGGCAGAATATAAGCTTGCCCGCCGCTTTGTCGGCTTTAATTAAATATCAGGAAAATGAAAAGAGCACTTAGGTGTGTGACTCCTGTTCCCGTATCCGGCGGCGCGCCCGTCTGCGTTCGCGCAGTGTTGCATAATCTACCTTATATACGAGAGGATACAGAATAAATGCCATTGCAAAGGCAGTCAGCACATCAAAAATCGAATGCTGTTTCAGAAATACGGTGGACAGAATAATGGAAACACAGATGACAAAAGAACTGTATCTCAGCCATCTCTTTTTCTTTAGAACCTCATTGTGCGTCACGGCAAGATGAGCACCGATGGAATTGTATACATGAATGCTCGGAAACAGATTCGAGGCAGTATCAATACCATACAGTCTGGTCACAAGCCCGGTAAAGAAATTTGGGTCTGCAAATTCCTGCGGTCTGAGCTTATGCGCATTCGGAAAAACCGTAGACACAATCAGAAAAATTGTCATTCCGGTAAACAGAAAAGCACAATTGTGCAGATATTCCTTTTCATCTGTAAACAGGCAGCTGATGAGAACCACGGATACATAGGCAAACCAAATAAAATACGGGATGATAAAATATTCGCAAAAGGGAATATAGTCATCCAGCTGCATGTGAATCCATGTATAACGGCGCGGTGATAGAATACGGTTTTCAAGATATACAAACCATGGAAAATAGATTGCTGCATATAGAAACATAATAGACGCAAGGCGCCACTTTTTATTAACGGATGTTTTGAATACTTTTAATATTTGCTGCATTTAAACCTCAACTCACTCTTTCTGTTAAAAACAAATTATAGGATAGACGGCTGTTCCTTTATCAGCGCAGTATCATCTTCAATTGCTGCGGCTCGATGGAAACCGTCACTTCTGTCTGAAGCTTGCAGGATTCGCCGTCAGCATGTACGGCCGATGCTGCATTGGTCACAATCCGGACTTTTTTTGCCTGATAAATATGAATTCCCTTGAAACGAATATGATTTCCCTTATAGGCAGTCGGCAGCATGCACAGCACTTTAAATTTACCGATGTTGTTGACTGCACAAATGTCCAGCAGTCCATCAGACGGATCTGCTTTGGGGCAGAACATAAAACCGCCGCCCTCATATTTATGTACCATGGCAGTCACGAACAGATAATGATCAAAATGCAGCTTTTGTGTATCATCCAAAATGATATCACAACTGTGACATTTGGTTTTCAACAACTGCTTCAGTGCAATGATGACGTAAATCAATTTACCCAGCCGCACCTTGTTCAGATAATATTTAATGCGGGAAGCCAGTGCCTCATGACAAATTGCGGCATCATATCCTATGCCCATGCTGACCCCGAAGTTCCGCGTTGTGTTTCCATACTCAAGACGTCCGATGTCTAAACGGATAAATTCCTTTGGATTCAAAATACTGCAGATCATGTCTTCAGGAGAGGTCAGAAGACGGAGGTCTCTCGCAAAATCATTGCTGGAACCGGCAGGAATATAGCCAAAGGTTACCTTGCTGTAGTCACGGATGCCGGTCAGCACTTCATTGATGGTACCGTCACCACCAAGTACCACGATGTTCTGATGCTCATCGCCTGCGGTCAATGTTTTTGCAATCTGTTCGGCACTGCCGTGACCCTCCGTGAAATAGGGTGTATATTCTATGCTTTTATCAATTAGTATCTTTTCAATCCTGTTCCAGATTTTTTTTCCGTTGCCGGTACTGGAAGCCGGATTGATAATCATATGATACATATGTATTCCTCCCGTAATGGTCACCTGAAGGTACATTTATCTGCGCTGCTCATAACAATGACAGTTTACTACAATCAAAGAATAATAACAAGAAATATATTTGCAGAACGGGAAAATTGTGCTATATTTATTTAAAAAGCATGGAGGGAATAAAATGTATTCTTTGGATGAAGTGAGAATGGTTGATCCTGAGGTTGCGGACGCCATTGTAAAAGAGCAGGAAAGACAGAACAGCCACATTGAACTGATTGCTTCTGAGAACTGGGTCAGCAAGGCAGTTATGGCAGCCATGGGCAGCCCTTTGACGAATAAATACGCAGAAGGATATCCGGGTAAGAGATACTATGGCGGATGTGAATGTGTTGATATTGTAGAAGATCTTGCGAGAGACAGGGCAAAGGAACTGTTTCATTGTGATTATGCAAATGTACAGCCGCACTCCGGTGCACAGGCTAATATGGCAGTATTCTTTGCAATGCTGGAGCCGGGAGATACGTTTATGGGTATGAACCTTGACCATGGCGGACATCTGTCACATGGTTCACCGGTCAATATGTCAGGAAAATATTTTAACTGTGTGCATTATGGCGTTAATGCGGACGGCTTTATTGACTACGATGAAGTCAGAAGACTTGCGCTGGAATGCAAGCCAAAAATGATTTTGGCAGGTGCCAGTGCATATGCGAGAGCAATTGATTTCAAGAAATTCAGAGCAATCTGTGATGAGGTGGGTGCATATCTCATGGTCGATATGGCACATATCGCAGGCTTGATCGCAGCCGGTCTGCACGAAAGTCCGATACCGTATGCAGATGTTGTAACAACGACAACACATAAGACACTGCGTGGCCCTCGTGGCGGCATGATCTTATGCAACCAGGCGGCAGCGGACAAGTTCAACTTTAATAAGGCTATCTTCCCCGGAATACAGGGAGGCCCTCTGATGCATGTGATTGCTGCAAAGGCAGTGTGCTTAAAGGAAGCACTTGATCCTTCCTTTAAAGAGTATCAGCAGCATGTATACGATAATGCGCAGGCTCTTTCCAAGGGTCTGATGAGCCGTGGCGTCAAAATCGTATCAGGCGGTACGGATAATCACTTGATGCTGGTAGACCTGACAACCTTCAATTTGACAGGCAAGGAAGTTGAGAAACTGCTGGATCAGGCACATATCACAGCAAACAAAAATACAATCCCGAATGATCCGCAGTCTCCGTTCGTAACAAGTGGCATCAGACTCGGAACACCTGCAGTGTCCTCCAGAGGCATGAATACAGAGGATATGGATCAGATCGCGGAAGCCATTGCAACAGTGATCAAGGAAGGTGAAACAGGCATTCCGAAAGCAAGAGCCATCGTACAGAAATTGACGGACAAGTATCCATTGCTCTAGTTTAAAAAAGAATATATTAGGATTTATGAATAAGCCGGGATGCTATTTCCGGCTTATTTTTGTGCATAAATTTTTTGAAAAATGTAATGTAATAGATACAGGGATGTGATATACTGGCATAGATGGAAAATACCAATTATTGATGTTGGTTTACATAGTACCACAATATGGTGTGTATGCAATGCTTTTTATGGAGAAGAGTATGGAAAACGGCAATCGGGAACAGATACCGGTCATACAGGTAGCCGGTCTGAAAAAGATATACAGAGTCGGAGATACGAAGGTTCGTGCACTGAACGGCGTGGATTTTACAATTTATAAGGGTGAGTTCTGTTCCATTGTAGGAACCTCCGGTTCAGGCAAGTCGACACTGCTGAATATGCTTGCAGGTCTGGAAAAGCCCACCAAGGGTGAAATCGTCATTGCAGGAAAGCATATTGAAAATATGACAGAGAATCAGTTGGTCAGCTTCCGCAGGGAGCATGTGGGATTCATTTTTCAGTCCTTTAATCTGCTTTCGACAATGAATGCCGAGGAAAATGTGGCGCTGCCGCTGACATTTCGCGGAATGGGCAAAAAACAGCGCATCGAGCTTGCCCGCAAGGCATTGAAAATGGTAGGCCTGAAGGAGCATATGAAGCACAGACCAACGCAGATGTCCGGTGGTCAGCAGCAGAGAGTCGGCGTGGCTAGAGCATTGGTACTGACTCCGGAAATCGTGTTTGCCGATGAGCCGACCGGAAATCTGGATTCCAACACATCAGCAGAGGTGATGGCTCTGATGCGTAAGGTAGTAAACGAACAGCAGCAAACCTTGGTTATGGTAACACATGACAATCATCTGGCATCGTTTGCAGACAGGATTTTTCACATTAAAGATGGTAAGATTATTCAAATCGAAGATAACAGGGGCATTAGGGAGGAAGAAACAAATGTACAGACAGAACAGATGGAATAAGCTGGCAGCCTATGCTGTAACTACGATGCTGATATGTACGGCATTCATGAAGACACCAACGGATATTTATGCTGAGACGACATCTTCGACTTCCAGCAATACTTCGTCCAGCAGCAGTACCTCAACAACTACAACCACATCATCCCATACAGATTATTCAGGAGCATATTCCTCCTCTAATTATATTAAGCCGGGAAATTACTGGTTTACTCCGTCAGCAAAGTATGGAGAATTGGTCACAATCACCTTGCCGATTGTAAATATGACACCCTATAATCTGAAGGAAGTCGTAATCACACCAATCATCAGCGGCAATAAAAAAGACTGGCCGTTTGAGATTACACAGACGAATTATGTACTGAAGCTGGATTCTCTGGTAGGCTCCAAGGCTGAGCCGGATGTCAATAAGCGTACAAAGGATCTTTTTTGGACATTTCAGGTGCGGGATGATGTTATGAACGGCTATTATCCGATTCAGTATCAAATCCTGTATACGGATGAGCTGTGCAACCAAGGTTCTTGTACAATCTCTACCTATATTGAGTGTACAGGAAAACCGGGTGCAAAGAGCGTAAACGGTGACGATGCAGATGAAAAGAAGTCGACACCGCGTATCATTGTGACGGGCTTTGAAACAGATCCAGCAGAGGTATTTGCCGGAGAAAACTTTATGTTAACCATACATGTGAAGAATACCTCCTCAAAGACACCGGTTCAGAATGTGGAATTTGATCTGGAAGCGGCTGTGGAGGGTAAGGATAATAATGCAGTCTACTCGGCCTTTTTACCGACCTCAGGTTCCAACAGCGTTTATGTGGACAGCATACCCACGGGCGGAACGATTGATATGGCGGTAGAGTTTACGGCAAAGGCTGATCTGTCACAGAAGCCCTATGTCCTGAACATTAAGATGAAATATGAGGATTCCGAGAACAACCCTTATGAGGCGACTGGAAGTGTTTCTATACCGGTACGTCAGGAATCTAAGTTTGATATCAGTTCTTTTGAAGTGACACCGACTGATTTGACGGTTGGTCATGAAGCTAATATTATGTTCAGTGTCTATAATACAGGTAAGACAAAGCTATATAATGTAAAGGCTAAGATTCTTGCAGATTCCATTACGGGCGGAGATGCTTTTGTCGGCAATCTGGATTCCGGTGCAACCGGCAATGTGGATGTTATGGTGACGGGTGTACAGCCGACTATGGATGACGGTACGATCAAGGCGGTGGTGTCTTATGAGGATGATGCCGGCAAGGTATTTGAACAGGAATTTACAACGGAGCTTTTTGTAAATGAAGAAGTAGCAGAATCGGATATGGGCATGGATGTAATGCCGATGGAGGAAGAACCGAGCGGACTGCCAATTTGGCTTATAGGTATTATCATAGGTGTTGTGGTTGCGGCGGCTGTAGTTGTGACGGTGATTCTTGTAAAAAAGAAAAAGAAGAAGAAACAGGCACAATTGTTAATTGAAGATTTAAGTGATGATGAGGATTAGTAAATGAAACTGATAGATTTGTTCCGTATGAGCAGCAGCAATCTTTTTAAGCGCAAGATCAGAACAATATTGACGGTTCTGGGCGTTATGATTGGTACAGCTTCCATTGTAGTCATGGTCTCGCTTGGACTCGGTCTTGATAAGGTGAATATGGAACAGATAGAGAGCTTCGGAGGATTGACCACAATCAATGTGACAGAGGCATATGAAGATTCTGCAAACAGTAAGAGCAAGGATAAGAAACGGCTGGATGATGCATTGGTGGAGCAGTTGAAAAAGATGGAGCATGTAGAATCAGCCACACCGATATTGAATACCAATATTATACTGAAGCAGGGGATTTATGAGGCGAACATGCAGCTGCAGGGAATGCCGTTAGAGGGATTGCAGGATATGGAACTGCAGTTTGCTGAGGGAGGTCTGCCGGAGGCAGATGGCCCGTTGGAATTTGTATATGGCAGTGCGGTTGCAGAGAACTTCTGCAATGCCAAGACGGGGCAGTACGTGTATTGGGAGACCAATGAACTGCCTGATATTGATATTATGGGGCAGCCGATGTTTATCATTTTTGATACAGAGGCTTATTGGGCAACAAAGAACAGTCAAAAAAAGGGCACCACCGGTACGACTTCGGGAACGGGAACAACCGAACCTGCGAAAATGCCGAAGAAATATGTCATCAATGCGGCAGGAATGCTACAGAAGCCGGCCTCAGGCTATGATCAGTATTCATGGAATATATATTGTGATATGGATCGATTGAAGCAGCAGCTTGAAAAGATCTATAAAAATAAGCCTATTCCGGGACAACCGGTTAAAAAGAACGGAAAGCCTTATAAGGAATGGTTTTATTCAACAATCAATGTCAGCGTGGATAATTTGGACAATATGAAGGTGATTCAGCAGATCATTAAGGACATGGGTTATCAGGCAAACAGCAATGCAGAATGGATCGCGTCTGCGCAGGAGCAGTCTAAAACGATACAGCTTGTATTGGGCGGTATTGGAGCGGTTTCGCTTTTTGTAGCAGCAATTGGCATTGCAAATACGATGATGATGTCAATCTATGAGAGAACAAAGGAAATAGGAGTCATAAAGGTTTTGGGGTGCAGTCTGGGAAATATCCGCACGATGTTTCTGATGGAAGCAGCATATATAGGGCTACTGGGTGGCTTTGTAGGCATCATACTCAGTTATGTGATATCGGCAATTATCAATTCCATTACAAGGAATATGGATTCTTATGGAATGGCAGTATCCTATATTCCGCCATGGCTGGCACTTTTGGGATTGGTGTTCTCCGTAGGGGTAGGTATGATTTCGGGCTTCTTCCCGGCACTGCGTGCTATGCGCCTAAGCCCTTTGGCAGCCATTAGAAATGAATAGCTTGATATTATATTAAGGATGAATAGATTATGACTAAGGAAAAGAAGCATCAAAACATACAGAGGGAACGCCGGCTTGCAATGGGTGTTGCTGTATTTGCGACAGTGTTGATTGCGGCGGCGGCGGGTCTGCTGCTTGCATTGTTTCATATGGACAGGGGATTGGGGGATTTGGTTTATGCAATGACCTATACAGGTTCTCCGCCGGGGGCGGTACAGCAAAGTACGGAAGCAAAAATAGAGGAAACACAAGCGGACGGAACACCAATGCCGGCATTGTCTGCAAACCATATTACAGCCGAGACAGTACAGGAGTCGTATCCTGAAGAATCGGAAATATGGGTACAGGAGAAGCCGGAGAGCACTCCGGAGGACAGTACAGCAGTCGAAAACACGCCGGCAGCGGATGCAGCAAATACGCTTGCAGAAGAAGCAGCCCCGCCCGTATATCCACAGGATTTCCAACTGGTGGATGAGAGCTATTTTGATGATGCACTTTTTATCGGGGACTCTCGTATGGAGGGATTTGGACTGCATTCCGGATTGAAAGCAACATTTTATGCCGCAACCGGGCTGCAGCTGCATGAAATAGACCGATACAAGGTGGTCAGAACAGAAGCGGGAAAGGTTCCAATCTTCACTGTGATGCAGCCTGATTTATATAAGAAGGTATACATCAAGGTCGGACTCAATGAGCTGGGCTGGGGAACGGATGAGCAGTTCCTGCAGGAATATGCAGATTTGATTGCGAGAGTACGTGAACTGGAGCCGGGAGCGATTATTTATGTGCATGGATTGATTCATGTAACAGCAGCAAAGTCTCAGTCGGATCCGGTACATACAAATGAGAAGATCAATGCCAGAAATGCGATGCTGCAGCAGTTTGCATTGGAACAGCAGGCATATTATGTAGATATTAATGAGGTGGTGTCAGACGCTGACGGTGCATTGCTGCCGGATCTGACCTCGGATGGGATTCACCTGAAGGCACAGTATATGGAGCTGTGGAAGAATTATCTGATGGCTCATGCTGTTGTTGTACCTGCGCAGACAGCACCATCTACAGAAAATTAAGAAAAAAGAATCAGACAGAATGGAGTACAAGAGATGAAGAAGATCAGTATTTTAATGATGATGGGACTTGCCCTGCTTTCAATGACAGCCTGCGGCAAGAAAAAGGAAATCAGCGTGAGCGATGTAAGCGCAAAGCTGCTTTCAGAGATTACATATACGGATGAATTGGCAGAGATAGATCTGGAGACTGCGAAGATGTTATTTTATCTGGATGATGCACAGATCAATGAGGCTAAGATTTATGAAAGCGGCGGAGCCACGGCAGAGGAGATTGCAGTATTCGGCTGCGCATCTTCAGAGGATGCAGATCAGGTTATGACGGCAATGCAGACCCGTGTGGAGGAACAAAAAGAGTCCTTCAGGGATTATGTGCCCGAAGAACTCTTAAAACTTGACAAAGCAGTGCTTGTGAAGAACGGAAATGTTGTTGTATTATCGGTGTCTGATGATGCAGAAAAAGCGTTGCAGATCATTAACGGACAATGATGTTGGATTAAAAGCCTAATTCTTCACCAATTAAAAATATCTTGATGCGTCCCGGTGTACCATTGTGTCTTGTGATTACAGTATGGTTACAGATGCAGTCCGGAGATAAACATTTTGCACAGACACCTGTCTCATGGCATGGTGTCTTTTTATTGAGTCTCATGACATTTGGAACGGCAGCCATGTTATGTACCCTGCTGATGCCGCTGTCAACATCACTTACGACTTTGTTCATACCGGCAACAATCATGACGTGCTCCGGGCCGTGAATCAGGCATGCAACACGATTTCCGGCACCATCAATATTGATCAGCTCACCGTCTAATGTGATGGCGTTTGTACTCATAAAGAAATAATCGGCGCTTACGATTCTGGCATAGGCTTCTCTTTGCTCTGCAGGAGTTTTTGGAGCAAATCGGTCAATAAATTGATATTTTCCAGAGGAAATAGCCTCCATGATGCCAATTTCCTGATTTGTAGCAGAACCACCGTTTGTAACAGTGCTTCCTTCCGGAATCATATCGAGAATATAGTCCACACAGGACTCGGAATCAGAGAAATAATACCCTTCCATACCCCTCTTTTTCAAATTCTTCAGAATGGTTTGTGCCTGGGCTGCATAGGCTTCTTGTTTTGGTGACATGCGAATGACCTCCTTTGATATTTGATGACTGATTTTAGTATACTACAAATAATAGGGAAATTCATCTGTTTTCAGGGGAGCGGAAAAGGTACGGAAAAGGTATCAGAGCGGGAAGTGTATATCGAATCTTAATGGAATTATCTGCTTATTCATAAAAATATAAACAGTTATACCAAATAATACAATTTAAAGAAATAATAAATAGTTAATTTATAAAAAATATATAAAATGTGTTGACAATTGAAAAGGAATATATTATAATCAACTTAACAGTTAGATATGAATTTTATATCATAGCTGATGAGTAATACAGAAGGTATTAAATTTAAGAAAAGGAGGTACAGTCCACCAAAAACTTAAAGTAATATCCCAAAGTATTAATCGTGTTGAGTAGTATCAGGTTACGCAGTACAAGATTAAGGTACGAAAGAAGTAAGTGCAGTACGTAAGATGAGGGTCGAAGTACAGAAGATGAATCTGAATTAGGTACTAAGGATGGAGTATCCCGGATGTATCGGGCGATGGACAAGTTGATATTTGAGGAAGGACTGATTGGCACCGGAACATCGGTCAACTAATTGGGCAGAATATGAATATCACCTCCATGGGATGATCCAAAGTACAGAAGATGGAAAGGTCGGAAGTACAGAAGATGAGACTCGAAGTACGAGATGCTGAATTAGTAGTACCGTGTATCGAGAGTACATAGGAAAGTGAACAATGTATGATCATTGAGCGTACAGAAGACGGAAAGGTCGGAAGATATCGAGGAACCATTCGATGCCGAGAGTCAAGGGTACGAAAGAAAAGAGTCCGAAGTACATAAGATGAAATCAAAGTGCTGAGTAGAAGTAATGGTAGGTAAGGTGTCAAATCAGATATAAGAAGTACGACACAGAAGAAGATTGCAAGATAGATTGCAAAAGTAACCGAGATGCGAAAGACGGAAAGAGTAGGTATGGTCCAATGGACACAGTAGATGAAGTACAGCAGAAGTGAGGATCCTGAGAGAAGAGAAATTTCAGGGTCCTCACTTCATTTTTGTGTATTTATCTAAATTTTAGCCGAAATTGTATATGCAGAATGATTGACTTTTATTCTGTTTTTTTATAATATTATTATATATTTGTTATATTCTGTTTCTTTTGCAAAGGAGGCATATATGCATCGAGGACAAATTAGGCTACTGCTGATTTTGGCGGTGATCATAGGAATATTGGCGGGTTGCGCAAAGAACCAAAGGACTGAGGAATCGGTACCGACAGAGAAGGTTGTGCTTACAGTTGCAGGGGGATGGCCTGAATGCAGAGCACTTGACATTGCAGCAGGTAAATTTATGGAGGAGTATCCCAACTGTACAGTATCCTACGAGTATCTGCAGGACTATTATCCTTCTCTGGAAAAGAGAATGGACGGTGCGTCAGCGGTTGATTTGTTTTTCACAACCAATATTCAGGACGGCTCCGCGATGCTGCCGTATGCACTGGATCTGAACAGCTGTGAAGATTTGGATTTGTCCCATACGTTTAAGGGCCTGATTGATAATTTCTCTTTCCGTGAGAGTGGTGCAGGCGAAGAAAAGAAGCTGTATGCGATTCCACTGGGCGCAGAACTGAGAGGTCTGTATGTGAACAAGACACTGCTGGACAGCTTGAATTTGGAGGTTCCAACGAATCAGGCCTCCTTGCTCGAAGCGTGTCAGGTATTGAAGGACAATGGTTATATACCGTTTCATGGGAATCCCGGTGAATTTTCACAGACTTTGCTTTATCCATGGATTTGCAATCTGATTGCAAATGCTGCTGATCCGCAGGCGACCTACACAAGAGTGAATACCAGACAGCCGGGGGTCAGTGAACTGTTCCGGGAGCCATATGCTTTTTTGTATCAGCTTGTAGAGAATGATTATTATGATTATAAAACTGCACAGAATGAGCAGGGATTATTCGTGGAAAACTCAGATGAGTATTATGCACGCTATTTTTTAAATATTTTAGAACAGGAGGATGGTACTCCTGCTAAGGTAGATGATGTCGGACAGATCGCTTTTATGCCGGCACCGATGTCGCTTCAGGGTTTGCTGGAAAAGACCAAGGAGGATTATCACAGTGAGATAGAATATGTTTTTATGCTGACACCGGTCGGGGAAGACGGTGGATATGCTTATATATCTCCAGCACATGGAATTGCGGCCAATCAGAATTCTGCCAACGTGGACTGGTCAATCAGATTTCTTGATTTTTTGTTCCAGCCGGAGAATAATACATTGTTTACAGAAGCTTTTCATGTAATTCCTAATACGGAGAAGGCATTTTCTTATGTGAAAACGCTCTATGATGTGCCGGAAAATCGTATATCGGAATTGGGACAGGTTACCTTTGATTATGGTTTTTATGATCTGATTTTGCAGAGCATGGTTGATTTGTCAAAAGCCAATAATCCAAAGTATATGCAGGATGACGGCAATGGAAACCTGTCGCTTTATTCACTGGATCACTATATGGAAGGCTTGGAGAATAGTTTGCAGCAGCAGTGAGGATGAACTTGAAGAAAAAAACACGACGAAAATTTCAAATGAAAACAGAGCTGAGAAATCCATATGCGACACTCGGTGTTGCCGTGCTGAATGTTGTCTTGTTTGTATGCGCGGTTATTCTCTATGGGCGTTACACGGACCTGTATAAGATGAGGCTCCAGGAAGAAAATCTGGGGAATATCAGTAATCTGAATCAGGCTGCAGCAGTCAGTGCAACGACCCTGATGAACAGTTGGGATGTAAAGCTGGACGATATTGTACGGTATATAAGCAAACATGGTGCTACTTATGAAGAAGCACTGGAAATCATAGATGATGCGAACTCCAGTGCAGAGCGGCAGTTTGAATTGATTGCAAGTGATTATACGGGCTTTTATGCGCGCAGAGCAGCAGACGGTTCTTTTCCGGCACTTTCCTATCAGGGAAGCAGCTATGCAGAATTACAAAAGGTATTTGATGATGTTGGCTCAGATCAATATAGAACTATATGCTTTGCTCCAGAGTTTACGGATCAGGTGACGGCTCTGAAGTATTTTGCAATCTATCGGCATCTGCCGCTGCTGAACGCAGATGGAAAGCAGGAGATGTACACCTTGCTGTTGGCAGCAGAGTCCGCAAAGGTTCTTGATTCTTTTAACTATCAGCACGATTTTGAAGGACAGTCGAATGTTTTGATTGGCGCCGGGGGGGATTATATTGTCAGCAGCATGGATTTTAAGTCAACCAATTTCTTTCAATATCTGTATGTTTACAATGACCTGACTTTGGATGAACGAAATGCCATCCAGCGGGAAATGACAGGCAGGGACAACGGTGAATTATATTATAAAAATGCATTGGGACAGGATTGCGTTTTCCGTTATTCCAGAATTAGGGCACATAACTGGTATTGTGTTACCTGCGTTCCAATCGATTCCTTCAGAACATCCATTTATAATATCAATAATGCGATTCATGCAGTGGCGGTATTGCTGCTGTTGATGCTTTTAGATGTTGCATGGCTGTATCACCTGAACAGCCGTCTGCGTCTCAGCATGGTAAGAGAAAGGGAAGCCGGAGAAGCAAAGATGGATTTCCTGTCGCGTATGAGTCATGACATTCGTACACCGTTGAACGGAATCATCGGATTGACAACACTTGCTTTGGAAGAATCTGATTCGCCGAGAACAAAAGAATATCTTGATAATATCAAGGTGTCGGGTCAGTTTCTGATGGGACTGGTGAATGATATTCTGGATTTGAATAAGGTGGAGAGCGGAAAGGTAGAATTACATCCCGAACCATATTCGGCAGAAGATTTTTGCGGCTATGTAGAGGCTGTGGTGCTGCCTCTTTGTGAAGAAAAGGGATTACAGTTTCATATCACGACCCCTGTGGATGAGCCACCGGTAATGCTTGATCATTTGCGGTTTAACCAAATTTTTTTCAATCTTTTGTCTAATGGCGTTAAGTATACACCGGAGGGTGGTTTGCTGGAATTATATTGGGAACGTGAGACGCTTCCTTCCGGACGTGTTGCGCTGGACTTTATGGTGCGGGACAATGGCATTGGAATGAGCGAAGAATTTCAGTCACATATGTTTGATTCCTTTTCACAGGAGCGTCCTCAGACAGCCAGTACAGGCACAGGGCTGGGTCTGGCAATCGTAAAGAGCCTGATCGGGCTTATGAAGGGGACAGTTGCGGTTGAGAGCAAGCTGGGAGAGGGGACAACTTTTAGGATTCATTTGGAAACAGACATCTGTCAGGATTCCACAGAGAAAAAGAAGACGATGCAGGGGGCAGAACTGAGGGGCAGAAAGGTTCTGCTGTGTGAGGATAATCAGACGAACATTTTCTTTATGCGGAGACTGTTTGAAAAGTGGGAACTGCGTATCGATATTGCCGAAAACGGGAAGATTGGCGTGGAGCAGTTCAGTAGTTCCGAGCCGGGTACATATGATGCAATTTTAATGGATATCATGATGCCGGAAATGGATGGACTGCAGGCAACGAGAGTCATACGGAAGCTGGAACGGCCGGATGCATCCACGGTTCCGATCATAGCAATGACAGCAAATGCATATGATACAGATGTGCAGAATTGCATGGATGCAGGTATCAATGTGCATATGAGCAAGCCGATCGATCCGGAAAAGCTGTATACGCTTTTATCTGAGCTGCTTAGTTAAATGGCAACAGGTTCAAAATCAGCAAAGAAATAAGCCGCTTCCCTTCGGAAACGGCTTAAATACTGGTTTTTAAAAGAGCGATAGACGAGACTCGAACTCGCGACCTCCACCTTGGCAAGGTGGCGTACTACCAACTGTACTACTATCGCATTTGCTTGTCTGAGTGGTTCTCTCAATCAAGACAAGTAATAATATACTATATGAAAAATGATTTGTCAATGCCTTTTCTCATCTTTTTTTTCTGCGTCTGCGATGCCTTTTTTCGCGGGCAGATACAATGCAGACTAAGGTTACGACAAGTCCGAGCGCTATGGCTCCGACAGCAATTGCAGCGATGCCCCAGGCGGGGACAGAGGCGGTTGACTCGGTCACAGAGACCGTATTGTCAGCAATGCTTTCCTGCAGATTGTCACCCCAGAGCTTTTCATGATCGTTTTTCTCAGACTTATTTTCCGAATCTACGGTATCAGGTGCTTCGGCAGGAGACTGTTCGGCATCGGGAGACTGTTCAGCAGCAAGGGGCTGTTCAGTGCCAGAAGCCTGTTCAGCGGCAGGAGGAACATTTGCTGCGCTATCGGTATCGGTCGGTGCCTTTTCTAATTTGACTGCAATCGGTTCACTGACAGTATCCAGTTCATAGTTATTATACACACGAAACAGGAGGTTTCCTGAGAATCCGTCAGGAAGCGTTATTGTTTCGGTATGTTTTTTTTGACTGCCCCACAGGGAAAGAGGGGCATAGGTCGTGCCCTGATCAGTGCTGTAGGTACAGTACATCATTTTGCTTTCTGACTCGGACGCGGAAGCAGTAAAGGTTATCGTATGTTCCGCAGCGTTTGTGCTGTCAATGGTGATGGACAAATTCGCAGGTGGTGTCAGATCCGGCATCATGGTATCGGAAGGAACAGCTACATTCACGGTAGGATGGACGTCTACCTGTGTGAGATTCTTTTGCAGACCATAGTATTGCGCTACAGCGGCTGCATCTCCTATGCCGAGCTGCTGCCATACGGCTGCATTGTTCATGCGGAGCCAGTCGGTGTCATTGTCAATATAACCATGCTCCACGATGATGGTGGGAACATTGTTGGTGACACCATGCCGTATGATACCATAGTAGTCGCTGCCGGATTTTCCGATGCGGGTCTTGCAGCCCTTGTCGGCGGAACCGGAGGCACAGAGCTGCTTGAGAAAGCAGGAACCAAGTCCCGTGCCTGTGGCATAGTGTTGGCCGAATGCGGAGGTAAATACCTCAGCACCATAGAAGTTATGCTCTGCAGAAGCATTATAATGGATGCTGATCAAAGCATCAGCACCGACGCCGGCAGCGAAGGCGGAACGGTCTCCAAGGGTCATGGGCTGATCTGTGCTGCGAGTCAGGAAGACGGTGACATTACCGTATTGCTCCAGCTCATTTTTCATGGCAGTGGCGGTGATCAGTGTCAGGTCTTTCTCAAATACGTTGTTGTATTTGGCACCCAATTCCTGCTCATCAGTGGTACCGGGTCCCCCGTGTCCGGGATCTATGACGATAACAATATTTCCCTTTGCATATGTATTTCTGCACAGCAGACCCAGCGGGTCACATAAAAACAGCAGCACTGCAATCAGAAAGATGAATGGTTTCGATGACTTCATATGTACGTGGACTCCTTACCGTTTACTCTAGCTACTACTATACTATTTTGCCAAAGCTATGGCAAGGGGAAGGAAATTATGTTATACTGCAATCATAAGTGATTACAATCATTTTATGAGCACAAATGCAGGGAGAGCATTTGGCACGGGAAGAAGCGGAAGCGCGTTGTAATCGTGAAAGAATGATAGAGAAAGAGATAAATGCATGACGAACAGTATTATTTTTGATGTGGACGGAACCTTATGGGACTCTACGGGAGTGGTGGAGAAGGCTTGGAATGATGCGGCAAAGAAGGCAGGAATGCCTGACAGGAAGATTACGGCGGATGAACTGAAATCTCTTTTCGGAAAACCGATGGACGAGATTATTGAGGCATTATTTCCGGAAGTATCGGAAGAAAAGAGAGCAGAGTTTGCGCCGTTTTGCTTTGAGTATGAGGAGAACTATCTGAAGAAGGAGCCGGGAACGGTATATGATGGATTTGAGGAGATGTTAGAGAATTTGTCCGGAGAATACCGTCTGTTTATTGTAAGCAATTGTCAGGCGGGTTATATTGAAACGGTATTGGGTGCTACCGGTTTCGGAAAATATTTTACGGACTACACCTGCCCGGGAGATACCGGACTGCTGAAGGCAGATAATATCCGGCTGATTATGGAACGTAATGGCATTGAACAAACAGTTTATGTAGGGGATACGCAGATGGATGCAGATGCCTGCCGTCAAGCGGGTGTACCGATTGTCTATGCCGCGTATGGATTTGGAAATGTGACAAAACCGGACTATGTGATTCATCAGCCTATGGAACTGGTTGATATCCTGCATGCCATCCGTGACAGGGAATCAGGCAGATAATCAACAGTACGCAGCGGAACCTATGCTGAAGCTGCATAATAAAATAGAACATCATAGAATTGGGGGTCTGTAAATGAAACTGACATTTGTAGGAGCAGCACATGAAGTGACGGGAAGCTGTCATTATCTTTACGCCTGTAAGAAGCATATTCTGATTGACTGTGGTATGGAACAGGGACAGGATATGTATGAAAACGTGGACATTCCCGTGGATGAAGCATTGATTGATTATGTGTTTTTGACACATGCGCATATTGACCATTCGGGTATGATACCCTGGCTTTATGCGAGAGGCTTCAGAGGACAGGTATTCACAACGGATGCAACGGCAGATTTGTGCAGCATTATGCTGCGTGACAGTGCACACATTCAGATGTTCGAGGCAGAGTGGCGCAACCGCAAGGCGAAGCGTTCACCAAATGTACAGGAGTATGAGCCGTTATATAATATGCAGGATGCAGACGGGGCTATCAAATGTATTGTGCCTTGCCATTACAATAAAGAAATCAATATTTGTGACGGGATCAGAATACGGTTTACGGATATGGGACATTTGCTCGGTTCTGCCGCCATTGAGGTATGGCTGACGGAGCAGGAGGGAACGAAGAAGATTGTATTTTCGGGAGATGTGGGCAATACCAATCAACCGCTGATCAAAGACCCCATGCAGATCAAGGAAGCGGACTATGTGGTCATCGAGTCTACCTATGGCGACCGGCTGCATGAGAAGGATCGTGCAGATTATGTCACGGAACTGACACAGATACTGAAGGATACCTTTGACAAAGGCGGAAATGTAGTCATTCCGTCATTTGCGGTAGGGCGTACACAGGAAATGCTTTATTTCCTGCGGAAAATCAAGGCAGACAGACTTGTGGCGGGACACGAGAATTTTGAGGTCTATGTAGACAGCCCACTGGCGGTAGAGGCTACGAATGTGTTCAACAGAAATATTTATGACTGCTTTGATGATGAGGCGATGGAGCTGGTTCGTCAGGGAATCAATCCGATTACATTTCCGGGGCTGAATCTTTCCATTACAAGTGATGAGTCCAAGGCAATTAATTTTAATGACGAGCCCAAGGTCATCCTGTCAGCATCAGGTATGTGTGAGGCAGGACGTATCAGGCATCATTTGAAGCATAATCTCTGGAGACCGGAATGTACAATTCTGTTTGTAGGCTATCAGGCAATCGGTACGCTTGGACGTACACTGGTAGAGGGCGCAACAGAGGTCAAGCTTTTTGGAGAGCCGGTGGAGGTACGTGCGCGTATTACATCCATCAAGGGTCTGAGCGGTCATGCGGACAAAGAAGGTCTGACAAATTGGATCAACGGATTTGAGCCGCAGCCGGAACGGGTTTTTGTTGTGCATGGTGATGATACGGTATGTGATATTTATGCTGATTATCTGCATGAGAATTTTGGGTTCGATGCAGTAGCTCCTTATAGCGGCACCTGCTATGACCTGATGAAGAATGAATGTGAATATGAGGCAGAGGGTGTTCGGGTAGCACCGAAGAAGCCGAAAGCAGCTACGGCAGTCTTTGCAAGGCTTCTGGCGGCAGGACAGCGTCTGCTTGCGGTCATTCAAAAGAATGATGGTCTGGCGAATAAGGATCTTGCAAAATTTGCGGATCAAGTCAATTCACTGAGCGATAAGTGGGACAGATAGAAATGAAAGGATCAGTCAATGAGTTTAGCAGATAAAATATTTATAGATATGTGTACGGACATCATAGAAAATGGATGCAGTACAGAGGGAGAAAAGGTACGGCCGAAGTGGGAGGATGGAACACCGGCATATACAATCAAAAAATTCGGTGTAGTAAACCGTTATGATCTGCGTAAGGAATTTCCGATACTGACGCTTCGTAAGACGGCATTGAAAAGTGCAACTGAGGAAATGCTGTGGATTTGGCAGGAAAAATCCAATAATGTCAACTGGCTGCATTCTCATATATGGGATGCATGGGCAGATGAGGACGGTTCCATCGGGAAGGCCTATGGCTATCAGATGGGGGTTAAGCATCAATATCGTGAGGGTATGATGGATCAGGTGGATCGTGTCATTTATGATTTGAAGCATAATCCATTCAGCAGACGTATCATGACGAATCTGTATGTTCATCAGGATCTGCATGAGATGAATTTGTATCCATGTGCATACAGCATGACTTTTAATGTTACACAGCGCCAGGGAGAGGATAGGCTCACCCTGAATGCGATTCTGAATCAGCGCTCACAGGATGTACTGGCGGCGAACAACTGGAATGTGGTACAGTATTCTGTGCTGGTGCATATGCTGGCACAGGTGTGTGATATGAACGTCGGCGAGTTCGTGCATGTGATTGCAGACGCACATATTTATGACAGACATATTCCGTTAATACGTGAACTGATTACAAGAAAGCCGTATGAAGCACCGAAATTCTGGCTGAATCCTGATGTGAAAGATTTTTATCAGTTTACGAGGGATGACGTTAAAGTGGAAGGCTACGTGACGGGACCGCAGATTGAGAATATACCGATTGCAGTTTAAAAGTTATGTAAACCATAAAAAGGAGTAGAGCAGATGAATATTATAGTAGCAGTAGATCAGAACTGGGCCATTGGATACCGCAACCAGTTGTTGGTGAGAATCCCAAGCGATCAGAAGATGTTTCGAGAGGAAACGACAGGGAAGGTGGTCGTACTTGGACGCAAGACACTGGAGACCTTTCCGAACGGGCTTCCGCTCAAGAACAGAACCAATATTATTCTTTCCAAGGATACAGGCTATCATGTCAAAGATGCCATTGTTGTGCATTCAACAGAGGAACTTTTGGAAGCATTGAAGCCATATCCGTCTGAGGATGTTTATATCATTGGTGGTGAGAGCATCTATCAACAGCTTCTTCCTTATTGTGATACGGCTCATATTACAAAGATTGATTATGCTTATGATGCAGATGCATATTTTCCTGATCTGGATGCTATGCCGGAATGGAAAATTACAGGAGACAGTGAGGAGCAGACTTATTTTAATATTGAATATCGTTTTCTGCGCTATGAAAAGCAGTAGAGCATGTAATCAGAGCGGACAGTGGGAAATGAAAAATAAAAAATAAACGACAGCAGGCGCGAATCCTGCTGTCGTTTATTTTGAAGGCCTTTTATTGGCATCAGCCGATATTTTATTTATTGTGGAATCACTGTGTTGGGATCAACTACCGTGGGAGCTGTTTGAGATGCATCCGGCAGCGTAGTATCCGGAAGTGTGCCGTCCGGCAGCACGACACCTGGCAAAACCGTTCCGGTTCCGTCAGTCGGAGTCGTCGGCAAAGCTGTTGTTCCGTCTACCGAAAACATCGGAACTCCGTTGATATAACTATGGATACAGTAAGGTGTAGAAGCATATGGATCATTTTCAGGATCTACCATGATCACACCCTGCATCTTATAAGGACAGGAGTCTGCTGCCCGACCACCCGTCAATCCGCACACATAACCGACCATATGACGGTCACAGACAGTTGTTGGCTCGGTACCTACGGCGAAATACTCTGTGTAGGCACTGCCGTCCAGCTCGCATAGTCCTGAAACAGCCAGTTTGCCGGATTTGTTGCAGACAGTGGCAGTGGTAATGCCTTCCGGCGTTGTAAAGGCCTTATTTTCCAGATTTTCATGGACACGGGACATAACAGCCTTCCATAATGTTTTGGCAAGTCCGGTTTCTGAACCGCCCATGTGGACATTATTATCATACCCTGCCCAAGTTGCACAGGTATAGTAAGGTGTATAGCCTGCAAACCATACATCGACATCACTGGAGGTTGTTCCGGTCTTTCCGGCAATGGACATGTTATCGAAGCGCACTTTGCCGCCGGTACCCTGTGTAACAACATCTGTCATGGCATCTGTCAGTAGAAATGCAGTTGTCTCCTTGATTACCTGACGTTTTTGCGGTGCATTTTCAATTAATACATTTCCATCATGGTCTACGATCTTTGTATAGAACATTGGCTTGATATAGGTACCTCCGTTGGCAATGGCACCATATGCGGAAGTCAGCTCAAGGTTCGTGACACCATCTGTTACACCACCCAGAGCAAGCGCCTGCGTAATATCAGAGGTGATGCTGCCGTCTGCCTGTGTACGGCGGTCAACCAGCGTCGTAAATCCAAAATTCAGCAGATAATCATAACCCAGCTGTGGGGTGATATCAGTCAGCGTTTTTACTGCAACAATATTTAGAGATTGCTCAATACCATAGCGTACAGTACAGATTCCTTTATAGCCGGAGCTGTACCAGTTGGAAACTGGTCTGCCGTTGGCGTAATTAAACGGCTCATCCACCTGTGTAGATGCCAGCGTAAATCCGGCGCTGTCAAGAGCAGGTGCATATGCAGCGAGAACCTTAAAGGTAGAACCGGGCTGTCTCATAGTATCAGTTGCACGGTTCAGAGTCAGACTGGCCTGTTTGGTGCCGCGCCCGCCGACAATGGCAGCGACCTGACCGTTGGTATGATCAATGATGCTGATGGATACCTGCGGCTGTGGTGTGTAGTTGATATTTTCGGCTACAAATTTATCTGTCGGGCCCATGACAGAGGCCTTATATTCGTCAATGCAGGCCTGAGCATCTTCCTGTGTATCAAAGATACTGTTGAAACTCTTTTTCTGCTGCTTGAAGTAGGATTCAAAATTTTGTGTACTGAAGTTTTCGAGTTCGCCGTCCTGCTTTTCGATCGTCAACTCATAAGTCAGATACAGCTTGGTGTTTTCCGGAAAATTATCGGGATTACTGAATTCTTCATCGCAGATTTTCTGAATGCTGGGATCTTGAGTTGTATAAATGCTCAAGCCACCGCTGTATAGGGCATTATAAGCCTGCGTGTAAGAATAACCCTTCATTTCCTGCAGGTCATTTATGACTTCCTCGGTCAATGTATCTACAAAGTATGTATAGATAGAATTTTTCTCTGTTTCTGCATTGACATTCTGAATTCTGGAATAGACATCATCAGCCAGGGCCTCGTCATGCTCGCCCTGTGTGATATAGCCCTGCTCCAACATATTATCGAGCACCTTGGTACGACGCTCCATATTATCCTCCGGATGAGAAATGGGGTTGAATTTTGTCGGATTCTGTGTAATTGCAGCAATGACAGTTGCTTCGGACAGATTGATTTGTGCAGCCGGTTTATTGAAATAGCGCAGAGATGCAGCCTGTACGCCAAGTGTGCTCTGTCCAAGGTTAATGGTATTCATATAATTTTCAAGGATGGTTTCTTTGTCCATGATCTTCTCAAGCTCCAGAGCAAGATACTGCTCCTGAAATTTTCTCTTGAATTTTTCTATCATGGAGGATTCAGATGTCCAGCTTGTAAAAACGTTATTTTTCAAAAGCTGCTGGGTAATCGTGCTGGCACCCTCGGAGAAACTGCCGCTTTGCAGTCCCTTTACACCGGCACGCATGATACCTTTGATATCAATGCCGGGATGTGTGTAGAAACGTTCATCCTCGATGGCAACAAAAGCATGCTGAAAATCTTCCGGTATCTTGTCGATGGTGACATAGATACGGTTAGAATCAGCAGCAACGAGTTTTGTCAGAGTGTTTCCTTCCTTATCATATACGGTTGTTGAGAAACCGGTTGGGGAAACATCTATGTTGGATATATCGGGGGCAGTTGCGATGACGCCTTTGAATAAGCCGACACCGGCGCAGACCCCAATGACTGCAAGCGAAAGCATACATACTAAAACAGCGTTAAAAAATGTAATAGCAATCATCTTTCCGATCTTGGTCGATTTGGACACGAGCGTTTTCTGTTTATGGCGCGCGCTTCTTCTACCATAATTCATGCTGAAACCTCCTGACTTGGTGCATCAATCAATCTGCGATTCATTTGCTGATCGCATATCGTTCATTATAACAAATTTTATAATTTAAATAAAGAGGGAAATCCCCCTGTAAAGAATTGTTCACAAATGAGTGTGCTTTTATACAGGTGTGTTGTATAATATGATTGGCGAAAGCTTTTCAAGCATCGGCTGAAATGATATATGTTTTAGAATCGTGAGAGTGTGTGGAAAATGAGGTAGGACAGATATGGTTGAGAGGTACCAGGAAGTATATTGCGGCGGTGAGGGAGAAATCATTGAGAAAAAATCACGGTTTATTGCCACAGTACAAAAGGTGGAAACAGAAGCTGAGGCTGTAGATTTTATAGATAAGACAAAGAAAAAGTATTGGGATGCGACCCACAACTGTTCTGCGTTTGTGCTGGGTCTGAATTCAGAAATATCGAGATGCTCGGATGACGGTGAGCCGGGAGGGACTGCCGGTCGGCCTATGCTTGAGGTACTGTTGGGGGAGAAAATCCGAAATGTGGCAGTTGTTGTAACACGATATTTTGGAGGAACCCTGTTGGGCACGGGTGGACTGGTACGGGCTTATAGTCGTGCAGTGAAGGAAGGGCTTGCGCATTGTGAAATCATAGAGAAGGAGTATGCATTGCTGCTTCATGTGACGACCGACTATAACGGTATCGGAAAGGTACAATATATAATAGGAAAGAATGGTTATCCTATTCTGACGGTTGAGTATACGGAGCAGGTTGCCCTGCAGACTTTGATACCGATCAATGAAGTGGGAAAAGCAAAGGCTGAACTGACAGAAGCCACCAATGGACAGGCTGGATTGACAGATGGAGAGGAAGTTTATTATGCGGTCATTGATGGAAAACCAAGAGTATTTTGAAGCGACAGGGATGAATTGGAAATGATGAAGATTTAATTGACATAAAAAATCATGTTTGGTATAGTTGTTATGGATTAAAAGTCTAATCTCTATACAAAATACAGCAATTCGAGAGGCGGTGGTTTATATGAAGAAGATAAAGAGCAATTCGTTATCTGATGTTCCGGGTCGAAGTCCGCGCGTTAATCATTTGAACCACTACATAATGCGTGCAGACTTTATTTTGCGCGCCTCAAAGGAGAATTGCCATGGAAAATATGGAGAAGATCAAAGATCTGATTGACAACAAGCAGTATACTCTCTTGCGTCAGGAATTATCCGAGTTGAATGAGGCGGATATTGCGACGCTTCTTGAAGAATTACCCGAAGAAGAATTGATTAAGATATTCAGGATTCTGCCGAAGTCCATTGCGGCAGATGTATTTTCGTACCTTCCGATTGAAACAGAGCAAATGATCATTGCCGCTCTGACAGATCGAGAGGCGGCTAATATTATCAATAATCTGATGGCAGATGATGCAACGGATTTACTAGAGGAAATGCCGGCAAATGTAGTCAAGAAGCTGCTGGCCAATGCAAATTCCGAGACTAGACGTGACATCAATCATTTGCTGCGTTATCCGGAAGATTCTGCCGGCTCCATCATGACGGTAGAGTTTGTGGATTTGAAAGAAAATCTGACAGTGGAGCAGGCAATTGCGCGTATACGTAAGACGGGCGTTGACAAGGAAACGATCAATATCTGTTATGTACTGGATGCCCAGCGAAGACTGCTGGGCACGGTTTCACTCCGTTATCTGCTGCTTTCCGATGCGGATGCAAAAATCGGAGATATCATGAATGAAAATGTCATTTCGATCAAGACCCTGATGGATCAGGAAGAGGTCGCAATGATGTTTCAGAAATATGATTTTACTTCCATGCCGGTCGTTGATAATGAGAACAGGCTGGTCGGTATCATTACAGTCGATGATGTTGTTGATATCATGCGGGAAGAGGCTACCGAGGATATTGAAAAGATGGCGGCTATTGTGCCATCAGATAAACCATATATGAAAACAGGTATTTTTGAAACATGGAAAAAACGTATTCCGTGGCTGCTGCTTCTGATGATATCGGCGACGGTCACAGGCGGGATTATACTATATTATGAAGAAGCACTCGGAACCTATGTTGTGTTGACGGCATTTATTCCGATGCTGATGGATACAGGCGGAAATGCAGGGGGACAGGCAAGTGTTACGGTGATTCGAGCATTGTCATTGCAGGAGATTGATTTTAAAGATATATTTGCAATCATTTGGAAGGAAGCACGGGTCGCAGTTCTATGCGGAATTACGCTTGCGGCTGCAAATTTTGTGAAGCTGATGCTGTTTGACAAAGTATCTCTGACCATTGCATTTGTCGTGTGCGCGACATTGGTTGCTGCTGTATTCATAGCAAAGCTGATCGGATGCACCCTGCCGATGCTGGCTAAGAAGATTGGGTTTGACCCTGCTGTGATGGCAAGTCCGTTTATTACGACAATTGTAGATGCGTTATCACTGATGATTTATTTTCAGATTGCAACGCATGTATTGCATATTTAAGGGATACGAAGTGCGCGGCATTTTATGTACGTATTCTTAGAAACTATAGTCTGAGTCCTCCGGTGAAACAGCGACCGGAGGACTTTTTTTGAAGATTGTTTGTGGAAAAATACAAAATGGTACTTAATACCTAGTTTATTACGCCGATATATAGAATAACAATATAGAAAACAGACAAAATGAAGGAAGCTTTCAACCATAATGAAAGAGAGGATTGTCATGAAGGATCAGAGAATGGAGCAGGATATGCAAAATCAGGAACAGGACAAAGACCAGAAGAAAAAGGTGCTGATACTATTATTCGCATTACTTTTTATTAGTTCAACAATCGGTGGGATGGCAGCTTATAAGCATAGAATAGGACAACCGGACCCTTCTGCCGTAGTTGCGGACGTTGAAGAAAAGGAAATTGAGGATGCAGCAGTTCCACTGGCGGCAGCACCCGATGCAGATGATACAGAGACACCGGGGGACACAGTGAGTATACCGGATACAGAGATACCGCTTGCGGCAGAACCGGTTGTTTCACAGCCGGCAGGAGAAGCAGCACCGGCGGCAAATGCTGCAGCAGTTGAAACAGAGTTGACGGAACTGAATTCTGTACTGGATCTGATGCTTGCAGAGCCGACAGCTGTGACCGGAACTACCGTTGCAGCCACGACAGCAGCATCTGATGAAGGCGGAACTACAGCTTCTGTAAATACGTCGCAGGAGTTATCTGCAGCAGCCGAGGAAGCAGCAAGGAAAGCAGCCGAGGAAGCCGCGAAAAAGGC